>CAZXDD010000069.1:0-19380 GCA_964639415.1 uncultured Armatimonadia bacterium
AGCGAGATAGCGAAGAATCTCGCTGAATGCCAGGAGATTCTTCGAGCTGCTCCCTCCGGGAGCGGACGCTCTCAGAATGACATTCCCGGCGAAGGTGTGGTTTCCGGCCGGACTTCTAGGCAGAGGTCTCCTGCCGATAGGGCGCGGCGTGGATCTTGTCCAGCATCTGCCCCAGGCGCCCGCTCAGAGAGCCGTCGATGAGGCGCCCGCCCACGTGGACCCGGGCCCCCGCGATCAGCTCGGGGCGCAGGTGGTAGTCGATGACCACGGGAGCGCCGACCAGCCTGGTCAGGGCCTCCTGCATCCGCCGCCTGAGCGCCTCGTCCGGCTCCCAGGCCACCTCGATACTGGCCCGGACCACACCGGCGGCCTCATCGGCCAGCTCGATGAAGACGTCCGCGGCGCCCTGGAGAACCTCGACGCGCTCCTTGTCCAGCACCACGTCGATAAGTCCCCGCACAATATCGGTGGGGGCCTCTCCGACCACGGCCAACAGGAGCGCTCTCTTGTCGGCCGCCGCGATGTCGGGGTGGCTAAGCACGCGGAGCGTACGCGGGTCGGCGGTCACCGCCTCCTGCAGCCGCACGAGCTGGTCGCGTACCACGTCAACCTTGCCCTCGTGCTGGGCCAGGCGGTGGACGGCGGCCACATATCTCCTGATCAGACTGCGGTCAATCATTGAGACGCTCTCTCGCTGTCCGCCATCTGCTCGATGTCGGCGATGAACTGCTCCAGGAGGGCCCGGTGGCGCTCGGCGGTCAAAGTGGAGGTAAGTATCCGCGCGCACATGGCGGAGGCGGATTGGGCCAGCTCGTTCTTCAGTAGCTTCCCGGCCTCTTCGCGCTCGCGCTCCACCTGAGCATGCCCGGTGCGCTCGGTCTCGCGGGCGCGCTCACGGGCGGCCGCCCTGAGTTCCTCGGCCTCCTGGTGGGCCTGCTCCCTGGCTCGCTCGGCGTGCTCCTGGGCGGCCCTCAACTGCTCGGCCCTGCTATCCTCGATCTGCCGGCGCTCCTGCCTGGCCGCCTCGCGGTCGGCCTCGGCCTGGTCGATCATCCCCGCCACTTGCTGCTTGCGCTGGTCCATAAAGTGGGTCACCGGCTTGAAGAGGACTCTCTTCATGAGCCACAGCAAGAGCAGGAAGCTGATGATGTTGACAAACAGAGCGCCGGGCTCGATATGCAGGTCGTGTAGGATTGACCTCACGGCATCCATGGTATCGCTCCGGCCCCCGGTCTGTGTGCGTGTTGGGCGTCCGTGGCTGCACGGCGCACACAGGTAGGTACTTGCGGTTACTGACTGGCCAAGCTCCGCCCCAGACCGACGAGCACGGCACGGAGGTTCGTTTCGGGTCGGTGCCACGGCCCGGCGGCGATCCCGCAGGGCGGGACGCTCACTGACGGCGGGGACGAGCCCCAGGACGTGCTTGGGGCGTCAACAAGCGCGCCCCTCTGAGCATCTAGTGGCCGGCGCCGGTGACGGCACCCGCGGCCTGGCCCAGCACCTCCATGACTCCCGGCAGCTTGCCGTAGAGCATGAAGAAGATGAGCAGCGCGTAGATGACCAGCGATTCGATCAGAGACAGGGAAAGGATCAGAGCGAAGCGGATGTCGCCGGAGGCATCCGGCTGGCGGGCGATTCCTTCCATGGCCGCGGCCGCGGCTTTGCCCTGACCGAGGGCTGCGCCGATGACTGCCAGCGGCAAGCCTAGTCCGACTGCGATCGCCAATGCGGCTCCGTAGAGCATTTGTGGCCTCCCTCTAACTTGTCACGTCCTGGGGTTGTTGTCTTCACGGCAAGCGCCGCCGTGGGCGGCGCGTGTCTGACTGTTGTCGGCCCGGGACGACCCTACGCCGCATCGGGCGCCGGACATGCCGGGGCGTGTCCGTCTTCGTGGGCGTGTTCGTCGTGCGGCAGCGCTCCGCCGATATACGCGGCGGCAAGCATCATGAACACCAGGGCCTGCACGAAGCTGACGAAGATGTGGAACAGGATCATCGGGAAGTGCAGGGGCAGCGGGATGTAGAACTTGGCGAACAACGCCGCGGACATCACCAGGAGCTGGGCGATGACGGTGTCTTCGCCGAAGATATTGCCGAACAGACGGACGGCCAACGACAGCGGCCGGGCGATCTCGCCGATCACGTGGATCGGGATGTTCAGCGGCGCCAGCCACCACGGCTCACCGACGAAGTGCATCACATAGCGCCAGCCCTGCTCGCGCCACCCGATGATCTGCACGTAGATGATGGTGGGGATCGAGAGCGCGAAGGTCATCACCAGCGACGCCGTGGGCGAGACGAAGCCGGGGATGACCCCCAGCAGGTTCAGGCCGACGATGTACAGGAACAGGGTGCCCAGGAAAGGTGCGAACCGGGCACCTCCGGGGCCGATGACTCCCTCGCAGAAGCCCAGGAAGCTCTCGACGATGTACTCCCAGATCACCTGCGCGCGGCGGGTGGGCCGCAGCTCCATCCGGCGTGTGCCAAGCCAGGCCAGGGTCACCAGCGCCAGGATCACCAGCCACGCCGAGATGACATTGACGTTCACAAAGCCCCGGGCGCTCTCGGGCACCAGGTACTCCAGGGCATTGACCCATGTGGCGTGATGCTCTTCCATACTCTCCTACCCGGCCTGCGGAAATCGGGGATGGCGCCGGCTATGCGAACACCCGGGGAGCGTGGCGCAGGCGTACCTTGGCCGTGGGCCAAGTTGTCTGCCGTGCAGCGCAGACTGGGCGCAGTGCCCGGCAGTGGCAGGTGTCGCAGGTGATCCCCCGGACAACGATCACCCAGACACAATCGGCATCATCAGGTCTCGGCTTGAGACCGGACTTGGGACTTCCCAAGAGGCCCGCGGGCTACATCGACTCACCACGATCGACGCCCAGGCGCCTGTTCAGCGCATTGCCGAGCGTCTTGAGTACCGCGACCGCAATCGGCAGGCCGTAGCCCGCGGCCACATAGGCCATCGAATCCGTGGCCCAACGCGAGAGGGCCAGAAACACCCCGGCGATGAGAAGGAACTTCCCTACATGGAGGGTGAAATACGGCCAGCGCGGACCGACTCGCTCCTGCGGGGGACGGACCACCGCGTTGACAACGAACACAAGAGCGCTCAGGGTGAGCAACCCCACCGCCGCCCCACCCAGGAAAGCCAACGCACCGTGCCCGTGACCGGCGGCCCACATCCACAACGCGACCACCGCGGAAACCACGGTGGTCGTGACGTAGGTACGTCGGAAGAAGCCATCCATGGCAGGTGTGTCATCCATCTCAGCGAGGCCTGATCGCCCGGAACAGCTCTACGAAGCCCGCGGCCGTTCCCAGCAAGAAGCCGATCACCGTCAGTAGCGGCTCCGTCCCGAAATGGCGGTCAAGCCACACTCCGCCGCCGGTCCCGATGGCCACGCAAAGGGCGAGCGTGATCCCCACGGTACTCAGCCGCAGCGCCTCACCGTAGGAGGATGTCTCGCGCGGCGCTCTCAACTGTGACCACCACCAATCCGGGTCAGTCTACCGCCGCCCGAATCGGTTGTCAAGATGTGGAGCGAAGAAATTGTTATAATGAATATACGGACCCGATCGCGCCACTCACCGATGAGGTGCAGAGCGCCTTTCGGTCCGCATGGCACGGGATTTGCTGCGCCTCTCAAGCCGGTGAGGGCCGGGAAGTATCGCGGCCGTAGACGCGGGTCAGTTGCACTGGCCCTTGACTTTGGACTTCTCGGGTCTTATAACTGCAGGGCCGCGAGGCGCACGGAAGTGCCGGCCGGGTTTGCCGAACCCAGGGCAGCCGTGAAATGAGGATGTGCAGCCGATGGCAGAAGTCCGGATGCGCAAGCTGTCGCCTCGCGACAGCGGCCCCCTTTACCTGCAGATCATGGAGATCTTGGAGCAGCAGATTCGCTCCGGTCGCCTCAAGCCGGGGGACCAGTTGCCCACCCAGGAGGCACTCGCCGAGCACTTCGAGGTCAGCCTGGCCCCGGTCAAGCAGGCGCTCAGGGAGCTGGAGGAGCGGGGCGTGATCGCCACTCGTCAGGGCCGGGGGACGTACGTGCTGGACGCCACGCCCCTGAGCGAGGAGATCATCGACGCCAACCGTATCCCGAACTTCACCAGGGACATGGCCGAGAAGGACCGTTCGCCGCGCTCGCAGGTACTGAGCATCGAGCTTGCCGGCGCCCGGGACGCGCCCGAAGCGGCGCGGGAGCTCAAGCTCGAGGAGGGCCGGAGGCTGGTGGTCATCACCCGCGTCCGCCTCGCCGACGACAAGCCCCTCTGCCTGCAGACCGGCTACTTCCCGGAGCACGGCGTGCCCGGCATTGTCGAACGCGGACTGGGGCCCCGGGAATCGCTGAC
Organism: uncultured Armatimonadia bacterium; assembly: GCA_964639415.1. GTDB lineage: Bacteria > Armatimonadota > Zipacnadia > Zipacnadales > JABUFB01 > CAYRFY01. The sequence goes on from CAZXDD010000069.1 coordinate 4,359, forward strand.
CGAGGTCTTGCAGGCCGAGTACGGTATCACCATCGCCGTGTCGCGCCAGACCATCTCCGCCACGGCCGCTACGGCCCGGGACGCCCGGCACCTGGCGGTGGAGATTGGCGAGCCCCTGCTGCTGGTGGAACGTACCTCCTACCTGAGTACCAATGAGCCGGTGGAGTTTGTTGTGGACCGACGCCTGCCGGAGTTCAACTTTGTGGTTTGGCTGCGTCGGCAGTAGGATATGCCTAGGAGGCGGAAGAGACCCTGGTGGGCGGAGAGCAAGGCCGGGCATACGGGTTCACGAACCTTGGTCAGGAGAAAGCCCGGCCCACCGAGAGACCGGACCGGCTCACCAGATAACCCCCATAATGTACAACCTACTCGTCGGACTTGACGGTTCGCGGCACTCCGAGACCGCGCTCCGAGAGACACTGGCGCTGGCCGACGGCGTCGGCGCCCGCCTGCATCTGCTGCAGGCGATCGAGCCCATCGGGCCCGAGAACATGATCGAACTGAGCCCCAGAGATGACGCGCTGTCCATCCTCGACCGCAATGAGGCCATGACCGCCGATGAGACCGAAGGCCCGCTGCCGGGTGACGACGATCTCGGCATCGCCCAGCGCATGTGCGAGGATGCCGGCGTTCCGTGCCGCGTTCAGCGCCAGAATGGCATGGCCACTCGCGTTCTGCTGGAGCAGTCGCTGGCCATGGACCTGCTGATCCTGGGGCGGCGCGGGGCGGTGTCCAAGACCCTCGTCGGGCGCACCGCCCAGAGCATCCTGCGCCGACCCGTGGTGCCGACCCTCCTGTGCCAGGAGGACCTCGTGCCCTGGCGCGATATGCTGCTGGTGTACGAGCCCACGGCCGCCGGAGGCCGGGCCCTCAAGCTCGCGGGCGCTCTTGCGTCCGAGCTCAATGTCGGGCTGGACGTGCTGTATGCCGGGCCCTCCCGCGATCAGGTACGCCGCAGCCTGCAGTACGCCAAGAACGTGCTGCGCGCCTATCATGTGGACGGAGACTTCATCGCCGAGAGAGGCAGCAATGCCACCGCCCTCCGCGGTGCGGCCCTGGACCTGCAAAGCTCCGTCGTCATCGCCCCCGACCACCGCTGCAGCACCTGGCCCTGGGTACGCTCAGAGCTGGTGCGCTCCGCCATTGACTACCCCGGAGCCATGGCCCTGATCGTGCCCTGAGAGATGCGGCCAGCAAGCCCATCTTCGCCGGGGAGTGTCCTCCTCAGAGCGTCCGCTCGCGGTAAGGGCAACTCCAGGAAACCCCCTGAGCGTTGGGAGACCCTTCGCTGGCTCGCTGCGCGAGGTTGGCGCTCAGGGTAACATGAGGCGGGTGCGGCCATGCCTCCCGACCGCACCCTCAGGTGGGCGCCGGTCGTTACCGGGGCGGTCTCCGACGCGACCGGGTCTGAGGCGGTATCCTCAAGTCGGAGCGTCACTCAGAAGCATGGGCCGGGCCCGTCCGAGCCTGCCGGCTCAGTCGATTGCCACGCCTACGTGCCTCTGTGCCATGGTTTCAGACGCGTAGGAAGAGTGTCGTCAACGTTCCGCCGGCCCTCAGCCCTCCGACCATTCGGCCTCCCTCTCCACGTCGTCGTCCACCCACACCATGCCCGGCTTGCGGCCGGGCACCCGGTGGGGCTTTCCGGCACGGTACACCGCGCAGTCCCTGGGACCGTAGCAGTGAGTCTCGAGGCGCCACCTCTTCCTCGACGGATCCCACTGATCGATGATGATCTCGGTTGGCATGGCAAGGCCGAAGGGGCATCTGCGGCAGTGCTTCTCATGCGTGGCCTTGTTCAGCCTGCGATGGCCACGGGCACGGTACTCCTCCAGCGGCGGGGCGAGGCCGCCGTCGGGGTTCGCCGGCACGTCCTGCTCCGAAGGGCCCCGCTCTATCGCCCGAAGCCCACTTGCCTTGTGGTGCGTCGCCCACTCAGTTCGTGGATCTGCGACCTTCAGCGCCATGCCCTCGACCCGGTCGCCGATGCGGAACCGATGCCTCTCGTGGTCCTTGGGGGCGACGGCGATCCGCAGCTCATCCACGGGCTCAGCATCGAGCGTCCCCTCGAGGACGAGGACGTACCCAAGGTACGAGTGGCTGATCTGGTCGAAGGACCGCAGCAGGCAGATGCGGGCCTTGACCGCGACGATGGTTCCCGAAAAGTGCTGCGAGGTCTGTTGCTTCGGCACGATGCGTGTCGCTCCCTGGGCCAGGCCGAAGAGCCGCTCCGTCACCTACTGGCCCTCGCCTTACTCCTCGTCCCAATCCCGGTACTGAGGCGGGCTCTCCCCGACGCGGGCGACCACCCTCGGGTACCTCGTGCCGGGCTCCGCCTGACCGACGGCGAGTACGGTGATCCGGTGTACCCAGTCGTCGCCCAAGTCGTACCAGTACCAGAACACCTGCCCCCGCTGCAGCCCGAGCTTGCCCATGCGGGTGCGCTCCATGCTGTCCACCGGTTCGGGTTCATCGTTGAAGGCTATCTCATCGGGGTCGTCGTAGATGGACTGCAGGACGTACTGGTCGCCGTCCCTGTCGAGGACGCCGTTGCTCATGTCAAAGTGGCTCAGGTGGCAGTCGTCCCGGCGACCGAAGGGCTTGAAGATGGTCCGGTGGAGCCGGTTCAGGGCCTGGTCCGCCCGGATCTCGATGGTGCCGGAGAACGCCGGGTTCGACCTGAGGCATCTATTGGTCCTCGCCCCCTTCGTGATGGTGACCTCGTGGGCCTAGAGAGTCGTGCGCCTCATGGGCGTTCGTCCTCCCCCAGGAGTGCCGCCAGTGCACGAAGGGCGTCGGGCTCCTGGCTCTCGAGCAACCCCACCACCTCGCCACTCAGCCCCAGCCTGCCTCGGTCAGCGGCAGCCAGCCAGGCCCGGTACATCGCCGAGAGCCACAAGAACCTGTCCATCTCCCGGGTCGTGCACTGCAGGCCCGATGCGTCTCGCAGGACGTACACGTGCTCTGCGAAGTCGCGGTACGCGGTGGTCCGCCACCGGATGCGGCCGAAGTGGTGGGAGATCGCCCTGATGGCCCAGGTGTCGTAGATGGGCAGCGAGTCGCCCAGGAACCAATGAGCGAACTTCGACGCGAAGCTCCAGTGCCAGCGGGTCTTGTCCCCGACCTCAATGGGAGCCATGGCCTCCACGAGGGCGATGGCGGCCTCGACCGTCGCCGGCCTGGCGGGCTCTGGGCCCAGGACCTCCACAATCCTCCAGAGGGCATCCCCGAGCCGGTAGTTCCGGGTGTAGTAGAGACGATCGACCGCGGCGGCCTTGAGAGTGACGGCGTCCGGGTCGAGCCCGGGCACGCATTGGACCAGCAGCGTCAGGGCACGATCGGTGGCCGCCCAACCCGGCATGTGGGAATCGTGGATGAGGGTGGCGGCCTCCACCTGCCGGGGCGCCACAGATACGATGGGCGTCAGACCACCTTCGATCATACACCGCCCTCCGCTGGGCTGCCCCCCCCCCGACCGCCGCCAGAGCCGGCGCATTCCGTCCGGCTCCGTCGGGTGCCATCCGCCAACCGGGACAAGCCGCCATCCGAACTCGCGGCCGCTGCCTGCATGGACCGCGGCACCTGCCCGCGCCCGTGCCTCTACGGTGCCTTCGGCTTCTGCAGGATCAGGATGTACTGGTGGTGGATGTTGGAGACGAAGTGAGACCCCACACCGAACGGGTACAGGTTCTTGTTGTCCTGAGCCAGAATGGTGATGCCCTTCAGTTGCCAACCCCGGCCTTCCAGCCTCACCGCCAGGTCTGCGTGGTACAGGTAGAACCGGGGGCCGTGCCGGAAGTCCGAGACGATGACAGCCATGAACCGTCCGGCCCGCAGTGGCCGCAGACAGGCGCCCAGGATGTCGCAGAGAGTGTCGAGGAACTCGTCGTACGACTGGATATTGCCCAGATCTCGCGCGTCCTCGCTGTACTGGGTCGGCAGGCCTTTGGCCTCCCGCTCCGCCTTGGCCTTCACTCCCGCCTTCTTGGTCAGGATGCTCCAGTACGGCGGACTGGTGACGATGAAGTCGACGCTCTCGTCGCTCAGTCCCGCAACCACCTCGGCCGCATCGCCCTCGACCACTTCCAGCTCCACGCTTCCGGCCGGGGCTTCGGTGAGAACCCTCTCCCGCGCCGTCTGCGCCCATTCCGGCGACAGCTCGATGCCCACACCATTGCGGCCCGCCGAGGCACAGGCGATCAGCGCCGATCCGGACCCAACGAAGGGGTCCAGGACCCGCTCGCCCTCCTTGGAGAAGAAGCGGATGAGTCGCTCGACGTCGGCTTCCGAAAACGTGGCCGGGTGTCGCGCCTTCAGCTTGCTGCGGGGAGGCGTCACGCTGTAGACGAAGCTCGCCTCCGGCTGGTCGAGGAGCCGGTCAAGCTCCTCGGGAGTCCGGGTCTGGCGCAGCCAGGTGACGAACTGGTCCACGGCCTCGGACAGCTCGCCATCGCCTGCGGCCCGACTGAGCCAGAAACTCTTGGTCTCCATGAGCCATTCGCGATTGGTAAGATCGTTGAGCTTGTTCCTGCTACGGGTGACATCACTCATGATGGAATCCGAACTCCTCCGGTATGCCGAGCTAAGGCGCGGCCGAGCCCGGTGCTCGAGAGCCGGAGCCCGCGTCCGGGAAGGGCGGCGGTGCCGCCTCCAGGCCCGACGATCCTGTGGATCGTCCGAGGGGTCGCAGGCCCCATACCTATCGTCTGGCAAAGGACCGACCCGCGGATGAGTCTCGCGGGCCGGATTGCGGCGCATCCTCCGGACAGTAGCCCCCGGCCGTACGCAAGAAGGCGCGGCCGGAAGTCCGGTGCGGCGGGCCTGACAGCGGCTGCGGGGCCGCGCTTGTGCTCCGGCGCTCATCTGGCCGAGGCGCACCTACTCGGGCGCGGATGCCTCGATGTTGCTCATCAAGACGATATTCACCTTGTCCGCGTCCGCGTCTTTCGACACCATGACCGTCCTTGCACTGGGAGCCGGGCTGATCTGCAGCGTCAGAGTCTCCGTCCCCCCACCCGAGGCTTCCATCTTCTCAGCCTCGGGGTACTTGCCCTTGTAGAACGTGGCCACCTTCTCGAAGCTGTCGGTGGTGGTGAGTGTGATGAGGCCCACGGTGGCCTCGCCACCCTCGACCCCTCCACCGCCCTCCTGCTGGGCCCCCGGGTAGGGCTCGATCCCTGTCTTGGAGACGTCCATCTTCGCGCCGGAGGTGAACGTGGCCTTCTGACCGTCCTTCCCCGTCACCGTCATGGAGGTGACCTCGTCGCCCTCCTTGGCCACGGCCACCTTGGCCTCCCCCTCATCCGTCTTGATCGTGGCCTCGCCTGTCTTCTCCATGTCGTGGGCGAACTTCGCCGCCTGACCCACATGCTGAGCCGTCTGGGCGGCCTCCCTTGCCTTCGAGCAACCGGCGACGACGGCCGCGACAACAGCGACCGACGCAAGCATCAAGACCGTGGTGTAGCGCATCATTAGCTTCACCTGCCGTGTGTGGTTGTGGATGACGGCACCGCATCGGCATTATATCACGGTGCCCGACAGCGGTCACCCGGCCGGAGGGGCGCGTCACTGCGCGGCGTGCCCCGCCACGACCATATTGTCGCGGTGGATGACCTCGGTGTGTCCGACGTGGCCGAGGATATTGACGATCTCCCGTGTGTGCCTACCTTTGATGGCATCCACGTCGGTGGAGGCGTAGTTGGCCAGCCCGCGGGCGACCTCGCTCCCGTCGGGACAAAGCACGCGCACCAGGTCTCCGGCCTCGAAATGCCCCTCCACCGCCGTGATGCCCACGGGTAACAGGCTCCCGCCGTCGGGCGAGGCCAGCGCCCGCCTCGCACCCTCATCGACGATCACGGCGCCGGCCGGCCTGGCGGCGGTGGCGATCCACAGCTTCCGACCCGGTAGCGGCGCCTTACTGACGAACACGGTGCCCATGTCCTCGCCCTCGAGGACACGCAGGATGACATTGTGCTCGGTGCCGTTGACCATGATCGCCGGGATGCCGATATCCGCGGCCATCCGGGCGGCCTGGCACTTCTTCTCCATCCCCCCGCGGCTCTCGGGGCCGCCGGCTCCGTCGGCGAAGCGGCTCACATCGTCCTCGGGGTTGACCACGGGTATCAGCCGGGCGTCCGGGTTTGTCCTGGGATTACAGGTGAACAGGCCGTCCTGGTCGGAGAGGAAGATGAGGGCATCGGCCCGGGCCTTGGCGGCGATCAGCGCCGCCAGCAGGTCGTTCTCGACGAAGGTGACGCCCTCCATCGAGACACTGTCGTTCTCATTGATGACGGGCACCACATGGTGTTGCAGGAGGGTCTCGAGGGTATTGCTCAGGTGCACGTAGCGGTGGCGATCGTGCATGTCGTCCTGGGTCATGAGGATCTGGGCGGTGAGGACGCCGTGGGCGGAGAAGGCCTCGGCGTAGTTGCGCATGAGCTCGGGCTGCCCCACGGCGGCCGCGGCCTGGCGGAGGCTGATGTCCTCGGCGCGCTTGCGGATGCCCAGGGCGCGGCGGCCCAGGTGGACGGCTCCGGAGGTGACGATGAGGACCTTGCAGTCGCGCTCCTGGAGCCTGGCCACCTGGCGGGCGAGGCTGTCGAGGAACTCGGAGTTCAGCCCGGCGCCCTCGGCGGTGACGATGCGGGTGCCGATCTTGACGACGATACGCTTGGCCGACCTGAGAAACGCCTTTGGACTCATCTGCTCTGTCCCGCGCTGCTGGATGGTTGACGAGGTGGGGCGGCGTACCGCGTCCGGCGCGGCCGCAAGGGCGGCGGCTCACTTCCCCCCGGACGATGCCGGGGGCGACGCTCCTACTTGCCCCTCACCGTCTGCATGGATGTATCCCCGGCGTCCCGGCACTGGCCGTCGCCGCGAACCACGTACTTGTAGGTGGTCAGCTCGCGCACGCCCATCGGTCCGCGGGCGTGGATCTTGTCCGTTGAGATGCCGATCTCCGCTCCGAGGCCGAATTGGCCGCCATCGGTGAACCGGGTGGAGACGTTGTGGTAGACGGCCGCCGAATCCACCTGGGCCAAGAACCGATCCGCATTCGCCTGATTGTCGCTGATGATGGCCTCGGTCAGTCCGCTGCCGTGCAGGGCAATCTGAGCGATGGCTTCCTCCATGCTGTCCACGAGCCTGGCCGAGATGACCAGGTCCAGGTACTCGGTGTCGAAGTCCTCGTCGGTGGCGGCCACGACCCGATCGTTCAGAGCGCAGGTGCGGGGACAGCCGCGGACCTCGACGCCGGCCGCCAGCAGGTCGTCCACGATCGCCCCGGCCACGGTCTCATTGGCGCTGTGCAGGTACAGGTTCTCCACGGCATTGCACACACCGGGACGCTGGACCTTGGAGTTGTGCACGACCTTCACGGCCAGTTCCGGGTCGCAGGTCTCGTCCACGTAGATCTGGGTCATCCCGCGGTCGTGCTTGATGACGGGCACCGTGGCGTTCTCGGTGACGGCCTGGATCAGGCCGTGGCCTCCACGGGGGATGATGAGGCTCAGGTACTCGTCGGCCCGGGACATGATCCCCACGGCCTCGCGGTCCGTGGCCGTGACAATCTCCACGCAGCTTTCGGGGAGGCCCACCTGGCCGCAGGCGTCCTGCAGCACCTCGGCCAGGGCGATATTGGAGTTGATCGCCTCCGACCCGCCCCGGAGCAGCACGGCATTGCCGGCCTTGAGGCACAGTGCGGTGGCGTCGACGGTGACATTGGGCCTCGATTCGTAGATGATGCCGATGACGCCCATGGGAACGGCGACCCTGGTGATCAGCATGCCGTTGGGGCGCGTCCAGCGGTCGAGGACCTCTCCCACGGGGTCATCGAGCAGCGCGATCTCCTCGGCGGCCATGGCGATGTCCTCGATGCGCTTCTCGTCCAGCTTGAGCCGGTCCAGCATTGCCGAGGAGAGGCCCTTCTTCTCACCGTTCTCGAGGTCGATGGCGTTGGCGCGGGTGATCTTGGCGTGCTTGGCCCGGAGCAGCTCGGCCATTTTGGTCAGAGAAGCGTTCTTTTGCTCCGTGCTCGCGGTGCGCAGCGCGACGCTGGCCTCCTTGGCCCGTCGGGCGCGGTCTATGACGGCATCGTGAATACTCATGGTGATGGACCTCCGGAAGCAGTTCGGCGGGCACGGTCTCGATATGACGCTGTGGTCTCGCGGGTGTCGGGTCACGGATAGCCTGGGCCGCAGGGCCGCGACGCCCTCAAGGTGGCGCCCCTGAAAGCGCAGGCTTAAGCCCACATTCGGATGGGAGTGTCATTCTGAGAGCGTCCGCTCCCGGAGGGAGCAGCTCGAAGAATCTCCCGGCATTCAGCGAGATTCTTCGCTATCTCGCTGCGCGAGATGGACGCTCAGAATGACATACTGACGGCAGAACCGGCTTTTCGGCCGGACTTCTAGACCGTGCGCGGCCCGCCTGCATCCCGCCGGCGGCGCGGGTCGTACAGATGGCGCCAGATGACGGGTATGGCCACGACGAGTGTGACGGCACCTGCCGCCAACACCGTATCGGCCCCGACGCCGGTTGTCAGGCACAGACAGAACATGGACAGCACGGCGACGACCAGGGAGAACAGGGTGGCCTCGTAGCCGCGGCGCACGTCGGAGGCCAGGTGCGAGCCGATCCCGGCGGCCGCCGCCGCGCAGGCGACGGCGCCCGCGGCGGGGAATAGAACCAGCCGCGGATCACCGAGGGTGATGGTGCGGTCCACCGACAGAGCAACCACGGCGCCGCCGTAGCCACCGGCGATCAGGCCGCAGACGCCGTGGCCGAAGGCGGTCAGATAGCCTCGACGTCTGGGGCTGTCTGCCGGCAGGTCGAAGGGCACACCGCAGTACGGGCATCTTGGCCCACGCCGAGCCAGCGGAACCGGCACTCCGCAATGGGGACACAGATCGTCCGTCTTGAACTCCTGAGCCATGATCTTACATAACCCCCTTCAGGCGTGCAAGCTCAAGGTTCTGTTTCGCGCCCGCCGCCCCGACTCCTGCCCGCCGAGGGAGAGCACATGCGCTGCGCTGTGATCGCCAATCCGGTCTCCGGCCGCCGCGGCGGCGTCTTGCAGGCCACGGCGGCCCTGACTGTCCTGCGGCGTGCCGGGTGGGAAGCCGAACTGCTGGAGAGCCGGTGGCCCGGACATGCCACCGAGCTGGCCCGCGACGCCGCGGCTTCAGGCGCACAGCTCGTCATCGCCGCCGGCGGCGACGGCACCCTCTCCCAGATCGCCCTGGGCCTTCGGGGCACCCGGGTGCCGTTGGCACCACTGCCGGCCGGGACGGGCAACGACTTTTGCCGCGCGGTAGGAGTCTCGCTGGAGCCGGAAACCGCCGCCGCCCAGATCCTCCGCGGCCATCCCCGGCAGATCGATCTGATGTGTCTCAACTCCGGGCGCAACTGGGCCGTGAACATGGTCGGCACGGGCTTCGACGCCCGGGTCACGCAACGCATCAACTGCCGCAGCCGCCGCACCGCCGGTCCCCTGGCCTACCTCACCGCCGTGGCCGGCGAGCTTTGGCACTACGCTCCCACGCAACTGAGGGTGGAGGTGGACGGCGCAGGCTGGGAAGGGCCGGCTCTTCTGGCGGCCGTCGCCAACGGGGTCTCCTACGGCGCCGGGATGAACATCGCCCCCCACGCCGTGCTCGACGACGGCCTGCTGGACGTGGTGGTCGTGGGGTACATTCCGCGGCTGGAGTTCCTGCGCACCTTCCCGAGAGTCTTCCGCGGTACACACCTGTCGCACCCGGCGGTCCACTCCTGGCGCGGGAAGCATGTGGAGCTGCACAGCGCCCTCCCCAGCCCGGTGGTGATCGACGGCGACGTGACCTGTCAAACGCCCCTGACGGCGGACGTGGGGGAGGAAGAGTGCCTGATCTGGGTGCCGTGAGGAGGGCGGTACACCCGGGCCGTTCGTCGCAGATCCCACAGCCGTCGACAGCGTAGCTCCCGCCCTGCGGGGCCGTAGCCGTTGACGCCGTTGACGCCGTAGCCGTTGACGCCGTAGCCGTTGACTCGTGACTCGCCGACCCGGGACCGCGAAGCCGTTGACGCCGTACCCGTCGACCCGCGACTCGTGACCCGCCGACTCCTCCCCGAGAGGTCCTTGTTCCCCTCTGGTCGAAGTGACTTGTGACGCCTATCCCCGCCGGGCTATCCGCCCGCGCGTCCTGTGAGCAACCTTGAGCTATGCACACCATCAACGATCTGGCAGGGCAGTTTGCCGTTCCCCCCAATGACTATGCGCCGGTGCCGTTCTGGTTTCTCAATGCCGACATGGACCCCGAGGAGCTGGAGCGGCAGTTACGGCTCATGGAGGCCATCGGCATCGGCACCGTGGTGCTCCACTCCCGACAGGGACGCACCGTGGAGTACCTCTCCGAGGCCTTCATGCAGGGCATCTTGCACTGTGTGGAGGTCTGCGCCTCCCTGGGTATGAAAGCGTGGCTGTATGATGAGGACAACTGGCCCTCGGGCTACGGCGGCGGTCTGGTCCTCGAGGCCTATCCCGAGGGGCAGGCCAAGTGTCTGGCGATGGTGCCCGGGGCCGAGGCGTCCGAGGGGGTGGTGCAGCGGTCGGAGGGCTTCGCCTTCGTCCGGCAGCTCACTCCCTGGCACCCGGCGTACAGTGCCGGGTGGTACACGGACCTGCTGGACCCGCGGGTGACCGAGGTGTTCCTGGCCGGCACCCACGAGCGGTATGCAAAGGTGCTGGGCAAGCATCTGGGCAGCACCGTGACGGCCGTGTTCACCGATGAGCCGGGCTTCTACAACCATTTCTACGACTGCGCTCCCGGCACGGTGATCTGGACCCCGGACCTGCCGCAGCAGTTCGAGGCCCGCTGCCGCTACGATCTTCTGCCACGCCTCAAGGGCCTGTTCCAGGAGGCACCCGGGGCCGAGGAGCTGCGCCGCGATTTCTACCGAGTGGTGGCCGAGCTGCTGGTGGAGCGGTTCTACCTGCCCATGAGGCGGTGGTGCGAGCAGCGGGGAATGATGCTGGTGGGGCATGTGAACAACGAGGAGTACCTGATCGACCACGTGCGGTACAACGCCGATTTCTTCAGTGCCATGGACGGCCTGTCGGTGCCCGGGATCGACGTCATCGCCCCGCAGGGCAACTATCGCCGGGCGCCGGACAGCCTGGCTCCGAAGCTGGCGTCCTCGGCGGCGCATACCCGGGGCAAGAGCATGGTCATCAGCGAGACCTACGGCGCCACGGGCTGGGAGCTCTCGCCCGAGGACTGGCGCCGGATGGCGGATTGGCAGAGCGTCCGGGGTGTCACGCGGCTGGTGCCCCATGCGCTGTACTACTCCATCGAGGGCGAGCGGTACCACGAATCGCCGCCCTCGCTGTTCTACCAGAGCCCGCATTGGCCGTACCTGCCCGCTCTGGTGCAGTACCTCAGTCGCTGGACGTGGCTTTTGGAGAACACCGAGCCGGCGGCGAGAGTGGCGCTGTACTACCCCATCGATGCCGTGCGGGCGGCGACGACGCCACAGGTTCAGGCTTCGCAGCCGGCGGGGCTCGACGAGGCGACCGCCCAGCCGGCGGTCGCGCTCGGAGTGGCCTTCCGAGAGCTGGCGGACGCCCTGTTCCGCGCCCACATCGACTTCGACATCGTCGATGACACGGCTCTGGCCGAGGCCGAGGTCTCGCTGCGCTGTCTGCGCGTCGCCGGCCGGTGCTACGAGGCGCTGGTGCTGCCTCCCGGAGAGCCGGCCGACGCCTCGTTCGCGGTGATCGCCCGGGTCGAACAGATGGGTGTGGCGGTACTGAGGGGAGAGGCCGCCGCGGTGGTGGGGCAGGCCGGGCGTTGGGCCACGGTGCGGCTGGAGCCGGACTGCCCGCAGGTCACCATCGCCCGCCGCGAGGCCCGGGATGGGAGTCTGTTCCTCATCGTCAATGAGGGCGAGGACACCTACGAGGGAACGCTGTCGCTGCCGGCGGTGGGCGAGCTGACCCAATGGGACTGGGGAGCGGGCCAGGTGGACCGATGGCCCTGTGAAGTGGTCGGGGAGGAGACGAGAGTCCGGCTGCAGCTCCTGGCCGGAGCCTCGGCGTGTTTCTGTCTGGCCCGGGAGGGATAGGCGAGGCCGATGGTCGCCTGGCGCGCCCCGGCCTATGCCCTGATCGGCAAGAGCCGCGGCGCGGCCAGCCAACGGCGCAGGTCGGTGGGCGGACCGCCGCGCCGAGCCGTCGCCGCTTGAGATACCCCGACGGAGGTGAGTCTGTGCCGGTTCCGGAAGACGAACGCCTCGCGCATCGCCTGACCCGCAGGCAGAAGCGACTGCTGCTTTGGATGCCGATTGTCGGCGTCTGGCTGGTGCTGTGGGTCATCGCCAGGACCCCTGAGGGCGACAGAGACTGGCCGACATTCCTGGCCCTGGGTCTGGTGGCTTCGCTTGTGCTGGCGGGCCTGTGGCTGGTGACGGTCCGCATCATCGAGAGCAAGGCGCGAGACCAACGCTCCACCGCCGAGAAGGTAGCACAGAAGGGGAGCCGTGCGGCTCTGATCTACGGCGACAGCGCCGGCACCGGGTCGCCCGATGCGGGCGCGGAGCAAAGCGACGCCGTAGCCGACGGGTCCGAGGAGACGCCCGACGAACCGCGGGAGGGTGATTAGCGTGCGCGCACTGCCGTTACTTGTTGCTCTCACATGCCTGATGGTGCCCGCCCTGGCTCAGACGCCGGTGCGTGCAGGCGACATGGACAAGCTCGTGCTCTCGGCCGGGGCCGAGGCGGCGAAGTGGAACGTGGCCGAGGCCACGATGGCGCCGGCGACGGAGCCGACCCTCGACGGCACGGAGGTCCATCACTTCCATATCGACGTGGACCACCACGCGGGCGAGGCGGCCTACCCCATCGGCTGGCCGCGAACCAATCTGCCGCTCACCGAGCCCTGGCAGCGTGATTGGTCGGGCTACGACTTCTTCAGATTCTCGGTGTACGCGCAGACCTCCGCCGAGAAGCTGCCCACTACCCCCCTGGGAATGCTGCTGCACATCCCCGATCGGGCCAATCAGTTCAACATGAACCTGCTCGAGCTGGTGAAGGATCAGTGGGTAGAGGTCACGGTTCCCATCTCGCGCATCGCGCGCCACGAGGATGTGCGGCTCATCCAGTTCTTCATCAGCGAATCCAACTACGCCGATGGCGACGTGCTGGACTTCTACATCAGCGATCTGTGCCTGCTGCGTTACGCCACCCCGCACCTGTCGGAGGTGGCGGTGAAGCCCTCGGTGGCCTACGCCGACGCGCTGTACGTGGTCGTGGGCCTGCGGGCTCTGGGCATCGCCGAGGGGCAGACGGCGCGGGCGACGGTGGGCCTGCTGGACGGAGAGCGGCAGGTTGCCACGACGCAGACCGAGGTAGGCCGGGGGCCGGCGGAACTGCCCCTGAACCTGAGGGCGCATGACCTGGCTCCGGGAACCTACACGGTGCGCATCGCGCTGGACGGCGGAGAGCCCCAGGACTATCGGCTGCGTGTGGTCCCCTCGCCCTGGGAGTAGTGTGCCGCACAGGGCCCTGCGAGTTTTCGGGAGCAACCACAGAGCCCGTCGCCGTGTGACCCAAGTAGCCACCATACCCCAGGGGGGTGCTGTGATGCGGTACCTGTCGGCCATCTTGCTGCTCGCCCTGCCGGCGGCCTCGCCGGCCGCGATGCACCTGTACGACTTCGGGTCCGAGGATTCGGCGGTGATGGAGGGCTTCACTCGAGCGACCGCCGCCGACGTCTACTCCGCCGAGCAGGGCTTCGGCTGGGACGCGGCCGAGGGCCTCAAGGCGAGCGTCAAGGTGCACTCCGAGCCGGTGGAGAACGTGGGGCGAGGCAGCACGGACCCGCCGCCGATCTACACCAACGCCCTGACGGAGGATTGCCTCCTGGGCGAGCAGGCGCGGACCTTCCGCGTCGATCTCCCCGCCGGCGATTACTCGATCTATGTGCTGTGCGGCACCAGCGAGAACCTGAGGTACCAGTACTTCGACTTCGATGTGAGCACAGGCGACAGCCAGGCGCGGGTGTGCTTCGAGGGCGGCTACCAGTATCGCGAGCGGCGTCTGCGCGTCACCGGTCGCGACGAGGCGGCGAGCATCACGCTTACCCCCCGGAGCCGGTGGGCGCTGAACGCCCTGATCGTGTGGGACCTGGCCGACGAGGTCGCGGCCGAGGAGCTGATCGCGGAGGTGGAGAGCCGGGTCTTTCACTTGCCGCCGGAGCGGCTGGCCGAATGGGCGGTGGACCCGCCGCCGCCGACTCCGGAGCTGACCGACGACATGCTGACCCGCACCGACCTCCGCCGCGGCTTCGTGCTCTACCACAAGCCGTACACCGAATGCGTGTACCCCACAACCAACCCGACTGTGGCCGAGCTCAGGCCCGAGCTGCGGGTCTTCGCCACGCCGGGTGAGTACGAGCCTTTGACCTTCTCCGTGAAGACCCTCGAGCCTCTGACCAACGTGCGGGTGTCGGCGACGGACATCGGTCCGGTGAAGGCGGAGAGTATCGACATCCGCCACGTGCGGTATATGAAGGCGCGCCCGAACTACACCACCATGGGGCGCTACCGCATCGTGCCCGACGTGCTGGAGCGGTTCGAGGCTCTGGACCTACCCGCCGAGGAGAGTCACCGCTTCTGGGTCACGATCCGCGTGCCGGAGGATGCCGGGCCGGGTACCTACGACGGGGCGCTCCTGTTCTCCGCCGGCGAGGGCACCGACCCGGCAGACCGCGTGGAGGTCCCGGTGAGACTTCGCGTTCTGGACATCCGTCTGCTGGAGGACCCGGACAAGATCTTCGGCATCTACTATCGCGACCCCATCGACCTGTGGGGCGGCGCCGGGGACGACGTGTCCAGGGAGTACTTCCTGCGCAAATCCGACATGGAGCACGCCGACATGGTGGCCCACGGCACCCGCAATGTGGTGATGAGCGCCTGGGTGCGGGAGGCCGATGCCGAGGGCAACTTCACCGCGGATTGGAGGGTGCTGCAGGCCAAGCTGGACATGGCCGCC
>CAZXDD010000070.1:0-19348 GCA_964639415.1 uncultured Armatimonadia bacterium
CAGGACGGAGTTGAACCCGGCTTCCGCCACGGTCTGCAGGTGCTCGAGCGGGACCTCGCCCGCCTGCATCAGTCCGTCGTCCACCATGGACTGGGCGTCGCGCACCTTGCCAAGCTGCGCGAACCCGCCCCAGGCCGAGCCGATGCCATCGGCGATCTGGCCGGGATAGAGGGCCTGGGCGCGCAGGACGCGGTCACCGACCTCGCGGTGCCGCACCTTCGGCCCGGTCTCCACGATCACCCCCACGGCCTCGTGGCCCAGGATGCTCGGGACGTGGAAGGGCGACATGAAGGTGCCCTCGACGATGTGCCGGTCGGTGCTGTGGCAAAACAGGCAGGCCTCGATCTGCACCAGGCAGTCGTAGTCCTCCAGGACAGGGGACGGGATGTCCTGCAGCCACAGGCCGCCCTTATTGTCCGTCAGCAGTGCTTTCATCGTGCCCTCCGGTGGGACGATCTGGGTGGCGGGCGAGCGTCCGGGATGCTTCCGGCGCCCCCCCGCCCTCGGGCGGCGGGTGGGACGCCGTGTGGCCGCGGGGACGGCCAACGGTCCCGCCCTGCGGGATCGCCTCACCCCCGTCCCCTCTCCTTTTCGATACGACAGCTCAGGAGAGGGGTGCACGACAGCGGCAAGCGGCCAACGGCACTGATGTCGCCTCACCCCCGTCCCCTCTCCTTTTCGATACGACCGCTCAGGAGAGGGGTGCACGACAGCGGCAAGCGGCCAACGGCTGCGGGGCGCCGGGCACATTCCTGGCTCGCCAAGTCGCGCCGGCCGCCCGACCTACGGGGACGAGACCGGCCTTAGGGCCACACCGCTACAGCCCGATCTGCTTGAGGTAGGCGTAACTTCGCCGGACGGCGATCGCGGGCTCGAGGTCGCAACGGTCCTGCTCGTAGACGATCCACTCCCAGGGATGCCTGCGGACCTCGTCCGCCGCGCGGGCCAGATCGACCTCGCCCCGTCCCAGCTCGACGAAGGTCTGGCTCTCCGCAGTGCCCGCACCGTCCTTGAAGTGGTAGTAGCCCGCGCGGTCGGAGTGCTCGGCGATGAACCTCTCCGGGTCGGCGCCACCGATGTGCAGCCAGAAGACATCCATGTTCAGCTTGACGAGCTCGGGACAGGTGCGCTCAACAAGCGTGTAGATCCCCTGCCCGCCACCCTCGAGGGGGCGAAACTCCCAGGCGTGGTTGTGGTAGCAGAAGGTCAGCCCCGCCTCGAGGCACCGTCTCCCCACCTGGTTGAAGGTCTCGGCGGAGGCCTCGTAGCCGGCGATGGAGCCTGGGTCGGAGACACCGGAGCAGATGAGGAAGCGCGAGTCGGCCTGCTTGAGGAGGGCGATGTGCTCGCCGACTTTGGCCGCGTCGGCGCAGTCGGCGTAGCCCACGTGCAGGCCGCTGAGCGCCAGCCCGGCGTCCGCGAAGCTCGCCAGGAGTGTCTCGGCGGGCAGCAGTCCGCGGCCGTCGCCGCCGGCTTCGGCTCCGTCGTAGCCGGCGGCCTTGATCTGAGCCAGCACGCCCGGGAGGTCCTCCCGCTGCCGCTCCCCGTAGACCAGCAATTGCACTCCGAGTCTGCCCATGGTGCTGGGCCCCTTCCTGTCGATGCCCGGCGGCGGACCGATGTCGCGTGGGCGGAACTTCGCCGCGGCGCGCGGGGGACCTGCTCGCCCTGTCGCGGTCGGTGTATCCGGGGAGAGCCGCCTCATCTGCCCGGCGCGCCGGGGAGGACAAGCGGCCTCGAGCGCTAACCTACCCGCTGCAGTGGGCGAGACAGTACGACGGTCAATGACGGCGACCGCGAGCGCGGCCGCCGAACCCAGGGAGCCCGACAATGAAGTCTCTGCATTTCGTGGGCAACTCCAAGGTCGAGGTCGTCGACGCGCCGGAGCCTACTCCCACGCCCGATGAGGTCGTCATCGACATCAAGGTCTCGGCGCTGTGTGGCAGTGAGATGGGCCCTTTCTACAGCCCGGAGGGCCGCCACGGCAATCCGGGGCATGAGTTCGCCGGGGAGATCGTGGACACCAATGGGCATGGTGAGTTCCAGATCGGCGACCGCGTGGGGGCGCATGTCATCGTGGGCTGCGGGAAGTGCCCGCACTGCCGGGCGGGAAATGAGATCTTCTGCCCCGACATGTTGCCCAGCGGATACGCCCATGCCGAACGCATCGCCGTGTCGGCTCGGCACTGCCTGCGGATCCCCGACGGCATGGACTGGGACACCGGAGTGCTGATCTCCGGCGACGCGATGGGTGTGGCGTACCACCTGAGCCGCCGTGTGGGGGTGCAGGCCCACGACACGGTGGCGGTGTTTGGCTGTGGCCCGGTGGGGCTGGGGGTCGTGGCGCTATGGAGCTTCCTGGGTGCGCGGGTGATCGGGGTGGACATGAGCCGTTACCGCCGGGATCTGGCCGAGAAGCTGGGGGCCTGGAAGACGGTGGAGGCCGGCAGAAAGAACACGCCGGAGAGGCTTCGGAAGCTCACCGGCGGGGACGGTCCGGACACCTGTCTGGAGTGCACGGGCAGGCCGGAGGCGGTGGCGCTGGCTTTCGAGGCGGCGCGCAAGGGCGGCACGATCGGCATCGCGGGCGAGCAGCCTCAGGCCTGCTTCAACCCCAGCCGGGACCTGATCCACAAGGAGCTCAATGTCTACGGCGCCTGGTACTTCCGGGTCGGCGAGTTTCCGGGCATGGTGGAGCTGTGGCGGCGGGGCCTTAGGCCGCGGAAGATGGTGACCCACCGCTTCGCGCTTGAAGAGGCCCAGAAGGGCTACGACCTGATGGCTCAGCAAGGCTGCGGGAAGGTGCTGTTGGTGCAGTACTGACGTGGCATGCCTGTCAATGCCCCACCCCGGGAGACGATCTTCATGTACGAGATAAGGCCGCGCCACATCTACGCGATGGACTGGGCGCTCCAGGACGAGCGCAATGTACGGCGGCTGGAGGCGCTGCTCGAGGGTCTTGGGCGCAGCATGGCGGAAGTCCGGGTGCTGGCCGCCAAGGACCTGCCTCAGGCCATCGCCGAGAGCCGGTGGATCGGCGAGGTCCGGCAGGGGGCGTACAAGCACTCAGGCGACCCGGACTTGCTGTTCACCGCCTTTCGGTGGCTCACCCCCGAACAGCGGGCGGAAGTGTCCCGAAGCGACCTGTTCCGCCGCTGCGTGGAAGCCCACGACACCTACGGCGACTGCAAGCAGTGGTTCACCGGGGGGCGGATCCAGGCCATGCTCGGGGCCGCTCCCTTCCACCACTACGAGCTGCACGACCAGTGGAAAGCGGAGCATGTGTGCTGGACGCTGCACGACATCCACTCCGCCTGGGGCTGCGTGCACCGCTGCTCGTACTGCCAGCGAGGCTCGGTGTACGTGGTGAACCTCAATGTCGAGCAGTTCGTGGGCAAGGTTGGGGAGCTCCTGGACGAGACGCCCTGGCAGAAGACCTTCCGCTACGATGTGGAGCAGGACGTCTTCGCGATCGAGCCCGAGTATGGGGCCTGTGAGATGCTCCTGCGCGAGTTTGCACGCCGCCAGGACCAGTACCTGATCTTCTTTACCAAGAGCGCCAACACCGACTTCTTGCTGTCCTTGCCCCACAACGGGCACACCATCATGCTGTGGACGCTGTCGACGCACACCGCCGGCCGCCGCTATGAGGCCGGAACGGGGACGATGGAGGAGCGGATCGAGGCCGCCCGGCGCTGCCAGGAAGCGGGGTACACGGTGCGCTTCAAGCTCAAGCCCATCATCCCCCACCGCGGCTGGCGTGAGGAGACCACCGCGATGTTTGAGTACCTCTACTCGCGGGTGAAGCCGGACAACCTGAGTATGGAGCTGGTGTTCGTCGACAGCATGGCGGAGCTGGAGGAGACCCTGGGCAGAGACAGCCTGGACGCGGAGTTCGTGGCCGCGGCGGCGGAGGCGGAGGCCGAGCGCGGAGATAATTGGCGTCGCGATCTGGACGGCGAGAAGCCCTTCCCCTTCGAGGTCAAGCAGGAGGTCTACCGTCATGTGATCGGTGAGTCGCGGCGTCTGAGCCCGGAGACCCCGGTGACGCTGTGCGCCGAGACCCAGCGGATGTGGGCGGCGCTGGGTGACCTGCTGGACGGCGAGCCGTGGAACTATCCGTGCAACTGTGGCCCGCACTGCACGCCGGGACTGCGGCGGATCACGGACGTGGCCGGGCCCGACGCGCATCGCATTGCGACGGCCGCGGCGCTGGGCCGCATCCCGGCGGATGGCTGAGGGCGGTGGCGACCGGCCGGGAGCGGGGCGACGGGGCAGTCCCGGGGCCGCAGTGAGCAGCCCAATGGAACCCATGGGCGGCTCGGTTGTATGTTACCGGGTATGGTGTCGTTCGTCTCACGTCCTCGCCGGCCGGTGGGGACGTGCCCGCAGTCGGGCAACGCCCCGGGGGTGTGGCGGCCTACGACTGCGGTTCCGACGTATCGCCGTGGGGACGGCCGACACGGTGTCGCCGCCCGATCCGGATGTGGACGCCCCCCGCATGAGGGGCGTGACCGGAGGCACTTCCGTTCTGGGCCGGCCGCACGCGGAGACCCAAGACAGGTGCGCCGCGGCGCCCATCCGTACCAAGGAAAGGGAGATGCGAAGATGCGCAGAGGCTTCACGTTGATCGAACTACTGGTGGTCATCGCGATCATCGCCATCCTGGCGGCGATCCTGTTCCCGGTGTTCGCAAGAGCCCGTGAGAAGGCCCGGCAGGCCAGTTGTCAGTCGAACCTCAAGCAGATCGGCATTGCCGCGGCCATGTACTCCCAGGACTACGACGAGATCTGCGTGTACACCCACGCCGAAGTGGATGGCGCCGACGGGTTCAGCGGCACGGACTACTCCTGGCGTGTGTCGCTTCTTCCATACATCCGTAATGTGCAGATATTCCAGTGCGCCAGCTACCGCCCGGGCAATCGCTTCGACGGTAGCAACCCCGACGTCGGCCTCAATGGCGGCTATGCGATGAATGCGGTGCACTGGGCGGCCGGCGCGCCCACTCCGCCCAGCGGCTGCTCGGACAGCGCCGTGTGGGATGCCTCCAATGTCATCACCTTCACCGACTACAACGACGGCATCACGATCGCCAACGAGGGCGGGTCCAACACCCACGGGTTCGTGCGAGAGGATGCGGGTGGCGTTCGTCACAACGGCGGCGCCAACTACTGCTTCTACGACGGGCACGTCAAGTTCCTCAAGCCCACGGCCGTCAACTGCGCGGACGGGAACTGCCAGTGGTGCATCGAGGTACAGTAGCCCACCTGCGAGCCCCGCAGGTGGCCGGATCGTTGCCACGAGCCAGGGCTTGAGCCCTGGCTCGTGGCCTTTGCGCGGAGTGCCCCATGCCCACCGGTCTGTACGTCCACATCCCGTTTTGCCTGCGCAAGTGCACCTACTGTGACTTCAACTCCATCGTGGCCGGCGAGCCGCTGCGCCACGCCTATCTGCAGGCCGTGCTTTCAGAACTCGCCCGCTACCGGGGCCACCGGGTGGACACCGTGTACGTGGGGGGCGGCACCCCGACCACTTACGATGCGACGGCCCTCGCCGAGCTCCTGGCGGCCATCGGCGCGGCACTGGACGTGGCCCCCGGCGCCGAGGTGACCCTCGAGGCCAATCCGGGCACGGTGGCCCTCCCGGGCCTGCAGACGCTGCGCGCGGCAGGCTTTGGGCGCCTCAGCCTGGGAGTACAGTCGTTTCGTGACGAGGAGCTGCGCCTGCTGGGCAGGACTCACACGGCCGCGGAGGCCGCGGCGGCGGTGCAAAACGCCCGGGATGCGGGGTTTGGCAATGTCTCGGTGGACCTGATCCGCGGACTGCCGGGGCAATCGCTGCGTGACTGGCTGAGCTCGGTTGAGCGGGCCATCGCGGTTGGCCCCGAGCACATCTCCGCCTACGGGCTGTCGCTGGAGGAAGGTACGCCGCTGACGGAGCAGGTGCGGTCGGGGCGGCTACCCGCCCCGGAGGGTTCCGAGGACCCGGATTGGGTCCGGCGCACCGTGGAGGTGCTGGGAGGCGGCGGCTACGCGCGGTACGAGATCTCCAACTACTGCCGGGCAGGCCGGGAGAGCCGCCACAACCTGAACTACTGGCACAATGGGGAGTACATCGGGATCGGGGCGGGAGCGTGGAGCTATCTGGAGGGCGAGCGGTACCGGAATGTGGCCGACCCGGCGCAGTACACGAGCCGGGCCCTGGAGGGAACCGAACTGGTCTGCGAGCGCGAGCGTCTGTGTACTCAGGAGGCGTTGGGAGAGACGATCATGCTGGGCCTGCGGACGGTGGCGGGCCTGGACATGGCGGGGCTGTCCCGGCGGTTCGGCGTGGATGTTGCGGAGCGCTACTGTGGCACGATTGGCCAACTGGTAGCCGCGGGGATGCTGGTGGCCGATGGGGAGCGTCTGCGACCGACGCCGGAGGGGATGCTGTGGCAAAATGCGGTGGCGCTGCGGTTCCTGGCCTGAGTCCGGAGGGCGGGAGGGCGGGGTTGGCCCGGTGCCGTGTCCCCGTCGGCGGGAACAAACAGGTCTTCACAGCCCGGGTGGGCCGTAGTATACTGAGACTGGATGAGCATCCGTGGGCGGCCGGGACAGGCCCGGTGGCCCTGTCAACCTCGTAGGCTTCCTGCCCCAGGGGTCCGGCGGGCGGTACCGCTTCGGGCCGTGGAGAGCGGGTACCCCGTGGATCACCGCGGGCGAAAGGGTGAGACAGCATCATGGCCGGGCGAGCTTATCTTGCTTTGGTTGTCGCTATCGCCGCGCTGGGGCTGGGGGCGCTTGTGGCCTCTGCGGCCCCGGTGCCGGTCTACTCCGGCTCCGGTCAGGTGACGGGCTGGGGCGGCGGGAAGGCCGAGATCAGCAGGGCCACCAAGTACGAGGAATCCTCGGCTATCGAGATCGAGACGAAGGGCTACTACGAGGGTGGCTTTCTGAAGCTCGCGACCCCCATCGACCTGGCCGAGCATGTGAAGAGCGGGGCCGGCAGCAGTATGGTGGTGATGGTGAGGATCACCGCCGCTCAGGCCACCAGGGGCCAGGGCCGACGCGGGCGGACCGGACGCGGGCGACGCGGTGATGCGACCGGTCCCGGAATGCCGGCGCAGAACGTCGGCCTGGCCGACGCCGCCGAGGACCCCAACTTGATCTATGCCCAGATGCCCGGGATGCCCGGGATGCCTGGAATGGGTGCCCCCGAAGGCATGGGGATGCCCGGAATGGGGATGCCCGGAATGCCCGGAATGGGTGCCCCCGAAGGTATGGGAATGCCCGGAATGGGAATGCCCGGAATGGGAATGCCCGGAATGGGAATGCCCGGAATGGGTGGGGGCGAAGGCATGGGGATGCCCGGAATGCCCGGAATGGGAATGCCCGGAATGGGTGGGGCCGAGGGCATGGGGATGCCCGGAATGGGTGGTACGACGGGTCGTCGGGGCGGTCGCACCTGGCAGCAGCGAACGCTGCGGCCTCCCAAGCCGCTGGAGGCCGTGCGCGTCGTCCTGCTCACCGATGAGGGCCAGATGGACGGCGGCTCGTACCTTGTCTCCAAGCTACAGAAGAAGGGCGACTGGTCTGAGGTCAAGATCCCCTTCAACAAGTTCAAGGGTCCCGGGGCCAAGAAGGCCACCAAGCTGTTGGGCGTGATCTTCACCGGTGATTCGGTGGGCAAGGTGTTCGTGGGCCACGCCGAGATCCAGGGCTCCTGAGGCCGCAGGTGTGAACGCAGGTACAGGGAGACCTCCTCTTTGGGAGGTCTCCCTTTGTGTGTCAACGGCGCGCCGGGGCGTGAACGAGACGGCCGGGACGAGGGGTCAAGAACCCGACGAGTCGGGCTTTGCACTCAGATCGTGCACGAAGGTGGCGGAAGGTGCCCGGAGTGGTCCCGCCCTGCGGGAGGTAGACCGCGCGGTCGTAGGCGGGCAAGCGGGTGCTCGCACCCGCCGGGACCTGTATCCGGCCCGGTTGGCTACGTCCGTGCGGGCCGGATGTGTCACCCATGTCCTGTCGTACCGCACCATTCGGCCCCTGCGACCGGCCGCTTGCCCGGAACCTGAATGATCTGAGTGGAAAGCTCGACCCAAGCATGCTTCGGCGGGGCGCCACGGCCGACAGCATCCTGATCTGTTCCAGGGGAGCCGACCGCAATGGGGATTGCACTCAAGGGCGGACTGCTTGTGGACCCGCAGTCCGGGTCCTGCGAGCAGACGGATGTCTGGCTCGAGGGCGACACGGTCGTGGGTCTGGGTCCCTGCCCCCACCCTGGGCCGTGGGAGGTGGTGGACGTGGTGGGTCTGACCGTCTGCCCCGGTCTCATCGATGTGCACGTGCACCTGCGGGAGCCGGGACAGACGCACAAGGAGACCATTGCCAGCGGAACCGCGGCCGCCGTGGCCGGTGGCTTCTCGACGGTCTGCTGCATGCCCAACACCGCCCCGCCCATCGACCGGCCGGACAGGGTGGCGGAGCTTCTCGGGATCGTGGCCCGTGACGCGCGCTGTCGGGTGCTGCCTCTGGGCGCCGTGACGCTGGAGCACGGAGCGGACGCGTTGGCGGACGTGCCCGGTCTGCTCCGGGCCGGCTGCGCGGCGGTCACCGACGACGCCTTCCCGCTACAGGAGCGGGCGCTGATGGGCGCGGCGCTGGGGGCCGTGCGGGAAGCAGGCGCGGGGCTGATCGTGCACTGCGAGGACAAGAGGCTCAGTGCCGGTGGGGTGATGAACCGCTCAGAGCTGTCCGGGGAGCTCCGCCTGCCGGGCCAGGACGCGGCTTCTGAGGTGGAGGCCCTGAGGCAGTGGCGGGCCGCGGCCGCGGGGCTATCGGGCCCGGTGCGCTTCCACGTGGCCCACGCCAGCACCGCCGCGACGGTGGCCTTGGCCGGGGAGCTCCGCCGCGGGAGCGGGCCGCTGCGGGGGCTGACCCTGGAGACGGCCCCGCATTACTTCGCGCTCACGCAAGAGCAGGTGCGCCACTGCGGCGCCGATGCGAAGATGAACCCTCCGCTGCGGAGCGAGTCGGACCGGCTCGCCATCCGCCGGGCGCTGCTGGAGGGCGCCATCTCGGTGATCGCCACCGACCATGCGCCCCACACGGAGCAGGAGAAGTCGGCCGGCATGTTGGAGGCGCCCTTCGGTGTCGTGGGACTGGAGACCGCATTGGCCGTGGCGCTCACGGAGCTTGTGCACTCCGGGCAGATGACGCCGGCCGGGATGATCTCACTGATGACATGCAACGCCGCCCGCGCCCTGGGACTGAGGGCCGCGGACGGCCGGGAACTGGGGGTGCTACGGGTGGGCGGCGTCGCCGATATCACCATCGTGGACACCGCCGCTGAGTGGACGGTGGAGCCCCGAGAGTTCCGTTCGCGGGCGCGCAATACGCCCTTCGCCGGCCGGCGGCTACGAGGCAGGGCGTGGGGCGTCTTGGTGGGTGGCCGTTTCGTCATGCGGGAGTACCAACCGATGACAGCCACTCTGCCTGCCCCCCACCCGCCAGAGCGAGCGTGAGCAACTGCCCGGCGGTGTCCTCGACGAGCGGGGCCTCCCAGAGCTGAGCGACCCATCCGGCGGGCAGAGCCTTCTTCCCGGCAACGGCGCCCACGATCGCGCCGGCGATGGCGGCTCGAGTCCCGGCGTCGCCTCCGCCGAGCGCCGCCATCAGGATCACCCGCTCAGGGTCCCACTCACCGGAGAGGCAGCAGTACAAGGCGGCACCGACGGCCTCGAACACGGCTCCGCCCTGCCCCAGACCGCGCAGCGCGGTGGTCACGGGGACGGCCGCCTCCCAGGTCGCCCGGGCCCGGTACAGGGCGTCGCGGCAGCGGCCGGAGGGCAAGAGGGACTGCAGCTCAAGGCACAACTGTGTGGGGTGCAGGACGCCTTTGGCGCCACGGGCCACGGCATGGGCCACCGCCAGCGCCCCGGCCAGGGCCTCTTCATTACGGTGCGTGATCATCCCGCAGGTGTGGACATCTTCCTTCAGACCCGTCTCGTGGAAGGTGTGAAGGAGGCCCACGGGCGCGATGCGCGCCGCCGGCGCGGCGCCCGCGGCGAAGCGTCCGGTGTCGCCGGCCTCGGTCCACGGCACCCCGCGCTGCAGGCGGCGCAGAGCAAGCCAGGTGGACTGACCGATGACGCCACCGTCGCCGCGGAACCACACCAGGTACGACCGCACCAGCTCGGGGCCCTCGACGCGACCGGCACTGATCAGCGCCCGGGCCGTGGCCATGGCCAGGCCGGCAACAGCGGTGCTCCTCACCAGCCGGGCGTTCGCGGGGGTGCAGCGGTCGGCCATGTAGGCCTCCAGGGCCTCCGGCCCACCCGTATCCGCACAGCCAGCACCCATGGCTCCGCCTATCGCCAGTCCCAGCAGACACCCGGCAAATCGGTCGGCTACTTCCGCATTCATTGGGTCACGACCACCTCCGGAAGACGCAATGGGCACCTTATGCTCGTATTCTACACGTTTTCCATCTTCCCTACAAGTGCTGATTTTCTCCAGTTATCGCTTCATCAACGTTGTTTTGTGCTTTTCCAGGCCACTTTCTTCTACTTGCCTCACATTGTCGACCGCTCCACGCCGACCGCATGTCGGGAGGTCCCGGGTCGTGTCCGACACGGGGGGACGGTGAAGCGGAGGCATGGCCGACGGCCGGGGCCGCTGTTGGTCTTTTAGTGGCTTTTTGGTGGCGTCTCGGTGGCCGCGCGGCGCGTCATTGCGGTACGGTCGTGGCGGGTGAAGCCGGGGGCCGCCTGAGGTATGCTCGCAGGATGACTGCCCGCGCATGGGGGGTGCCCGCGGCTCACCGCGCCGGCGCTGGATTTGAGCCCGGCGGGTCGGTGGGAGCCGGCCGCCGGGCGTGCTTGGAGCGTGTCCGGCGGTCTTCCGGGGGCCACCGGTGAGGCGCATTTGACGCTGCCGGGGGCCTGTGCTATAGTGCCGCCACCCCCCCAATCCAACGGGCGGCCCATGCCCATTGGAGACGCTCTATGCTCCCTTGGCAGGAGATCATCGACTCACTTCGCCACATTACCGTTGTCGATGTGGTCGATATCGGTCTCATCGCGTTCATCATCTATCATCTCTCCCTCGCCCTCCGCGGGACCCGTGCGTTGTCTCTGGCCAAGGGCATCATCGTGGTGGCCGCCCTTCTGTGGCTCAGTACCGGTCTGCCGACCTTCAACTGGATTCTGCGCAGAGTCGTGCCGACCGGTGTGATCGCGCTGGTGGTGATCTTCCAGCCCGAGCTGCGCATGGCTCTTGACCGTCTGGGACGCTCGCGTCTGGTGCGTCTGGGCCTGTTCGAGGTTCAGGAGGCCCATCTGGACCGGGTGGTGAGCGAGGTGATGGATGCGGCGGAGTCCATGGCGGCGCGGGGAGTGGGCGCGCTGATCGCCATGGAGCGCGACGCCAGCCTGATGGACATCACGCGCACGGGCAAGACCATCAACGGCCTGGTCTCTTCGGAGCTGATCACGACGATCTTCGTGCCGCGCAGCCCTCTGCACGACGGCGCCATCGTGATTCGGGACGATCGCATCGTGGCCGCCGGTTGTGCGCTCCCCCACTCGGAGAATCCGGGGCTCTCGGCGACCACCGGCATGCGCCACCGCGCGGCACTGGGGCTTTCGGAGCGAACGGATGCGGTGTGTGTGGTGGTCTCGGAGGAAACGGGTGGTCTGGCCCTGGCGGTGAACGGCACTTTGACCCCGCCACTGGAGCGGATTCAGATGACGGAGAGGCTCCTGGAGTTGTTCGAGGCCAAACAGCAGTCTTCGCGCCTGTTTTTCTGGCGCAAGTAGGGCAAGACGGGCGGAGACCGGCCCGCCGCGGTTGCCGCCGGAGAACCGGGCTTTGCCGCCGGCTCATGGCGTGTCTGGTTGCGCCCTGCGGGCGCCGGAGTCCTCGGAGGCCTGGGATAAGCCAGGTCTCCCCGAACCGAGCCTCTACGGAGTTGCGGGACTATGCTCACCAGCGCCCTGCGCGAGGTCCAAAGGAACCTGGCACTGAAGCTGTTCTCGGTCCTGCTGGCGGCGGGGCTGTGGGTGTACGTGATCAACACCGAGGACCCGGTGCGGCGGGACAGCCTGGACCGGCCGGTGGAGGCCGTCGGGGTGCCGCAGGGGCTGGCTGTGGTTCGCATCCGGCCGGAGCGGGTGAAGGTCCAGCTCGAGGGCCGCGTGTCCAGTCTCCAGCCGGGGGCGTTGTCGCAACTGCGTGTGGTGGCCGACCTGGCCGGAGGCAGTCCCGGGCGCAATACGGTGGCACTGGGTGTCATGGGGGTCCCGGAGAGGGTGAGCCCGCCGGAGATCGACCGCCCCAACGTCCATGTGTGGCTGGACCAGGAGTTCGGCAAGAGCCTGCAGATCGAGGTGGTGCTGGGCGGGAAGCCCGCCAAGGGTACCTCGGTGCTGGGCAAGCCGACGGCGCGGCCCACGGCGGTGGCGGTCTCCGGGCCGGAGGGCGCCGTGGAGCGGGTGGCGCAGGTGGTGGCCAGAGTCGACGTGGCCGGTGTCTCGGAGCACAAGACGGTGACGGCCGAGGTCGAAGCCCTCGATGCCCGCGGCATGCCGGTATCGGGGGTCTCGTTGGAGCCGTCGAAGGTCACCGTCGCGGTCCCTGTGGCCGCCGCGGCCACCAAGCGTGTGGAGGTGCGGCCCAGGATCGGGAGGGCTCCGGACGGTCTGAGGACGACGACCGTCCGCGTCACCCCGCGCACGGTGCTGGTCAAGGGCGCTCCGGAGACGATCGAGGCGCTCACGGAAGTGAGCACGGAGTGGCAGGGGATCGGCAGGCAGCATGCGAGCACCACGACCTACCGGGTGCCTTTGGCCTTCCCCTCGGGCGTCTGGCCGGCGGAGGACGTGCGCTCCGTGGAGGTGCAGGTGTCTTTGGCGCCGATCGCTCCGCCGTCCTCTCCGGCGCCGGCCACAGGGCCGCCCGCCGAGGCGACGGGGGGCCGGGACGTCACGCCGCCCGCGGGAGCGGTACCGGAGCCGGGAGCGGAGGAACCGCCGGGTGCTGAGGGCTCAGGGAAGGCTCCGCCGTCTCCGCAACCCGGGACGGGGCGTGAGGCCGCCGAGAAGGACGACGAGGACAACCCGTCGGAGACGCCGCCCTCCGGCACTCCGGAGGCGGGCGATGCCAAGGCGGGGCGCCCGCAGCCGCCGGTAGCCGAGGCTGGGCGGACGCCGCGGCTCAGGGCCGCTGAACCGCCGAGGGCGCAGCCCAAGAGCGGGCCGGCCGGGGACCTGGCACACGGCTCGGACATCGCCGCCGGCCGCGGGGCGAAGGCGAAGGCCGCCGGAGAAGCCAAGGCACCCCGGGGCGATCTCAGCGGGGGCAAGGCCGGTCCATAGGGCCGGCATCGGCGCCTTCCGGGGGCAGGTAGGCTTCGGCCAGCGCCGCATGGCCGGGGTCGTGCCGGGCCCTATTGCGGCAGGCCAGCGCATGGTCCTGATTGGCGTAGCAATAGGCGCATCCGGCCGGACAGAGGTCATAGGCGCCGATGTCCACGGCCTTTGCGCACCCACACCCCTTGCGGCTGGGAGCCGGGGGGACTCTAGCGGGCAGGTCCGCGCCCAGGCTTCGCAAGAGGTCCGCGTCGATGCACCGCGCTTTCCTGACTAGACCACCCACGATATCCGGGTTGCAGCAGGCCTCCACCGCCATTCCCCGCTCTCGCCCCATCTCACCGATTCGCTGCGCCAGCTCCGACCGCCGGGCCGGCGTGGGCTCCAGATGGCAAAGGCCCGCCTGCTCGAAGGCCCGGCGCTGCCGGCGGTAGGGAGACATGAAGCTGAGCACACAGCGCCGGGCATAGCCCGCCAACTCGCCGGAGAGCCGCTCGAAACGGCGCAGCGTCTCCTCAGGGTCGCTGTGCTGGGTGAGCACGATGGGGTCGAAGCGCCAGATCAGGGTGTCGGGCCCGTACTCCCTGCACAGCGCCCGCGCCTGAGCCAAGGCCTCATCGGTCGCCACGACTCGGGGCTCCAGGGCCCGGTGGTGGCCGGTTATGGTGTACTGCACGTAGAACGGGTAGCGCCGCCCGATGCTCCGCAGCCCTTCCCACAGGGGAGCCAGGTTCTTGGTCCAAAGCACCATTCCCCCCACATCGCGAGGGTCGAGGCTCACCTGCAGCCACCGCCGTGAGAAGGGGTGCCAATAGGCGCAGGCACCCTCCCGGACCCGGCGCAGGAGCCAGTCGGAGTAGAATGCCGGGATGTCGGTGCGGCGGCTGGCCGAGATGATTGTCTTCATATCCGACGGCTCGCTTGGCAGAGGCAGTCACAGTTCGTCCAACTGCGCAGGAATGTGCTCGCCGGGTGGGGAACCTGGCACCCGGCTTGCACGGCGATGGAAACGGGGCCGAGAAGCGGCGACCGGGACCGCCGTCGCCGGGGGCCGTGTACAGTGTAGCCTGCGGGCGGGCGGGGCGGCAAGGCCGTACACAGCCGGCGTGGCCTGTGCGTGATGTAGCCCCCTCGCGGGCGGGGCGGCAAGAGCCCGTCCGCCGAGCCGTGCGAGCAGTGCCGTGGCGGCCACCGGCGCAGCGCGATCTTCCGTACCTTTGGAAAGCCCGCCGTACCTCCCTTACGAAGGAGACCGTGGATGAGATCCAGCACCTGGCTTCTCGCACTCGCCGTGGCATCGCTGCTGGGCTGCGCCTGCGCGGACGATCCCCCCGAGGGCTTCAACCCGGATACCATGATGCGCAGTTCCGACGTCCGGCGCGGCATGGCGGCCGTAGGCAAGAGCGTATTCCACGGTGTGGAGATCACCGAGTTTGGGATGGAGATCCTCGCCGTTCTGGAGAAGTCCAATCTCGGCAAGGACCTCATCGTCGGCCGGATCCTGGACGGTCCGGTAGTGGAGCGCGATTGCGGCGTGATGGGAGGGATGAGCGGCAGTCCCGTCTACGTGGACGGGAAGCTCATCGGCGCGGTGGCCTACACCTACATCTTCGAGAAGGAGCCGGTGTGCGGCATCACCTCCATCGAGTCGATGCTGGTGGCCCTAGACGGGCGCGGGCGGGAGCCCGCGGCGACCGAGAGGACGCCGCCGCCGCAGGCCTCGACCCGTGAGGAGCAGTTCCGTCTCGCCGGCCGGGACATCACCGGGGTCAAGATCGTGTCGCGCGAGAAAGCGGCCGCGGGCTTCGAGGGCGAGCACACCCTGCTGATGTGCCCCGTCTCCGCCCCGCTGTACTGTGCCGGGCT
The DNA here is from genome assembly GCA_964639415.1 of uncultured Armatimonadia bacterium. Classification (GTDB taxonomy): domain Bacteria; phylum Armatimonadota; class Zipacnadia; order Zipacnadales; family JABUFB01; genus CAYRFY01. Next base: position 15,218 of record CAZXDD010000070.1, read on the forward strand.
GCCGGCACCGGCCCTGGAGTACCTGCGCGGCCAGTTCAAGGACAGCGGCATCGAGCCTATCGCCGGCCCCGGGATGCGCCGCCAGATCGTGGAGACCGAGCTGGTGGCCGGTTCGGCCTTCGGCGGACTGCTGGCCTCCGGAGACTTCGATATCAGCACCGGCGGGACTTTGACCTACCGCGATGGAGACCTGGTCCTGGGCTTCGGGCATCCCTTCATGGAGCTGGGCAAGGTCGACGTGCCGCTGACCACCTCCTGGGTTCACGACTTCGTGCCCTGCTACAATCGGACGGACAAGATGATGTCGCCGATGAAGGAGGCCGGCCACCTGACCCAGGACCGCTCCTGGGCGGTCGGGGGGCGGCTGGGCGAGTCCGCCGCGCGGGTGCCGGGCACCTTCAAGATCACCGACCGGACGCGGGACATGACCAGGACCTATCACCTGGACATGCTCCGGGACCGCAGCCTGACCGGCCGCATCATCGCCAGCGGCGCTCTGTCGGCCCTCTACGCCACTTACAACAGCGGCAGCGAGGGCACGGTGCGCTGCAGGTTCCGGGTTAAGAGCGACCGCGGTGATGAGATCTCCCGGGAGGACATCTTCTACCACAACGGCGGGTTCGAGGGCCCGGCCCTGGGTGACATGATGTCCGCCATCAGCCTGCTCAACGACAATCGGTTCCGCCCCGGCGACATCACCGAGGTCGACTTCGAGGCCGAGCTGGATGACGCCGACAATACGGCCGCCATCGAGGGGCTCTACACCGACCAGACCGTGGCCAGGGCCGGGGAGGACCTGACCGTTCGCGTCCGCCTGCGCCCCGATGCGGGAGAGCCCGTGATCCGCTCGTTCACACTGAAGATGCCCCAGGACCTCCCCAAGGGGCGCCTGCGGGTGGCGGTGGGCAGCGGAACGGCGGCCATGCAGGTGCGGGCACGGGTGGGCATCCTCCCCCCGCCGGTGTTCGATCTGGATGATGCCATCAAGGTGATCCAGAGCATCGAGCGCGGCAACCAGCTTTTCGTGGCGGCAGGAGTGCTCAACCGCGACCTTTCCGTGGGCGGCACCCGCCTCCCCGGACTGCCCACGGTGTTCCTGGACCTGATCCGCAACTCCCAGCGCACCGATGTGCAGCGTGGCGGCCAAGAGGTCTCCTGTACCACGGACATGCCGTGGGTGCTGTACGGCTCGGCCCATCTGACTTTGGCCACCGAGGACCGTCTGGGCCGCCGCGGCAAGGCGGCGCCGCCCGAGCAGGCCGGCGGCGAGAGCGCGGAGGAGGCCGCCGTCCGTGCTCCCCGGGGCGTGCCCGCGGGCCTATGGTGGGCTGCTTCGGCCTTCGCCCGTCCGGGCCGAGAAGCGGCTCTCGGCGGGCCGCTGCCGCGCTACGGCCGCCCGGTGGCGGAGGACGAGGAGGGCGCGGAGGAGGGCGAAGAGGCCAAGAAGCCCGAGAGCGCCAAGGACGAGAACGGGGACGAGAAGGCAGACGAGGACGAGACGGAAGAAGAGGAAGAGGAGGCTGAGGAGCCCGCCAAGGACAAGAACGGGGGCGCCGTCGCCCGCACTCCCGCGGTATGGACACAGAGCTCGGCCGAGGACTTCGCCAAGGGCCAGACCGAGGGCATCGCCTTCCGGAGCGACGGCGTGGCCTGTCTGACCCCACGCTGGACCCGGATGTCTGCCGTCGGCGGCGCCTATGTGCCGGCACTGGCCGCGGGCCCCGGCGGTGTGTTCGCGGGCACCGGCGACGATGGGAAGGTCTTCGCCCTCGCCTCCGGCTCGCCCGAGCTACTGCTGGATACCGGCCAGTTCGGCGTGGCCTCGCTGCATGTGGCCCCGGACGGCGCGGTGCTGGCCGGAACCATGCCCGGCGGACGCCTGTTCCGCATCGCGGAGGGCAAGGGAACGGAGCTGTGCGCTCTGCCGGCCGACTACATCTGGGACATCATCGATGCGCCCGAGGGGGGCTTTCTCGTCGCCACCGGCGCACCGGCCACCGTCTACCACGTCGACCCCGGGGGGAAGACCGAGGTCGTCGCCCAGCTCAAGGAGGCCCACGCACTGCGGCTCTTGCAGACCGGCGGCTCTCTGTACATCGGAACGGCCCGACGCGGAGCTCTGTACCGCAAGGAGGCCGACGGGCCGATCACATCGCTATACAGCACTGCGGACGCGGACATAACCGACATGGTGCAGGCGCCCTCCGGGGGCGTGGTCATCTCCACAGGGAGCAAGGGGAGCGTAGTGCTCGTAGACCCCGGCGGGCAGGCCACGGTGCTGTACGAGGATGAGGACAAGAGCGTGCTGAGCCTGGCGCGTGCGGGCGAACGTCTCCTGGCCGGTCTGGGCGGCAACGGGCGGATCATCGAGATCTTGGACCGAACGACCAACGCCCTTGTGCGCGAGGCCGACGAGGGTCAGATCACCGCGCTGTGCGCCCACGGAGATAAGGTCTACGCCGGCGTCTCCAATCCCGGGGAGCTGCTGACGGCCGACTACTCCGCCGGCGGCGACGGGAAGCTGGATTCCGAGCCGATGGACGCCAAGCGCCGCGCCCGCTGGGGACGGGTGGACTGGGACGCCGTGGTCCCCGACGGCTGCCGGCTCGGACTGAGCTTCCGCTCGGGCAACACCCAGGACCCGGACGACAGCACCTGGAGCCCGTGGTCCGCGCCTCTGGCCGATCCCGGCCGCGACCACCCCGGCGCCCCACCGGCCCGCTTCCTCCAGTATCGAATCGAGATGCAGAGGGCCGACGCCGCTCCCTGGCCCATGCTCCGGTGGCTCACCATCGCGTACCTCACCGACAACCAATGCCCCACCATCAAGGACGTCAAGCCGGCCGAGGGCAAGGCGATCAAAGGCAAGTTCGATGTCTCATGGACGATGTCCGACCCCGACAAGGACAAGCTCAAGGTCCGCCTGCTCGTCAGGGCGCGCGGCGAGAAGGACTACAAGATCGTCAAGTCGGCCATCACCGAATCCAAGTACTCGTGGGATACCAAGACCCTCTCCGACGGCGCCTACGACCTGCGCCTGGTGGTCGACGACGGCCTGTCCAATCCCGAGAACCCCTGCACCACAACCCTGGACATCGCCAACATCACCATCGACAATACGCCGCCGGAGATCGGCATCATCACCGAACCGGTGAGGCAGGCCGACGGCGGCGTGGCGCTCACCGGCTATGCCATGGACGCCACCTCCATCATCAGCGGCATCTCCTGGCAGCCCAAGGGGGAGGACCCGTGGCAGGCGGCGAGGCTGGATGATGGCCTGTACGACTGGCGCTACGAGCGGTTCCTCATCGTCACTTCGCCCTTCAAGGAGACGGTAGAGGAGCTCACCATCCGCGCGCGTGACGCCGCGGGCAACGTGACGGACAAGACCGTCAAGCTCCCGAAGCTGGAGACGCCCAAGGCCGAAGGCTAGACGGCGTCCTCACCCCCGGCCCCTTCACGCGCCCAGACGGCGGGCGCTTGGCGAGGGGTGCACGGCAACGGCGGGAACGGCCGTGGCCCGGGAGCGGCAACGGCGGCGACGGGCACAGACACTCACAGCTTGCGGTCGGACAGTACCAAGATCATGAGGAGGTCCGAGCCGATGAAGGCAAAAGACATCATGAGCACCACCGTGCTCGCGGTGCAGGACACCGATCAGGCCATACATGCCGTGCAGATCATGGCGGACAACGATATCGGCGGGCTGCCGGTGGTCAACGAGACCGAAGTCCTGGTGGGCATCGTCACCGAACAAGACCTGCTTTTGCTGGAGGAGACCGAGGTCCCGCGGGTCAAGGCGGCTCTCTATGGGCTGTGGATCGAGCCCTCCCGCATGGTGGAGGAAAACGCCAAGCGCCGGGGTCTTTTGGTGCGCGATGTCATGACCAAGAAGGTCATCACCTTCTCTCCCGATACCCCGGTGATTGAGGTGGCCCAGACGATGCACAGCCGCCGTATCGGCCGCGTCCCCATCCTCGAAGACGGCCGAGTCGTGGGCATCATCGCCAGGAGCGACGTGATGCGCGCCATCGCGGAGGGCAAGACCCTGAGCGAGTGAGGACGCGCTGTGGCAATCGGCGCCGCGGGCCAGCGGCGGATGGGCAGCACGTCGATGGCCGCGCGGGGCGA
>CAZXDD010000071.1:0-19280 GCA_964639415.1 uncultured Armatimonadia bacterium
CGGCCTGCCGCGTCTGTACCTGCCCGAACTTGTCGAAGATGCGCTCGAAGGCATCCTGCGGGATGCCCTCTCCGGTGTCGACCACCGAGAAGCGCACCGCCCCGTGGTCCGGGTCGTGGTGGATGGTGAGCTTGACCGAGCCCCGATTCGTGAACTTGATCGAGTTGCCCAACAGGTTGACCAGGGAGCGCCGCAGCTTCTCCTCGTCCGCCGCTACCGGCGGCACCTGCTCTTCCACCTCCAGGAGCAGCTCGAGGCCCTTCTCCCGCGCCAGGTTCTCCACCTGGCCGGCGCATGCCCGGGCCAATTGGGCCGGGTCCAGGGCCGCACGCTCCAGCTCGAGCACGCCGCTTTCCATCTTGTGCACGTCAAGAAGATCGTTGATCATCGATAGCAGCATGTTGCCGCCCTGCAGAGCCATATCCAGCATCTCGCCCTGCAACTCGTCCAGGTCGCCGCCGGCGATCACCGTCTCCAGGCCGCTGATGATGGACGTCAACGGAGTGCGCAGGTCATGGACGATCATGTGGGTCAGACTGTCGCGCATGGCCTCCAGGTCGCGCTGGCGGTTGTAGGACTCCTGGAGTTGGCGGTTACGGGACTGCAGCTCCAACTGGAGGCCCCGCAGGCGCAGGTGTACGCCGACCCGGGCCTGCACCTCCTCGAACTGGAAGGGCTTGGTGATGTAGTCCACCCCGCCGGCGCCGAAGGCCTTCACCTTGTCGACGGTGTCCGTCAGGGCACTGATGAAGATCACGGGGACATCGCTCAGGGCCGGGTCGCGCTTGAGCTCGGCGCAGACATCGTAGCCATCCATCTCGGGCATCATGATGTCCAGCAGGATCAAGTCCGGGGGCTCGCTTCGCGCCGCACGCAGGGCCAGCTTCCCGCCGGGCACCGGCCGCACCCGGAAGCCCTGGTCCTTGAGCATGCCTGCCAGCACCTGTAGGTTCGCCGGTGTGTCATCCACGATCAGCACGTCGGGCGCCGAAGTCTTGGGGCTCTCATCCATGAGCTACTCCCCACTTCCCAGTAGAGCCAGGAGGGCGTCGTATTGGTAGGAGGAGGCCAGGGCGCCGAGGGCCTCGGCCAGAGCCGGGTACAGGGCCGCGACCTCCTCGATGCTCTCAAGCAGCAGGTCCAGATCCGCATTCACGGTCGCCTTCTGCATCCGCGCTCGCAGCTCGGCCGGGAGCACCGTCGACGACAGGGTCACTTCCGTCGGTGGCGCCGATGTGTCGCACGCCTCGTCGTGACCGTCCCGGGCATAGACGTATTCCACCCCCAGATGCTCGGCGATGGTGACCAGCAGCTCGTCCTCCCGGTAGGGCTTGGCGATGAAGCCATTCACTCCCGCCCGGGCCACTCGGTCGCGGTCCTCGTCCAGGACACTGGCGGACACCGCGAGGATCACCGGCTGGGCACCACCGTCGGAGGAACGGATACGCCGCGTGGCCTCGTACCCGTCCATCACCGGCATGCGCACATCCATCATGACCAGGTCCGGCCGCCGGGCCGCGAACGACTCCACCGCCTGCCGGCCATCGGCCGCCTCGAAGGTCACGAAGCCCACCTCACGCAGGAGCTGGGACAGCAGGTCGCGGTTCTCCTGCTTGTCATCCACTATCATCACCATCGGCGGGCGCCCACTCGGCTTGAGTCCCACCACGCGCCGAGGAGGCTCCTGTGCCGGCGCTGGCAGATCGTCGGTCTGGGTTATCGGGATGTCGAGTGTGAAGACGGTTCCTTTGCCGACCTCACTTCGGACGACGATGTCACCACCCATCAGTCGTGCGAACTTCCGGCTGATGGCCAGGCCCAGACCGGTGCCACCCACCTTCATCCCACTCGACGTCTGCTCAAAGTACTGGAACAGTCTATTTCGCTCCTCGGGGGGAATCCCGGGGCCGGTGTCCTCCACCTCCGCCCAGAGATGGAGCCGACCGGCCGCATCGGCCCGCACCCCTACGCGTAGGGCGATGCCGCCGCGGTCCGTGAACTTCACGGCGTTGCCCAACAGGTTGATGAGGATCTGGCGCAGCTTGCTACCGTCGACCACCACGCACCGCGGCACGTCGGGCTCGGTGACCACATCCAGCAGCAGCCTCTGACTGTCGGTGCGCACCCTGAACATCATCTCAAGGTCGGCGAGCAGGGCAATGAGGTCCAGCGGCTCAGGGTTGAGCGTCGCCCTCCCGGCGTCGATCTTGGACATCTCCAGCACCTCGTTGATCAGGGCCAGCAGGTGCTCGCCGCTGCGGATGATGACCTCGAGGCGCTCCGTCTGCTCGGGAGACAGCGAGCGGTCGCGCAGCATCAGTTGCGCGAAGCCGAGGATGGCGTTCATCGGCGTGCGGATCTCGTGAGACATGTTGGCCAGGAAGGCGCCCTTGGCGCGGTTGGCGGCATCGGCCGCCTCCTTGGCCTGCCTGGCCTCCTCCTCCGTCCGCCGCCGGTCGCTGATGTCGCGGATGCACTCAATGGCTCCGACCAGGTTGCCCTCCGCATCGCGCAGGGGCCCGGCGGTGGCCGAGACGTAGACCTCACCGCCCCCCACGTTGGGCGTGAAGGTCTCGCCTTGGATGCGGTCACCCAGGCGCTGGAGGCCGGCGTAGGCATCCTGGAGACCCTCCACCGGAGCGATCACCAGGTCTGCCAGCATCGGCCGTCGCGTGCCGTAGAACGGCAGCGAGTATTCGTAGTCGCCCTTGCCGATGATCTCGGCCGCGGGCACCCCCGTCATGGTCTCGATCGCGTGGTTCCAGGCCTGGACACTGCCCTGCTTGTCGATCACCAGGGTCGCGTCGGGGAGGAAGTCGAAGACGTCCTGCAGCAGACGCTGAGAGGCCCGTTGCTGGGCCTCGAGGCGCCTTTGCTCGCTGATGTCCTCCGAGATGCACTCCAGATAGCTGGGGCGCCACAGCTCATCGTAGACGAGGCGGGCGTGGAGGCGAAGGGCCAGCTCCCGGCCGTCGGCCGCGCGGAAGCGGGCCTCGTAGCCCGAAACCGCCCCGCCGGACGCCGCCTCCAGCAGACGCCGCATCTCTTCCCGGTTCCACTCCACCTCCCCCAGGCCGCAGGCGTTGGCCTCCGCGACGTCGGCGACCCCCAGCGTCCTGAGGAAGGAGGGATTGGCATCGAGGAACCTACCCTCCACCGACATGCTGAAAATCCCGGTGGGGGCACCTTCGACGAACTCCCGGAACCGGCGCTCCGACAACTGGAGGGCCTCTTCCGCCGCCTTGCGTGCCGTCAGGTCGGTAACGGTCTCCACGGCACCGGCGTAGTTGCCCGCCGCGTCGGACAGCGCCCGCGCCCGGATCTGGCAGTATGCCCCCTTGCCTCCCAGGTGCAGGAAGGCCTCCCCGATCAGCACCGGCCCCTCGCGCGTTACGTCTGTGTAGTGGAGTTCGACCTCTTCATCCGAGGCCCCCACCAGGTCCACCAGAAGCGGCCTGCGCTGACCGAACAGCACCAGGGCACAGTCCTCGGTCCCCCTGCCCAGCAGGCTCTGGGCCGAGACACCTGTCAGCCGCTCCATGGCCTTGTTCCAGGCCGTCACGCGCCCCTCGCGGTCGATGGCCACACAGGCATCCGGCAGCATGTCGATCACGTCCGCCAGAGGGCCGGCGGCCTCGCCGACCCGCGGGCCCGTGGCGGTCATGTGCGGTTCCCGTGGTTGCTCTCCTGGTCGCTTCTCGGCACACATTCCGCTTGTCTCCCGGGCGGTTGTCCAACGGGCATGTCGGCCGGCGGAGGCCTGCCTCGCGGGACCTCGGTCCCGGGCGCGCAGCCGTCCGCCGCCGGCCGGTGGGCTGACGCCGCCGTCTCCGGCCTTAATGGGTTCTCGGCAGTCGGCTTCCCCAACCTGAGCGAGGGCGGCAGGTCTGCCTCGGTGCCCCGCGGAATCATCCAGGTTCGCACACGGGAATCCCGACAGGATGTCATGGCACCATGCAGCAGAGGATCTTGGGCAAAACCGGCCTTGCCGTCGGCGTCATCGGCCTGGGCACCGAGCATCTGCAGACCGACCGCGACACCGCCGACGACGTCCTGGCGTCGGCGGCAGAGGCCGGCGCCAACTACATCGACCTCCTGTACTGCCACCCCAGGACCCGGCACCAGGCGTTCTGGGAGGCCTTCGGCCCGGCCCTCACGCCGCGACGGGACGCATTCGTCCTCGCCGCCCACTGGGGCGATCCTGGACCGGGCGATATCGCCGAGTGTCGGCAGGCCTTCTCAGACACCCTGCCCCTCCTGGGCGGGTACGCGGACATCGCCATGATCGACGTCGTCGAGGAGTGGGGCGACTGGGTGCGGCGGTCCCTCGAGCGGCTGGAGGGCTTCCGCGCCCGTGGGGAGGTGGGCTTCATCGGCCTGAGCACCCACACTCCCGACGTGGCCCTGGCCGCGGCCGAGGCCGGTGCCGTCCAGGTCATCATGTACGCCATCCACATGCTGTCACACTACGACCCCGCAGTGGCGCCCATCCTGGAGGCCTGCTCCCGGCATAACGTCGGTCTCGTCGCCATGAAGCCCTACTACGGGGGCCGGATTCTGACCCGCAACGACGGGGCTGCCCCGGTCACACCGGTTCAATGCCTCAGCTACGTCCTGTCCCGGCCGGTGACAACGACGGTTCCCGGGCCCGCGACCGCCGAGCAATGGCGGCAGGCCCTGGCCTACGTCACCGCCACCGAGGCGGAGAAGCAGTTCGCGTGTGTTCTGCCACGGCTGCGTGAGGCCTTCCGGGGTGCCTGTACCTACTGCGGACACTGTATGCCGTGCCCCCTCGGGCTGCAGATCAGCCATGTCATGCTCTGCGCCGACCAGGGCGATGACGTCTCCGAGGACTTCCGAAGCTTCTATGAGGCGCTGCCGGTGAAGGCCTCCGCCTGCACCGAGTGTGGGGCCTGCATGGAGCGCTGCCCCTTCGAGGTGGATGTGATCGCGGCGATGCGCCGCGTGGTCGAGCTGTACGAGTAGGCTCGCGGCGGGCCTACCGGCGCAGCAACAGCGACAGCCAGGGCAGCGACAGCGGCCTTCGCCCTGCCCGGTGCTCCTTCGGGAACGCAAGCTTCGGGAGCGGCGGTTGACCCCGTGCCGTGGGGCGTGTACAGTATTCCTACCGATTGTGTCGGGACCGCCTTCAGGCGAACCAACAAAACCGATGAGGTGCCCAACATGGTGAGAAGAGGTTTCACGCTTATCGAGTTGCTCGTGGTGATCGCGATCATCGCTATTCTTGCCGCTATCCTCTTCCCGGTCTTCGCGCGGGCGCGCGAGAAGGCCAGGCAGGCCAGTTGCATGTCCAACGTCAAGCAGATCTGTCTGGGGTTCCAGATGTACACCTCCGACTATGACGACATGTACCCGTCCTCCTGGTACATCCTGAACAACCAGGACGGCTACGTGGCGATGGACACCATCTACCCCTACGTCAAGAACTACCAGTTGTTCCAGTGCCCCTCCCGCAAGACGCTGAACCCACTGCCCCTGGCCGGAGCGATCCCGAGCATGAACCGCAACGGTCTGGCGTACGCCACCAACACCAACTACTGGGGCGGCAACAACGGCGCGGGCATCGCGTGCAACCATCCCATGGGCCGTGACCTGTCCGTCATCCCCACTCCCGCCGAGACGATCCTGATCATGGACTACTACGGCGCATTCGAGGCGGCCGCGCAGTATTCCATCAACGCCAACATCATCAACGGCAGCACCGAAGTCTTCCGCCACAGCGAGACGGCGAACTTCGGCTTCTGCGACGGCCACGCCAAGGCGCTCAACCGTGGCGCCGCCTGCGAGCAGAACGCCAACGGCGTCTACCGTCTGTTCACGATCCAGGCCGACTAGCACCGCACGCGGCGGCGCCCGGTTGCCGCCCGTCCCGCCGTATCCCCCGTTCCGAACACACAGCGGCGCAGAGGGCATGGTGCCCCTCTGCGCCGCTCGCTGATTCCCGGGCGTCCCCAACCCCGCCGGAAGTGCAATCCGCAGCCAGGAAGCTTCTGCCCGCCACCTCGCCGGCTGGATCCTCCCCACGCCCGCCGGCGCCGCGTATCGCCCCGTCCGCCTCAGCAATCGCGTTCAAGGCGCAGGCCTGCGGGTCGCAATCGCCCCTGGAGCCCGGCTCTGCTTCATAGCGCACAGCCTATGCCGATCTCTAGCTCGGGATGAACTCGGCCTTCACTCCCTCACCGTGCACGAAGACCTGCAAGAAGCCCACCGGCTTGCCGCCGAAGTTCCAGTTGGTGCTCGGCACGCCGTACATGGCTGCCTGCCCCACCCGGTAATGCCTGTCGGCGTGGCGGTGGCCGAAGAAGCAGGCGGTGACATTCCTGTCCTGCACCAGGCGATGCAGGTACATGGCCTCATGGCTTCCGAGGCAGTCGGCGGTCGGCCTGTTGTGCTGCTCCGGCGGGACGTGGGCGAAGAGGAACCGGCCGCGCATGCCCTGTGACTGCTGCAGTTCCTGCTCCAGGAACTCCACCTGCCCGATGGGCGGGGTGATGTCCTCGGATTCGAAGTGACCCACATGGTCGCCGACCAGAGCGGTGCACAGGCCGATGAAGCGGCAGTCGGCGTGGGTGAAGGCGTAGAAGTCCCGGCCCGCGAAGTCGGAAGCAAACAGCTCCCGCAGCGCCTCGCGGTGGGCGGCGTTCTCGTGGTTGCCGTGCACCGGGTGCACCGGAGCCGGCCAGTTGCCCATGAAGGGCTCCAGCCTGTCCGGGTGGATGTCGCCCAGCAGGAGGATGAAGGCGGGCCGCTGCGCCAGGCCATCGATGGCGTCCAGGGCCCTCTGCAGCTTCTCCACACCGGTGGGCTCATCGGCACGGTCTTCACGCAGGTGCGGGTCGGCCAGCGCAATGAAGGAGAACAGCGGCCCGGCCTCGGCTTGCGCCAGGGCGGCGCGGGACAGCAGCACACCACCTGCACCCAGGGCACCGGCGGTCAGGAAGTCACGGCGGTTCATGGTCATCGCTCCTTCTCGGTCGGCCCGCCGGAAGCGGTGCCGGTCTCTTCCCGACGACCTCTGCCTCAGACCGCCCCGACGCCCACTGAGCGGGCATGGCAGCGGACAATGGCGACCGTGGGCCCTGTCGCCTGCCCTGCTGAACCGCACATAGTCCCCTCGAAGTCTGCTTCCCCGGCCTCTGCCGTTGTCCCTGCTTGTCCCGTGGCTGTCGCTGAGCTACAACAGCGGCCGGCCCCGGCAACATGGGCGCTCCTGGTCGCATGTAGCCCCCCGCGTCTGGGTATGCTAGACTGTACAGGCCGTCCACGGACCGCCGGTAATGACAGGCGATGGGGAGGTGTCGGGTAATGGAACTGGAGCTGACGGCGCAAGAGATGGAGGCGGTACACCACGCGCTACAGGTCTACCTCGAGCAGTTGCGCGAGGAGATCGTGAAGACCGAGAGGCGTGAGTGGAAGGCGAAGCTGCACCAGGAGAAGGACCTGCTCAAGCAGGTGGTTGGCAAGCTCTGCCAGACGTCGGTATGCTAGACCCCGGCGGCGCCGGACGGCCGAGCTCACGGGGAGGGCGCCCACCCAACGGCGCCTCGCCTCCCCATCGCCCGCGGCGTTTGCGGGCGTAAGGGAGGGAGGGCCGGGCGGTGAGGCGCCTGCCGCCTTGCGCGGTCGTTGGTGCCGTCCCTGCGGCCAACGGCGGCGGGCTGGAAAGCCCGCTCCACCAACCGCAGGTGCCGCCGCCGTCGGCCGCTGGCCTTGCCCCCTCGACCCCGGCTCCCCTCGCAGCCCCTCTTCCTGAAGGTCCCCGCCACGGTTGCGCGAAATGGCTCTGACGGCGCCCTGCCGGCATGGCGCTGAGGACCGAAGCCCTCGCGATGCCGTTGGCCGCGCACCTCGGAGGCGCAAGATGCGGATGGTGTCGATGGTCTTCACGTTCGTCCTCCCGGCCTGTTCTGTCGTCTGGGGGCAGCAGTCGGAGTACGAGTCCTTCGAGGAGGGCGTGCCGGCCTACTTCGCCGCCACCCGCGCGGAGAGCCTGAGCATCTCTCCATGGCACAGCAAGCAGGGCCAAAGCTCGCTGCGCTGGGACTGGCGCGGGGGTGAGGAGCTCGTCATCCACCACGGCATCGGAGATGTGGCGCGCCGTGGCGGCCACAATTGCAGGGCCTCCTTCTCCGTCTGGGTCTACATGGAGGAGTCCATCGCCGACGCGTTGGTCCTCGAGTTCCGGGAGGGCGACGAAGTCACCGGCTGGTTCCGCTTCCCTCTGGGGTTCACCGGATGGCGTCAGGGGCGCCCCTTCTACCACGACTTCCCCAACGGCAGTCCCACGGCCGACGTGGACAACCTCCGCATCGCCGCCCCGACCGCGGTGGCAGAGGGGACCTTGTTCCTCGACTTGCTCAAGTACAACACGCTGACATATGGCGGCAACTCGGTGGACCCGGAGAAGACTGCCCGCTGGCAGGCCCCGGTGCCGGATGCGGTGCGTTTCCCCGTACCCGCCGCCGTCACCGAGGCGGAGTTGGCGGGGATCCGCAGGCTCCTGGGGCCGGACGAGGGGGCGGGCATCGACGAGGCACGGGTGCAGGGCCTCATTGAGAAGGTGGCGGCTCTGGGGATCACGCGGGACGAGCACGGCGTGCGCGGCCCCGGCATTGACGCGCATTACCAGTATCTCTCCGCTCCGGGCGAGTTCGGGCTCAAGGACATCGACTACCTCCCGGATGAGCACGGCCCAGGCTGGCTGGGGATGCAGACCCCAAGCGCCATGAGCTCCCTGGCCTACCAGGTCGCCGCCGCATACCGGGCCAGCAACGACGCCGAGCAACGAGGCCGACTTCGCGAGGCCTACCTCCTGCTGGCGGACCACGTCCACGACCAGGCGCTCCAGGCGGGCTCCGGGTTCAAGTGGAACTGGTGGGTCGGGGGGGCGTGGGCCGACGGCGTGTTTCTCATGCGCGACGTGCTGGAGCAGACCGGGCGGCTGCAGGCATTCACCGACTTCCTGCTCTACACCTACGGCGCCGAGGCGCTGTTCGCCGAGGGGGAAGCGCCCTCCCACATGGACTTTTTCAACCTCACGGTCCCGCGCCTGCTCTCCCAGTGCCTGCTGCAGGTGGAGCCGGCCGAACAGGTGCGCTGGCTCAATGCCTTCAAGGCGATGCTGGAGCAGTCCATGCTACGGCCGGCGAGCGCCCTGAAGATCGACGGCTCGGCCTACCACCATGCCGGCCACTACCACTCCTATGCCCAGGGCGCCTTCATCAATCTGCCACCCATACTGCTCAAGCTCAGCGGCACGCCGTGGCGCCTGCAGGCCGAAGCCCACGAGCGCCTGAAGCGCGCCATGCTGGCACAGCGGCTGTACGCCAATCGCTTCGATCTGCCGGTGGCGCTGACGGGGCGCAGCCCGTTCGCCCGCGGCTATGGCCTCATCACGCCGCAGGGGGCCCGGGCGCTGGGGGTGCTGGCGCGATGCGGTACGCCGGACGGATCGCAGGAGGTGGACCCGGCGGTTGCCGCGGCGTACCTGCGTCTGGTGCCCGAGGCCGCCGACGAGGAGCCCTACCCGGCGTTGGGCATCACCCCCGAGCCGGAGCCCAACGGCACCTTCGTCATGCCCTACGCGGGCCTGCTGTGCCACCGCCGCGACGACTGGCTGGTCACGATCAAGGGACAGAGCAAGTATGTCTGGGGCACCGAGAGGCAGGCGCAGCGCAACTGCTACGGCCTGTTCATGGGGCTGGGGAACCTGGAGATACTCGCGGGCGGGAGCCCTGTGTCGGCGGCGGCCGGTGGCCGGCAGGGCGAGGGTTGGGACTGGCGGCGGTTCGAGGGCACCACGGTCCCGCAACTACCGTTGGAGACCATCGGCAAGGGCTGGACATCGCCCTACTCGCCGGAGACCTTCGTCGGTGGGCTCACCCACCGGGGCCGGGACGGCATCTTCGCGATGATCCTCAACCAGGCCATGCCCGGCAAGAAGACCCTGAAGGGGCGCAAGAGCTGGTTCTTCTCCGGCCGACAGGTCCTCTGCCTGGGCTCGGACATCTCCTGCGACGAGACCGAGTTCCCGACGCAGACGACCCTCTGCCAGAAAGCGCTTGTGGCCGGCGAGGCAGACGGCCCCTCCCCTACCCCGCTGGACGGGGAGCAGTTCTCGGCCTTCCCCCAGGAGCGGCCGCTGGACTCGGCGGTCTCCCACTGGTTCATCGACGTGCAGCAGACGGGCTACCACATCCCCGCCGGCCAGAGTGCGACGGTAGCGCGCAGGCATCAGGTGAGTCGCGACGTCCTGGACTCGACGGATACGGAAGGCGACTTCCTCACCGCCTGGATCGACCACGGCCCAGCCCCCGCCGCTGCAAGCTACGAGTACGTCCTCGTCGTCCGTGCTACACCCGAGGAGATGCAGAGCCTTGCCGCGGCCCCGCCCTACCGCGTGGTCCGGCGCGATGAGGCCGCCCACATCGTCTGGGACGCCGCCGCGAGCCGCTGGGCCTGCGTGTTCTTCGTCGCGCAGGAGGTCGCCCCACACACGGGGCCCGCGGACGCCCTTGTGGTCAAAGCGGTTGACCTCCCGTGCCTGATCGTGGCCGACCGGGTGCAGGACGGGCGCCTGCGCCTGACCATCGCCGACCCCGACCTGAACCTGGAGAAGGAGGTAAGTCGGCCGCGCCCGCTGCGGGTGGCCCTTCGCGGGCAGTGGCGCCTACAGGCCACGAAGGCGACGGTCTGCGCCTGGCAGATGCCGGGAGCCGAGGCGGCCGTCCGTGTCCTGCAGGCGGGTCCGGAGCAGACACTCCTGGAGGTCATCTGCGAGCACGGCGCGAGCTACGGGCTGGAGCTGGCGCGGTGATGCACGAGGCCCTGCAGGGACGCCGGCTGGCCACCAAGCGCCGTGACCGTCTCGCCCGCGCTCGGGGCGAGCCGGGAGACCCGCCTTCCTCCCGGCGTGGCTCGGGGCGGTGCCCTTCCCGACGCCCGCGATCCACACGCTTCCCACCGCAACTGCTTGGTACGCCACGCGCTTTGGCGCCCTGCATTGGGGTCGCCATGGCCCTCGACGACCGCATCTGGACCACCGGGCCTCCCACTGCGCCGGTATTCCGGGCGAACCCGGAGGCGGTGTCGGCAGTCCGTAGTGACAGGGCCTGGCGCGCCGGTGACCCGCGGGGACCGCGCGCGTCCGTCGGTGCCGACGCTCCGTGGGCGCCGGGCCGGCCTCAGGCGGGCCTTCCCCGGAGGCGCTCGGCCTCCGCCGGCCGGGCCGTTGGGGGCCAACGGTGGGGCATGGATGGGGTGGTTGCCGACACGCTTGCCGACGCCGCATCCATCCGCGCGGCCGAAGAGTCTGGCCGAACTGGCTACTGTCATTCTGAGCGTCCATCTCGCGCAGCGAGATAGCGAAGAATCTCACTCAACGCCAGTAGATCCTTCGAGCTGCTCTTGCCGGCAGCGGACGCTCTCAGGATTGCAGTCCCGGCGAAGGCGGGGTTCTCGGCCGCGCACACAGGGCGCGGAGACAGAACAGTCCACCCGGTGGGGCCCGCGGTGGCGTATCCCCGGCGGCCCGGACGCTGCAAGAGCCGATCTGGAGGTACCGATGATGAACGTGGTATTCGCGGCGGTCACGGCGGCCCTTCTCAGTCTGCCCCTCGGCTCACCGCAGGTGTGGGCTCAGCCGCAACCCGACGATCCTGGGGCCGAGGAGATCGCGCAGATCGCCGGCCTGGCCGCTGTGCAGAACGGTCCGACTGCGCCTTCCACGTTCTCGCTCGAGCGCCCGCGGACGATTCTGCGCATCGTCACGTACCACTGGAACGGGGGACAAGGCAAGCAGCCGGGGACGATCGGGGTGCGCGACGGCTCCGGCCGGATGTATGGCCCGTGGGAGGCGCAGGCCGCCCCGGGGTACCGGGAGAGGCCCAACTGCTACTGGTATGTAGACCCCGCCGTGCAGTTGCCCGCCGGCACCTACACGGTGGTGGATTCTGATCCCGCAACGTGGTCCCACAACGCCGAGACCGGCGGCAGGGGGCACATGTTCGTCTGGGCCCTGAAGGAGCCGGACCTGCAGGGCGCACCGCCGGCCGGGCTCGTCTTCGATGAGACCGCGACGCTGTCCGATGAGGAAGAGGCCGAGCTGTCCTCGCTGCTCCAGGCATTCCGCGACTCGCTGGGCTGCGAGCTGGCGGTGGTTCTCGTCGGACCCGTGGAGGACCAGCAGGCCGCGGTGAAGATGTGTCAGGAGACCCACAACGAGCTGATCGCCGCCGAACTCCTCTCCGACCGCAAGAGCGGCGTGCTGCTCTACTCCGGGCCCGGCACCATCAGGGCCTATTCCCGCAAGCGAGACGTGGATGAAGCGGTCGCGTGGGATGCGGTGGTCGCGGGCTGGCGCGAAGCGGCGGACACCCCATGGCCCCGTACGGTGATCGTCCAGTTGCAGGCCATGCTGCGGATGTCCCTGGGCGGCGACCCGGCGCCTCCGGCCGCGCCTCCCACCCCACCCAAGTCCCCTGCGACGACCGCTCCCCCCACTGAGGCACCCGGTGGCTCCATACCACACCCGGCCGGGAGCGAGGCGGGCAACCTCGAGGCGGTGGCCGAACTGGTCGAGACCGCCCTGAAACAGGGCAATATCGCCACCCTCGAGGCGCTCTCGGTGCAGTCACTACATCAGGACCTCGAGCATACGCTGGCCCAGTCGCCCGAGGCCGTGGGACGTCTGGCGGACATGTTCGCCACGCGCCGGCTTGTGAAGCAGGACACCACACAGGCCGAGTACGAGATCACCGCCGACGATCTGAGCTTCACCGTTCGGTTCATCAAGGCCGAAGACGAGTGGCTGCTCATGTCGCTGTGAGCCGGGCACGCCTAGTCGCAGTGGCCGCAACACGAAGGGATGGAACCTGTTCCATGGCAAAGGGCATCCTGCGTCTCCTGTCGGCGATGGCCCTCTCAGGCCTCGCGCTCATGCTCTCGCTCCCGGTATTGGCGTATGATGATGCCACGGCCCACCCGGCCATCAACGAATGCGCGTGGCGCGTCTGGTGGGAGCGGACCCACAACCAGCGAACGCCGGTGGACATGCGCGGCTACGATCTGGGCCGAGACGATTGGGGCAAGCTGCGCCCTCTGAAGGGCCGCACGGTCGTTGAGCCCGGTGAGTGGCCCGGCAACATGGTGGAAGGCGATGCCGAGCAGCACCTGGTGGACTGGATCCGGGACGGTGGCCGCACCGCGGACGCCCCCCACCATTTCCAGTCCCTGCGCCACTTCTACGACCCCACGCGTCCCGACGAGCGTCAACGCTTTCTGACCGATGTGCCGGAGTTCGCGCGGATCTTCTCCCAGACCAAGGGCCGCCTGCGCAAGAAGCTGCAAGTCACCATGGTGAATCCCGAGATGGACGCCCGGCATTGGGCGGTAGTCGGCACCAGTCGAATCGCCGGACAGCCCGACAACCGCTACGCGTGGCAACGCGGACTGGAGGCCATGCAGCAGGCCTTCGCGGAGCGCGACGCGCAGAAGAAGCAGGAGCGCTTTGCCTTCGCCTGGCGGGTGCTTGGCGAGACCATGCACCTGCTGGCCGACATGACGGTTCCCGCCCACGTGCGCGACGACGCCCACCCGATGCCCCAGTGGCTCACCCTCGGCGGCCTGCGCGGCGATCCCTATGAGGACGCGATCCTCGGCGCGAACGTCATGCAGGTGTTCAATGGACTGCCGCGCGGGCCGATGGGCGGTCTCACCCTGGAAGACCACGTCGACCCCGGGCTGGCGGGAACCATCCGCGCGGCCACGGACCCTCTTGCCCTGTTCCACGAGATTGCCGCCTACACCAACCGCAACTTCTTCTCCGCAGACACCGTGTCCGGGCACTATCCGGGCACCACCACCGTGGTTCAGCCCGGGAACGGGCGCCTTTACCCCGCGCCCAAGCTCCAGGACTGCAGCTACGAGCAACACGGGAACACAGGGGCCTACTATCGCACCCTCCGCGTCGGGGGCAGTGGAAGCCGCAAGGTGATGGTGCTGCGCGAGGGCATGGAGAAGCCGACCTTGACGGCATGGCTGCGGGGCCAATGGCACAACCGCCGCACTCTGGAGACCACCGAGGAGTGCGCGATGAGCCAGGCCCAGGTCCTCCTGCCGCTGGCATTCATGGGCTGCGCGCAACTGGTGGACCTTTACGTCCCCCGTGTCGCCATCGAGTTGACGTCTCTCGACCTCACCGCCAAAGGCCTGGAGGGCACTGTGGAGCACAAGCCATACGGCGCCTACAGCGGCCGGCAGCCCATGCTGCTTTCCGACGACGGGGACAGCGTGGAACTGCTCATCAACGGTCGTGTGCAGGACAGGCAACGCTACGCGGTGACCATCGAACGGGGGCGCATCGAGGGCGACCTGTCGAAGCTCGCGGGCCTGCAATCCACCGACAGCGTCGCGATCAGGGTGCATGTAGGTGGAATGCCGGTGAACTCCAACGAGATACAGGGCCAGGCCCCTGCCGGGGTGTGGGTGCTGACGAAGACGGAGCGCAGTCACGATCCGGACCTGGCACAGCGCAAGGGAGCCACCGTCGGCGCCAGCTCGGTGACCGTGCCTATCGGCTCCGGCAAGGCATTCAGCACGGTGCGCGACCCGGCCACGAACCAAACGACCTCGGTGCCATCAGAGCGCACAGGCGTGATCGCTCTGAGCTGGACCGCCCCTCCATCGCGGATACCGGGTGGGGCCGCCGTATCCCTGAGCTACTCGGCAAGCGCGAAGGAGACCGGGCAGACCGGCCCCAAGCCCCCGGCCTTTGGCGCCTGGGGCAACGCTTCCATCAGCATGGGTGCCGTAGGGCCGATTGATCCCGCGCAGGTGGGCGGAGGCGGCAATCCAGTGCAGTTCGAGCGCCATGCGCTGCCGAGTGCCGAGGCCGCAGCCGATACCGGGGCTGCGGGGCAACAGGCCGTCGAGTTGCGCATCCCCGACAAGCTGAAGATGCAGGTTGCGGGGCACAGCAGCGAACGCGAGCTGCGCACGAACGACCAGTTCCAGATCGCGCTGACGGCCCGGGCGGGCACGATCACCGCGGCACGGATCAACTGGCATTACACCTATTTCGCCGACGCGTCCCGGGCCCCGGCGCCGGCCGCACAGCCGGCGCATTAGGCCGATGGATGTCGGACGACGCCGGACGTCGCGCCGGCAAGCGCGAGACGCACAGTGCCTTCCGGCTCCGGCGGGCCGCTCGACACACTGCGTCAAGAGGCCTGTCCCGACCGTCGAGCGCCGCGGGGCGCAGGCGATTGCACGGTCCCGTAACCGCAATTCCTGTGACGATCCCCGCGGGCTCGCCGGACGGCCGCTCTTGCCTACGCTCTGGCGGCGGTCTTCTTCGCTTCGTCCTTGGGGAGGTGGCAGTTCTTGTACTTCTTGCCCGATCCGCAGTAGCAGGGGTCGTTGCGCTTGATGTCGCGATGCGGATCGGGGTCCTTCGGGGGGAACGTCTTGTTCAGCCAGTCGATCAGGCCCATTGGAGTCGGCCTCCTGTGGAAGGTGGTGTGGGGTGCCAATCAGACACCCTCAGCGTGTGGGGAAAGCAAAGCGCCGTCCCTCTTGCGGGGGACGGCCCCTGGCGATACCTGTCGGCGCATCTGAGACGAACCGGGTTTCCTGACCAGACGGGGTCCGGCAATGGGACGCCATGCCGGCCGCGGTCACGACCGTCGTCTATTGTACACCAGGCCGGGTACGCCGTCCAGGCGCGCCGCACCGCCACGGTGTATCGGAACCGACACCTTTGCGTTGCAGCAACGATGGCCGTCTCACCCGCCGAGGCGGGTCGCTCGGGTCGCACCGAATGTGCCGGGACCGGGGCCGCGCCATCCATGCGCGGTGGGGGGGATCGGTCCTCCGGAACCGCTGGCGCCGCACAACCCAGTTGGCTCATCCTTCCTCCCTGTGCACCGCGTGCCCGTGGGGCCGCGCCTCTTGGCGTCCGGAGCAACTCTGGGTCCGCCACCGGCACGGCATGCCGGTCTAGACCCGCCCGGCCATCCCATGGCCCATCGTCCGCCAGGCACCGGTACGCTGCGGTCTTGACAAAGGCCGCCCCCTCGGATATATTCCTACTTGCGAATCACTCCTATTTAGGACCGGTGCCATGCCCGGCGACCCGGCAGACCGACAAGACCCCATCGAGCACTGCAGGCGGGTGCTCAGAGCCGCCGGGGTGCGTGTCACCCACCAGCGCCTGGAGGTGTTCCGCGAGGTGCTCCACTCGCGGTCACATCCCGATGCCGAGAGCGTCTTCAGGGGAGTGCGGGATCGGCTGCCCACGGTCTCGCTGGATACGGTCTACCGGACGCTCTGGCTGCTCAACGATCTGGGGCTCATCACGACCCTGGGATTCCCCCACGAGCGGCACCGGTTCGACGGCAATACGCGGCCGCATCATCACTTCGTCTGCACCCGGTGTGGCCTGACGGGGGACTTCTACAGCGAGGAGCTGGATGGTCTTGCGGTGGCGGAGGCGGTGAGTGAGTTCGGCGTCGCTGACAGGACTCAGGTCGAGGTGCGAGGCCTGTGCCGCTCGTGCCTGGAGGGGAAGGACGGAGCACGGCGTAAGGAGGGAGAGTAAGAGGTGAAGAGCTGACCGGCGATGCCGGTGCTACCGCAGCAAGGTGGCCGAGCACCATGGCGGCGGCGCCACGCGGGCCGGCCCTGTCGCAGAACTCATCGCTGTCGGGGGAGGCCCAACGGGAGCCCGGCGCGGTGGATGCCGGGCGACCGGGTGGCGGATGAACCCGCCCGGCGGGCGTCGCTAACCACCGTAGGCTGAACGGACTCGAAGTGGGAAGGAGAGCAGAGATGACGGAGGACAGCAAGTGCCCGGTGACAGGCAGAGCCGGCCGCCCCGTGGCCGGAGGTGGCATGTCGAACCGAGACTGGTGGCCCAACCAACTGAACCTTGGTATCCTCCACCAGCACTCGCCCCTGTCCAGCCCGATGGGCGAGGCCTTCAACTACGCTCAGGAGTTCAAGACACTCGACCTCGCTGCGGTGAAGCAGGACCTCTACGCGCTGATGACGGATTCGCAGGACTGGTGGCCGGCCGATTGGGGCCACTATGGCGGGCTCTTCATCCGGATGGCATGGCACAGCGCCGGCACCTATCGCATGGGCGACGGCCGCGGGGGAGCGGGCTCCGGCAGCCAGCGCCTGGCGCCCCTCAATAGCTGGCCGGACAACGTGAACCTCGACAAGGCACGCCGTCTGCTGTGGCCGATCAAGCAGAAGTACGGCCGGAAGATCTCCTGGGCCGACCTGATGATCCTCGCCGGCAACTGCGCGCTGGAGTCGATGGGCCTTAGGACCTTCGGCTTCGGCGGCGGCCGGGAGGACGTGTGGGAGCCCGAGCAGGATGTCTACTGGGGAACCGAGAGCGAATGGCTGGGTGACAAGCGCTACTCCGGCGAGCGCGACCTCGAGAACCCCCTGGCCGCCGTGCAGATGGGTCTGATCTACGTCAACCCCGAGGGGCCCAACGGGGTGCCCGATGCGGTCGCCTCGGGCCACGATGTTCGAGAGACCTTCGCCCGCATGGCCATGAACGATGAGGAGACCGTCGCCCTCATCGCCGGCGGCCATACCTTCGGCAAGTGCCACGGCGCCGGCCCCGCCACCCATGTGGGTCCGGAGCCCGAGGCCGCTCCCCTGGAAGAGCAGGGGCTGGGCTGGAAGAGCAGCTTCGGCACCGGCAAGGGCGGCGACACCATCGGCAGCGGCCTTGAGGGAGCGTGGACGCCCAAACCGACTCAGTGGGACATGGGCTACTTCGACATGCTGTTCGGCTACGACTGGAATCTGGTCAAGAGCCCTGCCGGCGCCTGGCAATGGGTCGCGGCGAATGTGGATGACGAGCATCTGGCACCTGCCGCCCACGATCCGTCGAAACGGGTCCCGACCATCATGACCACTGCGGACCTCTCCCTGCGCTTCGACCCCGCCTTCGCGAAGATCGCGAAGCGGTTCCAGCAGAACCCGGAGGAGTTCGCGGATGCCTTCGCTCGGGCCTGGTTCAAGCTCACCCACCGCGACATGGGACCCCGCTCCCGCTACCTCGGCCCGGAGGTTCCGGCGGAGGAACTCATCTGGCAGGACCCCATCCCCGAAGTCGACCACGAGCTGATCGACGATGACGACATCGCAACGCTCAAGGCCAAGATCCTCGCTTCGGGACTCACCGTCTCCCAGTTGGTCTCGACCGCCTGGGCGTCGGCATCGACCTTCCGTGGTTCTGACAAGCGTGGCGGCGCCAACGGGGCACGCATCCGCCTGGCGCCGCAGAAGGACTGGGCGGTCAACGAGCCCGCCCAGTTGCAGACCGTGCTGCAGACCCTCCAGGGCATTCAGGCCGAGTTCAACGGCGCTCACCAGGGCGGCAAGAGGGTCTCGCTCGCCGACCTGATCGTCCTGGGTGGCTGCGCCGGCGTGGAGCAGGCCGCCAGGAACGCCGGTCACGAGGTGACCGTTCCCTTCGCGCCGGGGCGCATGGATGCGTCCGAGGAACAGACCGACGCGGTGTCGTTTTCCGTCCTCGAGCCGGTGGCCGATGGGTTCCGCAACTACCAGAAGAGCAAGTACGCCGTCTCGGCGGAGGAGCTGCTGGTGGATCGCGCGCAACTGCTGACACTGACGGCGCCTCAGATGACGGTGCTCATCGGCGGCCTGCGCGTCCTGGGCGCCAACGTTGGCCGGTCCAAGCACGGCGTGTTCACCCAGCGGCCGGAGACCCTCACCAATGACTTCTTCGTGAACCTGCTGGACATGCGCACCGCCTGGCAGCCAACATCGGACGACGCCGACGTGTTCGAGGGTCGCGACCGCGCCACAGGCGAGCTGAAGTGGACCGGTACCCGCGTGGACCTCGTCTTTGGCTCGAACTCCCAACTGCGGGCCATCGCCGAGGTCTACGGGTGCGAGGACTCTCCGGAGAAGTTCCTGCAGGACTTCGTCGCGGCGTGGAGCAAGGTCATGAACCTCGACCGCTTCGATCTGGCGTGATAGCAGTCTCGCTCTCCCGTCGGGCCCATCGCGCACCGACGGCAGACGGTGAGCACCACAACGGTTTCGGCGGCCCTCCGCCGCCGAAACCGTGATGCCGCAGCCGCAGCGGTACGCCGGTCCCCTCACCGGCCGCTCTCCGACTCTCCCGCCGCTCTCTGTCCCGGCCGTTCTCCGCCTCTCTGTGTCTCCGTGTCTCTGTGTTCCGCCTTTCCCTTCTCCAGCCGTTCCCCGTG
>CAZXDD010000072.1:0-19234 GCA_964639415.1 uncultured Armatimonadia bacterium
TGGAATCTCGTGACTGGAGTTCAGACGTGTGCTCTTCCGATCTCTGACGCACCTGTGCTCCGAAGTGCCGGGAGAGGACATGGCCCTGCCGTACGACGCCGTCGTGGGCGTTTTCAACGGCGATTGGTATGCGGCCGCGGACATCTACAAGGCCTGGGCGAGGGAGCAGTGGTGGTGCGAGCGGACGCTGTGGGACCGGGACATCGCCTCGTGGCTGCGCACCGGTGTGGGCGGGGTGTTCCAGATGTCCAACTACCACATCCCCCAGTTGAGGCTGAACCATCCCCTGGGGCAGATCGCCGACACGGTCAATGAGATCAGCGCCGCGGCCGGTGTGCCCCTGCTGTGCCTGCTCTTCAACTGGGAAAACGGCGGGGCCTGGACGGGCCCCAAGGGCTTCTTCCCGCCCCGTGAGGGACAGCAGGCCTTCGTCGACGCAATGGCCCGGCTGCGGGCGGCCGGCAACCTCGGTTTCGTCTACATGACCGGGAACAACTGGTATGTGAAGATCGACTACGAGCCGCCGTGGGATAGCCGGCCGCAGTTCATCGAGGAGGGCGAGGCACTGGTGCTGCGCCGCCCCGACGGGGAGTACAGGGTCTCTACCTGGTACGAGGGCTGGCAGGGGGCGCAGCTTTGCCCCCGGCCGCAGGCGGCGGTTGAGCTGCATGCGGGGATCCTGGAGCGGTGTCTGGAGCTGGGCTGCACGGTGGTGCAGATCGACAACTTCCCCTGCGGCGGCAGCGCGGCGTGCTACGGCGAGACCCACGGCCATCCGCGGGGACACGGTCCGTGGTGGTCCGAGGCCTGTGGGCAGATGCTGCAGGAGATGCGGCGCCGGGCCAAGACGGCCAACCCGGAATGTGCCCTGACGACCGAGGGCATCTCGGAGAACTTCATCCCCTGGCTGGACCTGTACGACCAGCGTGCCGGGAACATGGAATACTTCGGGCACTACAGCCGCGGAATGCCCATGGGCGGTGAGACGATCCCGCTGTTCGGCTACATCTACAATGAGTACATCGGCGCCTACTACGCCGCGATGCCGGAATGTAACCGGCCCGAGGTCCTCTACTGGACCCGCGGGCTGGGCAAGGCGATCTGCCAGGGCGTGCTGCCCGCGGCGGGGCGCTACTTCCCCGACCCGCCCCACCACAACCCGGTCACCTTGGCCTTCTACGAGAAGATCGTGCGATGCACCGGGCGCGAGCTGTATCCCTATCTGATGTTCGGCCAGATGCTGCGCCCGCCGGATATCGAGGTCCCCTGGATCACGGCGCAGTACCTCAAGTTCCTGCTCGACAGCCACGAGCATCGCATGGACCCGGGCCAGCGTCATGAGGTGCAGGACCGGGCCGTGCAGCATGCGGCCTACCGTGGCCGCGATGGCAGCATCGCCCTGCTCTTCGTGAACGTGTCCGAGGACCCGGTGAGCTTCGACCTGGAGGTCCCGGCCTACGGGGCGGAGGGGCCGGTGAGCATCGAGCGGGTCGTGGACAGCGTGAGCCGGGAGGTCCTGTCGCCCGTGGAGCTGCCCCACCAACTGGTGCTGGACCTGGAGCCGCTCAGTATCGCGCTGCTGATCGTGCGCGCCGCACAGGCCGTAGACGCCGCTCGTCGATGACCCGAGACTCGCGACCACGATGCCGTCTGCCGTCGACGCCGTCTGCCGTCGACTCGCGACTGCCGTCCTCGAGGTGACCCGACCGTGACCCCAAAAGAGCGCTTCCTGCGGACGATGACCTTCCAGGCCGTGGACCGTCCCAGCAACATGGAGATCGCCGTGTGGGCTCAGACCCGGGAGCGCTGGCTGGCCGAGGGCATGCCCGAGGGCCTCAACACCGGCTTCATGGACCGAGGCGAGCCGTACTTCGGTCTCGAGGGCTATGAGGCGCTGAGCCTCAACGGCACCGGCCCGATCCCGGCCGTGGAGAGCAGGACGCTGGAGGAGACGGAGGACAGCGTCCTGTTCGTGGATGGCTTCGGCCGCACGCGGCGGGCGCGCAAGAGCGGTACCGTCGACGGCACCCGCATGAGCATGGACAGCTACATCGACTTCCCGGTGAAGGATCGGGCCTCCTTTGAGCAGTACCGTCTCCGCTACGAGGGGCCGGTGGACCGGCGGTATCCGGCCGACTGGGAGAGCGAGAAGGCGCGCCTGCTGCAAAGCGACCTGCCCCTGACGCTGATGAACCCGCTGGCGGGCACCTTCGGCTACTACAGCATGCTGCGGAACTGGATGGGCACCGAGCATCTGTCTTACCTGTGGTATGACGACCCGGCCCTGATCCACGAGTGCCTCGAGTTCCTGACCGACTTCATCCTGCGCCTGCTGGACAGGGCCGTGACGGAAATCGTCTTTGACTGGGTCATCATCCATGAGGACATGGCGGGCAAGGGCGGGCCGCTCATGGGGCCGCGGCTGTTCCGAGAGTTTCTCCTGCCCCACTACAAGCGGTACGTGGGGTTTCTCAAGGAGCATGGGGTACGTGTGGTGATGGTGGATACCGATGGAGACCACAATGTGCTCATCCCGCTGTATCTAGAGGCCGGGGTGGATGGGTTCAACCCACTGGAGCGCGCAGCGGGGATGGACCCGGTGCAGGTGCGCCGGGAGTACGGGCGTAGCGTGTGCATGACGGGCGGAGTGGACAAGCGCGAGGTGGCCAAAGGCCCGGCGGCCATCGATGCCGAACTGACCCGGCTGGTGCCGGTGGTGGAGGGCGGCGGCTTCATCCCCTGCATCGACCACGCCATCCATCCCGACGTGTCCTACGAGCACTTCCTGTACTATCTGGAGAGCAAGCGACGGCTCCTGGGCTCTTGAGGGGCCTGCCAAAGGGAGACGGTGTCATGGTTCCGGCCTGCAAACGAGAGCCCGCGCGCGTCAACCCGGTAGTGGAGAACCCGGCGGAGCGGCGGGTGGCGCTGGAGGGCGACTGGCGGTTCCGTCTCGATCCCGATGATGTGGGGGTGGGCGATGAGTGGTACCGGCGTCCTGACCACATCGCGGCGCCCATCGCCGTCCCGGGCTGTTGGCAGGGCCAGGGGTTCGGTGGCGACGGTGAGGATGAGGTGTGGGACTTCCGGCTCCGGGCCCGCGTTTTCCGGGCCACCTACCGGGGCACGGGCTGGTATGCGCGGACGCTGAGGGTGCCGGGGGAATGGGTGGGACAGCGGCTGTGGCTGAACTTCGGCGGCGTGCACCCCAGCGCCGAGGTGTGGCTCAATGGGGAGGCCGTGGGGCGGCACGATCTGCCCTTCGTGCCCTTCGGCTTCGAGGTGGGTGACCTTCTGCGTCCCGAGGCCGACAACGACTTGATCGTGCGCGTGTCGGAGCACCACCGTCTCTACGGCCTGGCATATAACTGGCAGGGGAACTGGTCGGGCCTGTACAGAGCGGTGGAGCTGACCGCCACCGGCCCGGCGTGTCTGGACAGGGTCCATCTGCGGCCCGAGGTGAGCGGCCGGGTGCTGCGCCTCAATGCCCGCATCGGCGGGGGCGTGGAAGCTCTCGGCCAGATGGCGCTGCGGGTTACCGTGACGTCACCCGGGGGCGCGGCGGCGGAGGAGGCGGAGATCCCCGTCGCAGTCGGGGAGGCCTCCGCCGACATCCCGGTGCCCGATCCGATTCTGTGGTCCCCGGATGCCCCCAACCTGTACCGCGTCGACGTGGAGTTGGTTGCCGCAGGCGCCGTCCTCGACGCCCTGTCCGAGCGCACCGGCTTCCTCGAGCTGGGCGCGGACGGCGGACGCTTCCTGGTCAACGGTGAGCCGTACTACATCCGGGGCACGGGCGACTTCCTGAGCTGCCCGGAGACCGGCTGCCCCGACACGGACCGCGACCGCTGGCGGCGCAAGCTCAAGGCGCTCCGAGACTACGGGTATAACCAGGTACGTTGCCAGTCGTATGTGTACACCCCCGAATACTATGATGTGGCCGACGAGGTGGGGCTCCTGGTGCAGGGCGAGATGGGGATGCTGGGGGCCTGGGGCGGGCAGACGGAGCAGCATGTCTATGCCTGGCCGGCGCCGACGCCGGATCATTACCCTGTGCTCAAGCGCCAGTGGGATCTCGTCGTCGAGCGCGACCTCAACCACCCCTCCGCCTGTATCTACTGCATGAGTAACGAGTTGCCCAACGAGACGCTGTTCCCGCGCACCGCCTGGAGCTGCTACCACGACACCCGGGCGCTCAAGCCCAACGCCTTCGTGATCTGGACCGACGGCGGGTATAGCCCCGACTTGCCGGGCGACTTCATCAACGCCAACTGGCCCCAGGACCAGCCGCCGCCGGACAAGCCCGTCATCGAGCATGAGTTCCGCTGGTGGAGTTCTTTCCCGGATGTGCGCCTCAGCCGGAGCTACGACGGCGCCGTGCGTCCGTACGCCGCCGAGATCGCCTCCGCCACGGCCCGGGACCGCGACCAGGAGCACCTGCTGGAGGCCTACGCCGAGAGCAGTCGGCACCTGCAACTCCTGGAGATGAAGGCCAAGCTGGAGCAGTTGCGGCACGACCGACCGTTCCTCGCCGGCATCTCGCACTTCAATGCCATGGACACCGGCCCCTCGCCTCAGGGCGTCATCACCGAGTTCTACCACAGGAAGCTTGCCGATCCGCAGACATGGCTGCAGACCAATGGCGACACCGTGATCCTGGCGGGGCTGGGGTTTGAGGACAGGGCCCTGGCCGGCGGCGGGGCATTTGCCTGCTCTCTGAGCGTCTCGGATTTCTCGCACCCGCCGTACGGGCACCCGCGGCTGACATGGCATCTGAGTAGCGGTGCCGAGGACATTGCTGCCGGTGAGCTAAGCTGGGACCACCGGGCCTATACCACCTGTCCCGTGGGCGAGGTGCAGGCCGCTCTGCCCGAGGTGGATGCGCCGTTGCCGCTGCGGCTGAGTGCGAAGCTGACCGAGGGCGGGCGCGCGGTCAGCAACTGCTGGGACCTGTGGCTGTTCCCGGCGGAGGTCTCGTTGCCGGCGCAGGTGGTGCGACGCGAGGGGGGCGGGCACTCTTGGATTGCCGGATGGGATGAGCTGCCGGTGGTGGCGGGGGACTGGTCGCCGGACTGTGTGCTGCTGACGGAAAGGCTGGACGAGGCGGTGCTGGACTTCCTGCGCGCCGGCGGCAGGGCCATCCTGGCCACGGGAGAGGGGCTGGTGCGCCCCCACCGGCCGAACTTCGGCTATGTGCGCTACTTCTTCACCCCACCGGCCAACTACGGCCCCTACGAGGACGGCCAGAACGGGACGCTGATCCGCCGCCACGCGCTGCTGGGTGACTTCCCGCACGATGGCCATGCCTCGTGGCCATTCTTCCGGACGATCGAGCACTCGCCGCCGCTGGACCTCGAGCCCCTGGGGCTGCACGACGAGGACCCCATCGTGCGCGTCATCCATCGCTACCCGGTGCTGCACCCACTGGGCTATCTGCTGGAGCGCTCCGTGGGGGCCGGGAGGCTTGTTCTGACGGCCTTCGACCTGGACCCGAAGTGGCCGGAAGCGCGCTACCTGCTGGGTGCGATGTGCTCCTACCTGAAGGGCTCGAACCTCACCCCCGCGCGCGAGGCCTCGGAGACGACGATTTCCCGTCTGCTGGCGGCCAACAGGGAGGGCTAGACTGCCGCGGCGGCGCACCGCCGCGGCCCTCCTCCTGTCGGCTACTCATGCGCCGTCCGCCTCACGATCTCATCCTGCATCTCCGGTGACAGCAGCACGAAGAAGTCGCTGTAGCCACCGATGCGTACCACAAGGTCGCGGTGGTCCTGCGGGTTCTCCCGGGCGTCGAGAAGCGTCTCGCGGGAGACGCAGTTGACCTGAAGCTGCAGACCTCCCCGGGCGATGGCCGTGTCGATCACCGCCCTGATGCCGTCGCGGGTGGGGGCCCCCAGCGGCTGGAAACGGAAGTTGATCGCGACCCCGCCCATGAACGGGCGCTGATCCCAGCAGGTCGAGGAGAGGATGGAAGCCGTGGGGCCACTCACATCGCGCCCCTGCACCGGGGAAGAGGCCGCCGACAGAGGAGTGTAGGCCTTCCTGCCGTCCGGCGTCGCGGGCGTCGTCTTCCCGAAGGTCACGTGGTCAAGGTAGGAGTAGGCGCCCGGCACGGCCCTGTCGCCGAAGAGGTTGACGATCCCCTCGCACGACCGAACGATCATCTCCGATACCCGCCGCATCAGCCCATCGGTCACCGGCTCATCGTTGCCGAAGTGCGGCAGTCGGTTGATGACACGTTGCCGGAGTGCCTCGTTACCGGCGAAGTCCTCCTCAACGACCCGGTGGAAGTCGGCCATCGTCAACTCCCCAAGATCGAACACGAGCGCCTCGATGGCGGCGATGGAGTCCACCACATTGGCCAGACCCAGGAAGGTCGGCATGATGAAGTTGTACTTCGCCCCCCCCTCGTCCACGCTCTTGCCGCGGGCCAGGCAGTCCTCGACCAGACAGGAGGACAGCAGGCTGTCGGTGCCGTTCCGGGAGCGCTCCAACTGCCACAGCTTCTGTGCCTCGACGCCCGCCACCACCCTGGCCCGCAACTCCCGCTCGTAGGCGGTCAGGAGTGCCTCGACGCCGGCGCACTCGGCACTCCGGGCCATGACGTCCAGCAGAATCCCCGGGGCGTTGATGGTGGGGCTGAAGACCCAGCAGCCCGACCGGCCGCAGGGCGTGATCTCCACACAGGAGCTGTGCACGTAGTCGCAGGCGTCACTCCGCGGCAGGCCCAGGTCCATCAGGCCCTGTGTGATGGCGTCGTCGTTGAAGATCGCGGGGTGCGAGTGGCCCGCGGCCAGCAGCTCGGTCGCCGTCTCCAGCAAGTCATCGGGGGTCTCGTCATGCACGCACAGGCCGATGCCGGGATAGGCCATCCTTGTGTGGGCGATGCTCTGCAGGAAGAGATACGTAAGCTCGTTGTGTAGCGCCCTTCCGGCGTAGTCCCTGCCGCCCAGCATGAACCCCACCGCCGAGCCCTTCGGGTGGTAGGTCGAGTACAGCAGGCAGAAGCAGTCGATGAGCTCCAGCGCGCCTGTGGCCGTGAGACGCCCGGCGGCTACATCGGCGCGGTACAGGTCGATCAGGTACCTGTCGGGGCGTCCCATCTGGTAGTCGCCCCACAGCATGAAGGTGTAGAAGTGGATGCTCTGCAGGGCCTCGCGGAAGGTCTCCGCAGGCCCCGCGGGGACCTTCATGAGGATGTCGGCGATCTCACACAACTCCGCGGCGCGCTCGCCGGTTGTCTCGGAGGCCAGGCCCCGCGCGGCCTCGGCGTAGCGCCGCGCCAAGCCTAGGAGGGCGCTCAGTTCCATCAGGCACCCGCAGTAGAACTCGTCCTTGGCGACGCTCTCGGGCAGTTGCCGATTCAGGCCCCTGCGCCTCTGCTGCACCTCCGCGATGAGGCCGTCGACCCCGACTCGGATGAGCTTGGGGTAGTCCGGGGCCATGTGGTCGTAGATGCCGCGCGGGGGGGGCATGAACTGCTGCGCCATCGCGCCAAGCTCGGAGAGCCGCTCCTGTTCGCTCTCGCTGAGGGGCGACAGGTCCGGACGGCCCACGATCAGCTCGCAGTCGCCGATGATCGGTGGGCTGTGGTCCATGCGGTAGGCCCGGCTCGCGGCCCGGCGCAGGCGCGTGGTCGGCTGCCCGACTGCGGCAATCCAGCCCTCGTACAGGTCCAACTCCCTGCGCGGGCCCCAGGTGTGAGAGGGCAGCTCGGCCATCATCGGCGATTGGCGGGTCAACTCCCGGAGTCTCGCGATCCGGTCGGTGGGTGCGGGTATCTCCATCAGGCCCTCCCTGGTGCCTCGGACCGGCGCACATCGGCCCGCCGAGCATCTGCGGCACACGTCGGTGTCTACCGTACCTGCAGGATGGTCTCCAGCGCCTCCAGACCGTCCGGGCACAGGACGTACCGCACGCAGCCGTCGGCCGGGGTTCCCGGTGACGGCGGATTGCCGAACAGGTCCTGCAGCTCTATTCCCTCCGCCGTGGGCAACCGGTACTCGGCGTGTTTCGGCGCGGTGCTGATCGCCGCCACCGCGCGGTCGGCGCCGGCGAACAGGTACGCGTAGACGCCCTCGGCGAGCGTGACACGCCGGACGTAGGCGGTATCCTCCAGCAGCCAGGCCAGGGCGCTGTGGGCCGCGGCGGAGGGGTGCAGATAGCCCTCCGCCGTGACCAGCGTCGTCCAGCTCACAGGTCCGCCGAAGGTGCTGTGACCGTGCATGGTGTACAGAAAAGCGTGGCTCGCGCCGGTGGCCCGGTGGCTCAGCACATAGCGCGCCATCCGGTCGGCGATGAGCCAGTTGTCGTTCTCGTTCTCGTACGGCAGGCTGTGGCGGTAGAAGCCGTTGGACACATCGCCCGACAGCGGCGCCCCCTCGCTCATCCATACCGGCATCGGAACCTCGCCCACTTGCTCAATGACAGGCCCCATGGCGGCGGCGTAGGCTCTCTCGGTGGGGTCATCAGGCATACCGGTCGGGGCGCTCTCGTAGTGGTGGTATGAGATACCGTCGCAGGTCTCCAGGCCGCCGAAGCTCAGCACCTCCCGCGTCCACTTCGTGCCCGTCTCATTGCCGTATGTGTTGAAGCCGACGATGGTGACCTCCGGGTAGACCTCGTGCGCCGCCTCGTAGGCCGCCTTCTGCAGACGGGCGTAGTCCTCCGCGGGTGTGTCGCCGGCCACGAAGCGGGAGCGCCAGTCGGTCCCCGCCTCCTCGTCGTACCTCAGGCTCCAGAAGCTGCTCCCCCACGGCTCGTTCCAGATCTCGTAGGTGTCGATCATGTCCCGGTAGCGCGTGACGATGGTCCGCACCGCATTCTGCCAGTCGCCCATGCTCAGCGGCTGCAGGTAGCGGTCGAAGTACCCCGTACAGGGCTTGCCCCAGTTGCTCGCCCAGCCCGGGGTGGTGGAAAGCAGTCCCAGGATGCTCAGGTGATGGTCGCGGTACCGTTGCAGGTCCGCGTCCCGGAACTGCCACCGGCCCTTCTCCGGCTCCAGGAAGGACCAGCCGATGTACTCGGTCCCCGCATCGTGCAGTCGCACCCAGTTGCAGCCCACGGCCTTGGCCATGGTCAGGTGGCGGTTCGTGGACAGGGTGTGGGTGCCGAAGAACGACCCCGGAGCGCTGCGGCCCCAATGCCGTGGGCGGCGGAGACGGTACAGCACCAGCTCGTTTTCGGCACTCAGCTTCTGCCCCGTGCCGTCCTCCACCCATGCCTCCAGCCGCTGCGGCCCCACCGGATGCCGTGGGGAGACAGCCAGCTCCAAGGATCCCCGCAGGAGCGGGCCCGGGCCGAGGGCGATCGGCGGCAGGTCGGTCTCGTCGCCGTAGAGGTTCACCACACGAGCCCTGAGCACCGCACCGGGGCACTCGCCCAGGACGCAGAAGTCGGCGCGGGCGGGCTCGTCGGTGAAGACCACCCGCGCGGAGGAGGCCTCCGAATCCTGCAGCGCCAGAGAGACCTCGACGGGCCTTTGCGGGGCGTACTCACCGGCACTGTCCCCGTGCTCCACCTGGAGCCGGTCGATCCACAGTGTCCCTTGGCCCTCGATCCGTAGATGATGCGCCGGGGCCTGCAGAATGGGCCTGAAGGCCAGCTCGATGCGCCGCCACTCGGCGCCGACGGGCGAAAGCGGCGCGGTGGCGCAGTGCTGCCCCGCGCCGCCGGCCACGATCAGCCGACCCTCCCAGTCACCCCGGACAGACAGGCTTAGCACATGGGTCTCGAAGCTCCAGGGTACAGGGAACGGCGCGCTATACAGCCGGATGCCCCGGGGCGCCTCGATCCTCAGGGCCGGGCACCCGTCGGGACCCGCCACGGACGGGTCGCTCTCCACCTGCACCTCATCGCCGTCGGAATAGTCGCGGTCGACGGACCAGCCGCTCTGCAGTCCGAGAGGGAAGCGCGACAGGCGCACCAGGTTTCCCTGCCCCGCGTCGGGGTACCTGGCCTTGATCTCGTCGATCAGGTCCTGCTCGGAGAGTCTCACCAACCTGAGATTCTGGAGGTCCAAAGTGCCGTCGCCCGACAGGTAGATGTAGAGCCCGATCTCCTGCGGCTGGGGCCCAAGGCGGAAGTCGTAGGAGAAGTCGTGCCAGCCCGCGCCGGCGGCGGGGCTGGCCGACCAGACGGTATTGTACGGAGCACCCACGTAGCGGACCCCCAGACTGCCGCCCACGTCGCTGCGGGCCGTCAGGCTCAGCCGGTAGTAGCCGGCCTCCTTGTCCATTCCGGGAAGGGCGTGGGTGAACTGCAGCCCGCCGCCGGAGGTCTGAGTGACGCGCAGGAAGCTCCGCCCTTCCTCCGTCACGCAGGAGTAGTCCGCCACGAGCCTGCTCTTCCAGCCGCTGTTGTCGCTCCAGCCCTCGGGAAGAGAGCCGGTGATCCTGTTGCCCAGCTCTGCGTTGATGTCGGCGAAGCTCTCGCCGGGAAGGCCGAAGTCGGTCTCGAGGATGACCTGCGGCGCGGCGAGGGCTAAGCCGGCCAATGCCAGGGGCGTGAGCATGAGTACCAAGCGGATGCGCATCGCAGGGCACCTCACGTTTGCAGGGGATGGTGGGGCAGACAGAGCATGCACTGCGGCAGTGCAGAGCGGCCCTCGCGGTACCGCAAGAGCAGAGGCCTTCGCGCGGCCGGGGCGCGAGGTTCTCTCCCAGCGACCGTTTCGTCTTCCGGCATGCGGGTCCTTCCTGGACGAGCCGAGCATGGCGCACGCAGGCAGAGCCCCGCCTCGCGTGCAGTCCGTCCCTCCCGGGTCCACGGCGTGGAGTCGCTCGGGCGCTAACCGTCCACCTTCACTTCCAGCGCCTCCATGACCGGGGCGTCGCGGCCTGCGGCTGCTTTGCTTACCATCGTGATTCCCAGCTCATTGTCGCCGGCGAACGCGGGGCAGTCCTCCAAAGGCACTTTGAGCCTCAGGCCGGCGGGCCAGGTGAAGGGGGCTCCGGGTAGGCTCAAGGGTTCCGCCGGCTGCTCGGAGGGCTCTCCCTGTGGGAAGTGGCGGCTTCGAATTGAGCTCGGATCCACGGCCTCGCCGCCGATGTCGAGTGTGAACTCATCCTCGGGACCGGCGTCACAGATCCGCAGGCGCAGCAGGCCGCTGAGCTTCTCGCCGTCCTTGCCGTCCGCCATGCGGAAGGTGAAGACGTGTCGGTTCCCGGTGCTGTCTCGGCCGAAGACGATGCTCTGGTTCTTGTCCTTCCCGGTGGGCCCGGTGCCGGCGCCACTGGGGACGTAGATGTAGTGCCTGGGACCGGCTGCAGCCCTCTGCGGGTCGGACAGGATCGCGATGGCGGCGGCGCGGAAGTCGTGCTCCTCCGGCGGCCACAGGTACATGTTGAATACAGACGCCCCCGCCCCTCCGAAGGCATAGATGTTGCGCGCCAGCGCGCGGAACTCAGCCAGAGAGCGCATCGGGAAAGGATAGCGCGAGGAGTAGCTGTACTGCGGGCGCCCGAAGCCGGGATACACCAGGCAGCCGGTGTCCGCGGTGATAGTTGCGAACTCATCGGGCATCACGTTCACGTCGTGGTGGAAGAACTCCATCGGTGCCAGATAGTCGGCGTAGCCCCTCTGCGCCCAGGTGCCCACATCGCAGCCGATATTGAGGCACTCCTCCACCGTCGCCGCCACGCGGTGTCCCAGGATCAGCCTCTCTCGGCCCTTGTCACGTGCCACCTCGCGAAGCATCAAGTGCACCTCGTGCACGAAATGCGTGAGGACGCCCAGGTACTCTCGCTGGCGGCCGGCAGGGAAGTGCCGGCAGAAGCGCATCCAGTCCAGCTCCAGTCCGTCGATGTCGTAGTTGGTCGCCATCTCCCGCAGGATTGCCAGATAGTGCTCCCGCACCTGAGGCACGTTGTAGTTCAGTGTCGCGTCCAGACTCCCGTCCTGCCACGTGTTGCACCACTCCGGGTGGTCCATGACAATCTGCGGAAACAGCGGGTCGTCCGATTCCGCCTGCCACCGGCCGCCGTGATGCGCGTCGCTCATGCGCGCACCGCCGAGGATGGGGGCGTTCGCCCGGCGCGCCTCCTCGCAGGCCAGGTGCAGCACATCCGTCCCCTGCGCGAACAGCTCGTCGATGGTCTGAACCCAATGGATACCCCTGCGCACCTCGGGGGCGAACCGGGCGCCGATCACCTCACCCGTCGGGGTGTCTTTCGTCTCGACCACCGGACCGGTGGTTACGTCGGCGACGAACACACCGACACCGGCTGAGAAAGCCCTGCGGTACCAGTCGCGGATGAACTGCTCTCTCGTGCCCGAAGGCTGGGCGGAGGCGGTGCCGTCCACGTCATTGCAGTCCTGGTTGAACAGCAGCCTGTGGCCTCCCATGGGGTTCTCTCCACGCGCGGCGAAAGCGGGCCGCATATCCGGGCACAGCAGGGCAACCGAGCCGGCTCCGGTGGCAAGCAGGAATTGGCGGCGGTTCATAGCAGGCATCCTCCAGGATAGTTGAAGCGGGCAGCGTGGTGGTCGAGCGGCTTCGCCGGTGGGGCAGAGGGCACGCATCGCCGGGTGCCCCGCGGTGGCCCTACTCCCCGCCCTGCAGCCTCTGGATTTCCTCGGCCATGATCGTCCGCAGTGCCGTTGCGCGGCTATTGCCCCACTTCGCACCCTTCTCCTTGCCCCAGGGGATCGCGGTGAGCACCTCATCGAGCACCCGCCGGCCGCGCTCGCGGTCGTCGCCGGTGGCGTTGGCTATCTCCAGTTCCAGCGTCGTCACATAGCGCCAGTCCGTAGCCCCGGCGCGCATGCCCTCCCAGGTTGTGGTCGGGATGAGCCCCCCGTCGTCGTCCAGATACACAAACAGGCAGTGCTTGTACTCGCCGCGCAGGTCGCTGTACTCGTCGTCGAAGGGACCGGGGCCGTAGTAGGTCCAGGCGGTCATGCCGGTGACGCCGGCCTTGGCGGGCAACCAGCCGGCGAACTCCCGGGCCTGCCAGAAGTCGTCCCACATCGCCGGCCAGTCGATCCCCCAGATCTCGCCCCCCGCCCGCTCCAGGTAGTCCTTGTAGCTTTGCAGGGCCTCCGGAGATACCACCATGGGGGGCAGCGGACAGGCGCGCACGTCCAGCAGCGGGTCCAGCATCTCCATGATGGGGATCGAGTAGACGGTGCAGAAGGTGCGCGCCTCCGGCACGGCCTCCCTCGTCAGCCCGTACTCCAGTCGCGAGGCCGCCATCCGCCAGCCTGCGGGATCATTGGGCTCGTCCACCGGATAGTAGATGGTCGGCGGCCACCTTGCCTCCTCCGCGTGGGCGAAGATGTCCCGCACCACCTGCCGGTAGACCTCGTGCAGAGACTGCGGGTACTCGTCCTTCCCAAAGACGCGGATGGTCTCTCCGTAGTTGACCACCGCCGGGAAGCCGTCGGCCAGTCCGAACAGGTCCAGCAGATGCGTGGCCAGGCGGTCGTGGAAAGGGTTGTAGACCAGAGGATCGGTGAAGCCCACCTTGCGGTAGGCGTCCACGAAGGCGTCGGAGGAAGCAAAGTCGACCACCACGCGATCGCCCTCGCGGCGCAAGGGAGCCTGGGCGCAGGCCAGGATGACCGAAGTCATGCCATGCCGCCGCATGTCGCCAAAGTACAACTCGGCGTTCCGCGGGTCGCTATTGTAGAAGTACAGCATCCACGGCCTGCCCTCGGCAAGACGCACGGCGGGGACGCGCACCGAGAGCGGCAGCGACAGCACCTCGCCCTCCGCCTCGATCCGCACCTGCGCCGTATAGTCGCCCGGTACGGCGTCGGGCGGCACGTGGAGGGTGAGCCAGTGCAACTGCGGCCGCTCCGGGTCACCGGGCGCGGAGGCGCTCCGCACCAGCAACTTGGGGACCACGTGGTACTCCGGGCTCGTGTACCCTGTGCGCTGGATGACGTAGCGCCCCATCCTGCAGTCGAAGGCCTCGGCCGCGATCGTCGCCCCTCCGGGCCCCGTCAGCGCCCCCACCGTAACCGCCACATCCTGCAGAGGCCGCACAGCATGGATGGCGAAGGCCACCGGCTCGTACTGCCCCGGGGCCGCCAGGGCCTCCAGCGAGTCGATCACCTCGTCGCGTGAGGGCACCACGCCGGGGGAGAGGGCGGAGGGGTCATCCGGGCGGAAGACCACGAACCCTCGGTCCTGCTCCGCAGTGGTGGGCTCGAAGGGGTCCGGCGCCTGGCCGGGCTGGGCCCGGGCAAACTCGCGGCCGTCCACTCGCAGCACCACGCCGTCGTCGTATACCCGGCGCTCAATCCCATCGGCGACCGGCTCCACCGATTGCAGTTCGGGAGCCCTCAGCGTGACATCATCGAACCACACGGTGCCCGTAGTGGTGTGCATGCCCAGATAGAGCGTGGCCTTCGTGCAGTCCTGTCCGATGCTCCAGACCGTGCGGATCGTCCGCCAGTCGAAGCTTCCCAGGAAGTCGATCTCCGCCTGGTGCTCGGCCTCACCGGCGCTCCACACCAGGGTGACCTTGGCCTGGGAGTAGGGGTGAATACCGATCGTCACGTCTTGTGCCTTCATGCGCGCCTCAAACCGCAGGCGCTTGCCCCTGATGCTCTCGGGGTCGAGTGTCCGGATCAGGTACGTCGAGCCGCTGGGGTCGGTGGAGGACAGGCGCGCACAGTCTCCCCGCGGACCGGGCACGACCTGGATCTCGCCGCCCGGCGGCCGAGTCGTCTGCCACAGCTCCAGGCCGCGCTCGAAATCACCGTTCTCCAGCAGGTTCTCGGCGCCCGGGGCCTGTACCGCACCGAGAAGAAGGAGGCAACAGCACACCGTCGGCAGGGCCTCGGCGGTTTTCATCGGTCACCACTCCTGTTGTGCGGCTGCAGTCTGCACACCGTGCGGCAGGCGGGGCGCCGGCGGACCGGTCGCGATGGCCGTCTCAGCGGCTGATGCTCTGGTGCGAGGCTTCGGCCGGTGCCGCCAGGCGGCCTACTCCGGCTCCACCAGCGCCTCCGAGACGATCCTGCCCTCCCATTCGGCGTTCCGGGGCAGGCCGAGCAGGCTCGCCATTGTCACGCAGGTATCGCGCAGCTCCACCGGCTCCGCCGGCGTGTGGCCGCCCCGGACGCCGGTACCCCACAGCACCCACGGTACCAGCATGTCCTCGTCGGCCTCTGTCCCGTGGGCCTTCTCATGGCCGCCGTGATCGGCCGTGACCAGTACGGCCAGGCTCTCCAGCCACCCCAGCCTCCGCGCCGCCTCCAACAGCATCCCGATGCATCGATCCGCATTGGCCACCGCGGCCAGGTACGGCTCGGACATCCAGCCCTCCCGGTGACCGGCGTGGTCCAGGTGTCCCAGGTAGACGAAGGTCACGCCCAGGTCCAGACGCTCCATGTGCTCGATGGCCATCTCCGTCACCCGCTCATCGCCCTGGGGCGCATCGGTCTGGTGCACGAAGTACGACACATCGAGACTGCCGGGGTCGGAAAGATCGCGGAGCTGCTCCCAGTTGTAGAACGAGCCCGTTTTCAGATTGGCCTGATGGGCGACGTCCAGGAGACTGGGGACCGGTCGCACCAGCGGGTGGAAGGTATTGGTGTTCACGCCGTGCCGGGCGACGCTGACACCGCGTAGCATGGTCTGATGGCAGGGGAGGGTTACCGAGGGCATATCCACCCGGCAGGCCATGGTGGCGGCACCCTCGGCGATCATGCGGTCCAAGACGGGCGTATCGGTCAGAGGCAGGGCATCGGGACGTAGACCATCGATGGAGATGAGCAGGGCATGGGACACTTGGGCCATGTGGGCACTCCTTGGCGTAATACGAGGCACAACCGTGGGCGGTGCCGGTGAGAAACACAGGCCGCGCCGCGGCCGCAAGAGACGCTCCCGGCCGTCGCCCGGCGTAGGCGTTGACTTCCCCGTTGGCGCCGCGCCTCCTCCTCCGGAACGCCCGGAATCTGCTCGCAGGGCAGGATCGCCATCGCCCGATGCGCGACGGGCACGGTGCGGGGAGGACGAGGTCACCGTCTCGCCGACGCGGCGGGGCTGTGACCGCCGGTCGGCCGTGGCCGGAGCCGCGGCGCCAGAGGTCCGGCCGAAAGGCCGATTGCGTCGCTAAGATGTCATTCCGAGCGTGAATCTCGCGCAGCGAGATAGCGAGGAATCTCATTGGATCCCAGGAGATTCCTCGAACTGCTCCCTGCGGGAGCGGACGCTCTCAGAATGACACTCCCGGCGAAGGCGCGGTCTCTGGTCGCACTCCTATATGGCGGGCTTGGGATCGTTGCGGCCGGTGAAGGTGAACGCGCCATCACCGACGGCAAGCTTCACCACCAGTACCCAGGTGCGCCCACCGTGCTCCACCTCGATCTTCTGCGCCGCGGCCCCGGTGGAGAACCCCGCTATCAGGGCGCTCTCGAGGGCCGCCTCGTGCTCGGGGTCGGCGGGCCGGAAGTCACCACGGAACTTCACGCGCATGGTGCGGAGCCGGTCGGTATGGGGGACGAACTGCAGATCCATGTGGCCGGAGGCGATGATGTCGTCGGAGTTGAAGTCGCGTACCGTACAGGGGACATCGCTGAGTTGGTCCGGGAAATCACCGGGCATGGGGGGCCTCCCTGGGGGAATTGGCACGCGGTCAGCATACTCCACCCGGCCCGGTGGATCAACTCCGACCTCGACGCCGCGGCCGGACCGGGAGTCGCGCCCGATGGCCTGAAGGCATCCGCCAGAGCCGTCAGTACCGCGAGGGGCTCGTCGGCCTGTGAGGGCAGGTGGTCGGCATCACATGTGCGTGCAGTGCGGGACAGGGCCGGCCGGGAGAGAGCGACAGAGGAGGGCCCGACCGTCCGGCCACGGGAAGGCGCCCGGACGGTCGGGTGTCGGCGTAAGGGCCCGGCCTTCGACCCCGGGCCCCAGAGCACAACGATCGGTGCAAATCCGGATCATGCCGTCGGGCATTACCGGAACACATCACTCGCCGCGCCGCCCTGGAACTTCACGTGGCCATCCAGGTAGCAGATGTTGATCGAGCCGTTGTGCGAGTCGTGGAGGTTCACGCCGTGCTCGGTCCTGGTCAGCTTGCACCAGCCGTCCGAGAACAGCCAGCTCTGGCTGTCCCAGTTCTCATCCATCACCCGCGGCAGGTCGCCGCCGTTTGACTTCAAAAACCCCCACGATACCCAGGTGCTGTAACTGGGCTTGCCCGGGGCCACGGTGCTCGGGACTTGATCGAAGCTGAAGCAGTAGTAGCCGACATTGCCCGCGGTCTTGTTGGCGTCCGTCGCGACGAAGTCCGGCATCCAGGTGCCGATCTTCGGCGATGAGGGGCAGTAGAAGACGTCCATATTCTTGATGTACGGAAGCAACTGCCCCACAAGTCGGCTGTGGGTCCAACCGCTATTGCAGGCATAGTAGTCACACGGCATGAGACCGTCATGGTCGCTGGAGTACATGTGGGCAGCCAGACCAAGTTGCCGCAGGTTGGAGACGCACGTCGTGCGCCTCGCCGCCTCCCGGGTGCGCCCAAACACCGGGAATAGCATGGCCGCGAGAATGGCAATGATCGCGATGACGACCAACAGCTCGATGAGTGTGAAGCCTCGTCTCATGTGTCACCACCTCGGTTAGGTGCTTTTGGTAGCCTGATTTGCATGGTAACACTTCGGCGGGTTTTGGACAACAGCATTGCTCGAGGGCCGGAGCTCCCGACCACATGGGGCTCCTGAGTCCGCCCCGCACGCACCACTGCAGTGCCACTACCCGTCCCCGTGGCGCACGGAGACCACCACGTCTTGAACCGATATGGTGCCGGTGCGTAGTCTCACGCCCTTCCACAGCGCTTCTCCGGTGGTCCCACTCATGCTGGCGCCGAACATGGCCACATTGCGTCCCGCGTGCGCCGGTGAGACGAAGCCGCCCGGCGCCTCCAGCACGAGGACATCGTCCACATACAGCCGGATGTCGGCTCCCTCCAGCTCGACGCGGTAGATGTGGAAGGCGTCGTCTGTGACCATCGGGTGCACCAGTCCGGCCCTGCCCAGTTCGACGCGGTCGGGGTAGAGGCGGACCTCCTCCTCGGCCACTCCGTCGGCGACAATGATCATGTTGCTGCCCGAGACCACCCGGGCGACGGCTTCGAAGGTCGCCCGGTCGCTGCGCTGCGCCGACCACGGGTACACGTAGTAAAGGTACGTTCCCGCCTCGGTGCCGGTGTCGGCGATCAGGAGCGCATCGTCCTGCATGGTTGCGGTACTGGTGGCGGTGAGACGGTCGCGGCGCCACGGCGACGGCGGAGCGGTACCGCACAGGTACTCCACATCCCACCGGTCCGCGGAGAGGGGCCGGTCGGCCATCGTGATCTGCACCGTGTTCTCCCCGGCGCGTACCTGTCCTGCCGCCAGCGGGTAGTCGGCCCAGCCCTCCTCGATACCCTCTGCCGCCAGTCCGTGGCCATTGAGCGTGACGGCAGGCGGTTCGGGGGCCGCCGACAGGACGTGCAGGGTCAACTCGGGCGCGGGGGCGGCGCCGGCCACCTCGCCGCCAACCATCACGGGCACCTGGATCGCCTCCCCCGGCTTGAGGAC
This sequence comes from uncultured Armatimonadia bacterium, assembly GCA_964639415.1. Lineage (GTDB taxonomy): Bacteria > Armatimonadota > Zipacnadia > Zipacnadales > JABUFB01 > CAYRFY01. The sequence continues at coordinate 18,535 of CAZXDD010000072.1, forward strand.
CAGCGGACTGTCGGGATGGATCGGGGGACGGGCATCGAACTCGTTGCCTCCGGCCAGGGTCCCGGCGGCGGTGAGGTACCCCGACTTGCCCTTCACATTCGCGAAATGAAGCCTGTCGCGTCTCCGCAGTGACTCGGGGTCTCCCAACTCCCACCACAGGGGGTGGCGTGGGTTGAAGTGGTTGAACAGGTAGATGCCCGCGGCCCCTGCGTCCCAGGCCTCCAGGGCCCGGCCCCGCAGGGCTTCCAGGCTATTGCGATCGAACCGTGCCCGCTGGCCCCGGGAGATGAAGGGGTCGATGTCGGCGTAGACCGAAACTCCGTAGCGCTTGCCCAGGGCGACGCTGTAGTCCCACGAGTTGAGGCGGAAGTCTCCGGCCGCCACCAGGCCGTCGAGCAGGCCCTCATCCAGCCAGGTGGCCAGGTCCAGCCCCATCGCCATGCAGAACCCCAGTGAGTCCGGCACCCGGGCGGTGAGCAGGATCGGCCTGCCCCGCCGCATGCCCTCCACCTCGGTCAGGTGCCTCACTCGCCTGACCAGTTCCGTCATCGTCTGGACCTCCTCCTGCGTCGCCCGACCGCCGGCGGCGACGCTGCGGAAGTACACCAGGTGGCGGAAGAAGTCCAGCTCGAGCCCGTCCACGTCGTAGCCCTGGAGATCGGAAGAGCACACGTCTGAACTCCAGTCACCGCTCATTATC
>CAZXDD010000073.1:0-2831 GCA_964639415.1 uncultured Armatimonadia bacterium
GCCGTTCTCTGGGCTCTCTTTCCGTACTCCGCCGTTCTCCGTGTTAAGGCCGTTGCCGTCAGCCGTCGCCACGCGTCTACTCGAACTTCCAGGTCGGCCTCACCGGGCCTGAGGAGAAGACCTCCTCCACGTAGCAGCCGGACTGCGGCGCCGGATCGGCCTTGCTGAACTCCGCCGACTGCAGGATGCGGTAGGCAAGCAGACTGTGCCATTGTCCGTCGGCGAGGCGCGCCACCACAGCGGAGGGGTGATCCACCATCCAGCCGCCGGCCCCTGCGGGCGGAGGGCCGAAGTCTGCGCGGGCGGGCCGGACGATCAGCGGCGTCATCAGGCCATCGCGGCTCGCATTCAGCGGCCACAGGCAGAGGATCTCGCGGCCGTGATTGCGGAGGCAGGCGGAGACGAAGGGGGTGCCGTCGGCGGCGCTGTTGATCGAGACCGGCGCCTCCTGGATGGTCTCGGGCGCATCGACCACCACCGACCACGTCGCCCCCTGGTCGGCGGATCGCCACACCCGGATGCCGAACTCCGTCCCCTCCGTTGTACCGCGGGCGCCAAATAGCCAGGAGCCGTCCACATCGCGCACCAGGCTGGGCTCGGCCCAACCCTTCGCCGCGGGTGTCACCGGATAGACGGCCACGGGAAGCCATTGCCCGCTGTCGCGGCTGAAACGGACCACGGCGCTCACCGATCCACCGGGCCCCGAGGCGGCGCAGGCCCAGATCAGGTCGTCACCATCGGGGATCGCGTGCACGATGCCGGGAGCGGTGATCACCCAGCCGCTGTCGGCGACCCGAGGATGGGTTATCCCTGCAGGCAGGGGCGTCTCGACGCCGGTGAAGCGCTCGCCGTCATAGGCCAACTGGTGCAGCTCCGTCTCGTGGACGAACTTGGATTTCCAGCTAAACAGCCCTTCGGCGTCGGTGGGGAAGGTCAGCGACTGGCAGATGCCGAAGCCGGTGCCCGCGTGAGGGTGTGGCGAGCCGTCCGGGCGTCTGGCGCCCAGAGGCACGAACCCACCGATCACCGGGTACTTGATGGCCAGGCGGCCCTCGCCCGTGGCGGGATCCGTGAAGGTCTCATTGCGAGAGACGGGCACCGCGGTGGCCCCGTCGATGGTCTCCAGGGCGTCGAAGACGACGATGTCGGAGCCGTACTCGTAGTCGTAGGTGTGGGCGTGCTCGACGCGCAGGTTCACCGACACGGCCACCTTGTCCGGCGCCACCTGGAAGGGGAAGCCCAGACCATAGCGCAGGACCAGGTCCTGGGAGCTATCGGGCGGCACGGTGAGGCGCGCGGCGGATTTGGTGATGCCGGTGATGCCGGCGGTGTCATCCTGTGCCCAGACAAGGCCGGGTACGGCGGCGGCAAGCAGCGCGATGGCGCCGGTCCACATGGCCGTCATTGTGTCGGGTCACCCTCCGTGTGCGGCGCGATGGCCGCCGGTAGATCGCTCAGTTCCTCAACGAGCTCAGTGGCTTTCGCCACCAGCAGGTGCTCGGCCTCCGCGGCATGACGGGCGCAGTCCACCTCGTACCCACCTTCGGGAAAGGAGGCCGCGGCGGGGATGTAGCCCACCCGTCTATTGGTGTAGCCGCAGACCCATGCCCTTCGCCCGGCCAGCTCGCTCTTCAGCCGCAGCCCGATCCCGCAGCAGACCTCGCCCTCGATCCCCACCAGGTACAGATCGCCGATCCGTAGGGCCTGCACCTCGATGCCGGAGGTGCGGGAGGGGTCCTTCTTCATGGGAGCCGCAACCATCGCCGCCGCGCCGGCCAGGGGGCCGGCTACCGCCGCCGGGCCGGTGCAGAGCCCGGCAAGCACCGCGCGCCCCAACTCATGGCCCAGCTCACGGAGGTTGTCGTGGGACTCGTAGTCAAAGCGCCCGGCCGCCGTGAGGCTGCGGGGCTTGATGTCGCCGCCACAGCCCTGCAGGAACACCGGCACGCAGCCGGGGAAGGCGTCAGAGAGCAAGGCCCGGGCGTACATGGGGTAGTCCGGCCCCACCTGTAGGCCGCCGACCGTCGTGGGATGGCATGCATATCCAAACAGGAGGACTCGGGTGGTGCCGTCCCGGGCCACGATGCGCAGGACCGGTACGTCCGGGTCCATGGCGCGGTCCACCGCCGGCCGCCAGGAGGCCTTGCCCTCGGCATCCAGGCCCCGGCGACTGATCCCCATGGTGCAGGAGCTGAGGGTGTACTGCACAGTGGCCGGGCGCAGGTCGGCCACCGCCGCCGCCACCAGGCCGCAGGTTCTCGTCTTGAACATCTCGGGGAAGTCCCCATTGCGCTCGAAGATCGGACCGCAGTGGGTGTGGGAGCTGTTGACCATCATGCATTCGGGCGCGATACCCACCTCGGCCGCCGCCTGTCGGATGTCGGCTATCTGCACGGGACCGACGCCAATGATGTCGATGGCCATGAGACCCAGCCGAGTGGCGCCGTCATCGAGTACAACGCAAGTGGCCTGCAGCTCTCCGTAGACGCCGGTGGACTGCTCGGTGCGCGAGGCGAACCCGGCCATGTACACGGGGCCCTGCGGAGTGATGGTGGTCGTGGCCAGGCCGACTTCGAGGGAGGGTGCAGGCTCCTGGGCGGCGCCCGCGAGGCAGAGGGTGACGAGGGCGGTAGCGATGGTTATCCGGGCCATCTGAACCTCCGCGGGAGTTGTAGGGCGGCGACCTGCGCCCCGTCGGCCTCTGGCGCCCCATAGATGGGCGATGGCGCGGTACGGGCCCGCGCCCTACAATGGCGCCGTGCACCGGCGCGGTACAGGCCCGCGCCCTACAATGGCGCCGTGCACCGGCGCGGTACAGGCCCGCGCCCTAC
>CAZXDD010000073.1:2931-19155 GCA_964639415.1 uncultured Armatimonadia bacterium
AATGGCGCCTTGCACCGGTGCGGTGCAGGCCCGCGCCCTACAGTGGCCCCCTCCGGTATGCAGCGGGCGCCGCCGAACCGTCCGCGGTGCCTTCTTCTCCACCACTTCTCCAGCGCCCTTCTCTTGACACCCACCGCCTTCGCCCCTACCCTGAACGCGACCGACCCACCGCTCTAGCTCAGGAGGCCTGCCGTGCCTACTCTTCGGGCGGCCGCAGCTTCGATGGACATTGCCGCGGATGACTCGATGGTCATCGGCGGGAGCATCGGCCCCGTCTACTGCCGGGGCGAGGAGGCCCCGCTGCGCGCCACCGCCCTGCTGCTCGAGGCCGACGAGCCGGTCTGCATCGTGTCGTGCGACGTGCTGGGCCTCGGCCGCGATCTGGCCGACACCATCGCCGGCGGCATCGGCGGGGTCTGCGGCATCCCCTTCGACAATGTCCTGGTCACCGCCACCCACACCCACCACGCGCCGAGCACTTTCACGGTGCACGGCTACGGCCGGGAGACGGGGTTCTGTCACCGCGCGATCGCGGCGGCGATCGCGGCCGCCTCGGCGGCCAGAGACAAGCTGGAAGCCGCTTCCGACCGGCCCAACGACGGGGAGGCCGAGCTACTGTTCTCCGTGGGGCAGGAGGCCACCGTCGGCCACAACAGCCGCTGGCTCATGGATGATGGGCAGATCTCCTGGACGGGGCACTCGCCGGCGGCGATGCTGCAACCTACCGGTCCGCACGACTGCGACGTGCCACTCCTGTGCCTGCGGCGACCGGGGTATGACTCGTCCACAGGTGTCAACGGAGGGCTCGTGGCGGCGCTGTACGTGTTCGGCACTCACAACATCGGCCGTGTGGCGCCGGGGAATATGCGCTCGCCGGGGCTCTTCGGCCTCGTGGCGCGGGAGCTGGAGAGGCGGCACGGCGCGCCGGTGCTCTATGCTCCGGGGGCTTTCGGTTCCAGCCACCGCCCGGACGGCTCCGACTGCGCCGAGGCGCTGCGGCGGATGGTCGATGCGGTGGAGACCGCCATGGGCGACCTGCGGCCCGCACTGGCCGGACCGGTCAAGTGCCTCAAGGCCCCCTTCACCTACCGCATCCGCGGCTTCGATGAGGCGCAGCAGGATGCGGCGGTCCGCCGCTGGTGTGACCGCTGGTTCGATGCGGACTTCGCCGGGCTGACCGTGGATGTCTTGTCCGACATGCGCCGCGAGCTGGCGCCGAAGGCGGGCTACGCACTGGACACCTGGCTGCAGGTGATCCGTCTGGGTGAGGTGGCCATCGTCGGCGTCCCCGGTGAGATGTTCGCCTCCTTAGGCCTGCGCATCCGCCGGCTGTCTCCCTTCCGGCATACGGTGGTCATTGGGCTCGCCAATGACGAGATCGGCTACATTCCCGACCGCGAGGGCTACGAGCTGGGTGGTTACCAGACCTGGGCCGGGTTCCACAGCCAAGTGGAGCCGGGTACAGGGGAGGCCATGGTCCAGGCGGCCCTGGACCTGCTTTGTGAGGCCCACGACGGTCCCCGATGCGATCGGCCGCAACCGGACACGCTCGGCCCCGATGACGCCGTGAGGCTGCAGCGGTTCTACAACGAGCTCTCACCCCGCAGCCGGTGGCTGTTCCGCCCATTGGGCTGGAACGCCAGCTACGATGCGTGCGCGCAGGCCTGCGCGAACGCCGCGGCCGGGAAGCGGTACGACGTGGTTCTGCGGACCGGCGAGCGCATCGTGGGCTGGGCGTTCCTGGTGCAGATGGAGGCCGCGGTTCCCCACCTGGGCATCTGCGTCGCCGAGGAATGGGCGGGCCGGGGGCTGGGGAGAACACTGATGCAGGCGCTGATCGCGGAGGCCACGGCCCGGGGCAAGGAGGGCATTGCCCTCATTCATGTGAAACAGAACGAGGCCGCCGGAGGTCTGTACCGGAAGCTGGGCTTCGAGGTGACGGGCGAGCGCACCGGCAGCGACGGGAACGAGTACTGGGAGATGAAGCTGACGCTGTGACGCGCGCCCGGCGACGGCAACGGGAGACGGCCCGGGGCCGCCGGCACAACCGTCGCCCGGAGCGAGCAGCCTGCGGGAGCTCGGCCCTCTGCGCGGCCCGGCAGGCGGCTCGGCCGCTGCGGAGCCCGGCGGGACACCAGATGGGAGGCCCCGGTATGCGAACGTGCGCGATTGTTGCTCTCCTGGCACTCTGTGCCGTCGGCCGCGCCCACGAGGTTCCGGTGGACTGGGACGCCGAGTGCATGCCCCCGGGCGGCGTCGGCACCGGCGCGACCGGTGCCTTCTCCCCAGATGGTGCCGGCGGCTACGAGTTCACGGCCGCCGATGACCGGGGGAAGGTGAGCTACACCGTCGGTCTCGGTGCCGGCGGCCCGGGCCTGTTCTCGGTGGACTGCCGGGCCGGCGACGGGCCGCGTTTCACCTTCACCAGGGGTCTGGTCATCGCCGGCAGGGACAGGCTCAGGCGCGAGGTCATGCCGGACGGGACACTGCGCCTGTCCGCGTTCGATGTGGCGGATGTCGAGGCCGACGGCCCCGGCGGTTACATGAAGGAAGCCACGGGGCACGGTCCCTGCCTGCGCATCGGCGACACGCTGCCCGTGCCCGCCAACTCCGAGGGGTTCTTCACGGTTGACCTCGGCATGCCTCCGGGACGCTATCTTCTCGGGTTGCGCTACATGGACGACCGGGACGACTCGGCAAAGGACGCGACGATCCGGCTGAAGCTGGGCGAGAAGGTGCTGGGCGAGTGGAACCTCACGCTTAACGACGACGCCTGGCACGAGCGGCTGTTTGAGGCGGACCTGGTGCCGGGTGATGTCCTGCGGGTGGAGGCCCGGACCGACGATTCGAACGGGCACGGGGGCGACTTCTGCCGCATCTCGCATGTTCTGATCCGGCCGCCGGACGGCTCGGACAACCCCGCGATCGCGGCGGAGGTAGGGGGCGACACGCTGGTCATCCGCCAGGGGCCGCGACCGGCCCTGGGGCTCCCCGGCATCCGGGCGGAGCTCTCGTTGCAGGGCCGTACGCTACGCTGTCGGCTCAGCCAGGAGGGTGACGCCGCCGCGCCGGCCGGCTTCTCATTGGTGGAGCTTCTCCCGGGAGCGGAACTGCCGGGAGCGCAGATCGTGCGCGTTCCCTACCTGCGGGAACCTGTAGCCAAGACGGCGGACGGACTGCTGCTATCGGCCTACACGGACAGGATGCGCAGCCACTGCACCAGAACCCGCACCGAGGGTCTTGTGAACTCCGATGAAGGCGAGGTCTCGCTGTTTGGCCCCCGGGTCTACCTGAGCAACAGCGCCGACGAGTTCTACCCGCTGCAGGAAGACCTCTACTTCACCGCCTCCCCGCGCCTTCTGGATGTCCTGCCCACCTTCCCGGCCCGTCAGACGACCTCGGGCCGGCGTCAGATCAGCGGGCGCGTCGTCTTCGACCACTGGCGCATGGCCGCCGGTGACGGTCTCGAGGAGCAGCTCCGCCTGATGCACGCGTGCGGGATGGAGGACCTACTCGTCATCCTGCACACGTGGATGCACTACGGCTACGACCGCAGGCAGCCCCAGTTTTGCCCGGCCAACCCCGAGCGCTGGACGGACGAGCAGTTCCGCTCAGCCATCGCCGCGTGCCGGGAGATGGGCTACCGCGTGGCGGTGCACGAGAACTATAACCACATGGACTGGGACAGCCCGTACAACAGCCCCACACCGGCGCGTCAGTTCGGCGAACCCGACCGTCCGGGCGACCCGGGGCCGCAGGAGGCTCAGGGGCTGGTGACCGCGGACCCCGGCCCCGACCTGAGCCGACAGCCCCGGAACGCGTGGGCCTTCTCCCGCCTGGCCGACCTGCGCGTGTCGCCGGGGCCGCTGTCGCGCCCGAGCCCTCCGGCCTTCCCTGTCTCCAGCGACAAGATGCTCTTCTATTCGCAGATCGAGAGCCACCGGACCCACGACACGTACGGAACCACGGCGGGCTATCTGGACGTGACGCCCTGCAACGAGCCCGGCATCGCCACATGGGACACACACATCGACCTGGACGCCCGCAACCGCGAGGCCCGCGGCTCTGACCAGGTCTATCGCAATGCGGCCCGGCTCTTTGCCCACCACCGCGACCTTTTGGAGATCAGCACCGGCGAGGGCGGCTCGTCGGCCACCTACCATGCCGGCTACATCCACGCGGTGGAGCGCCAGGTGGAGACCCGCATGCAGACCCCCATCCTCCCTGAGCACGAGCTGCGCGTCATCCGCCCTCTCTCGCTCCACCACGGGATGGGGTACTACAGCCGGTACTTCGGCGATGGCCAAAAGGAGCTGCCCGAGGACTACGACCTGTACCGGGCGATGACTCTGGCCTTCGGCCACGCGGGGTTCATCGGCGACGACATCGTCGCCGGACACGTCCCCGGCCCCGAGGCGATTCGCGAGTACCACCTCGTGCGCCCGGTGCAACGGGCCTACGCCGACGCTGAGCTGACCGCCATCGAATACTGGGACGGCACCGCCCGAGTCTCGGCCGAGGAGGGCCTGCAAAGCGGCTACGACTTCATCCAGGCTCGGGTCCGGCTCCGTTACGACAGCGGTCTCGAGCTGGCCCTGAACTTCGACCGTGACGAACCGTGGGAGACCACCGTAGGCGGACGGGCCTTCAACCTGCCCCCGAAGGGCTGGGCGGCCGTCTGCGAACCCATGGGCGTGCTGGCCTACACAGCCATCGTCGACGGGGAGGTGGAGGACTTCGCCCGCTGCCCGCAGTACGTGTACCGCAACCGGCGCGGGGAGGACGACGGGGTCGCCGCGCACACGGTGTACCGCGCCCGCGGCCTGCCGGGCCTGTCACGGAGGGCTTGCCCGGGCGTGCTCGTGGTTCTGGGCGAGCGGCCGTTGGCACAGCGTGTGCGGCTCCCACCGGAGGCACAGGTCGGCCCTGAGGTGAACGTGACGGTCATCAACCCCGGCCCGCCCCGGGAAGCCGCGGTTGCCGTGGAGGGCTTCCGGAGCGCGGCGGGCTGTCCGGCCACGACGCTGTCCAATACGTCGGGCCGGGACATCGTCCGCGAGGTCTCGTGGGAGCCCAAGGCGCCGGGCCGCTGGCGCCTGGCCCTGGCGTACAGGTACACCGACCCGGACCATAGCGAGGAGGCCACGAGGCTTGAGGTCCGGGACGAGATGACCGGGCCGGGCCTTGTGGTGGCCGAGGGTGGCGGCCCGCCGACCGCCGCCAGAGCCTCCTCCACGCGGAACGCCGACTTCGTGGAACTCAGGGCCACTGTAGAGTACCAGAGCCCTGTCCCGCCCAGGGGCCCCGTGCGGCTCAGAATCCGGGAGCTGAAGGTGGGCTCCGGCACTGTGGACAACGACTACGTGCAGGATGTGCGCCTGCTCCTGACCAACGAGCACAGCGGCCAGACCGTGGAGGTGGCGTTCCCGCCCGCCCCGAAACTGAGTACGACACGGATCGACAGCTTCGAGCAGGCCTTTGCCTTCCCGGAGAACTCGGTGACGACATTCGAGCTGACGGCGAGGTAGCGACGGCGCCTGCCGCCTGCGGTGCGGAGATGAGAGGTCGCCTGGGCCTCGACCGACGGCGGTGGGCCGCGAAGTCCGCCCCACTCGCGCCGCGGGCCGCCCCGGCCGTTGATCCCGCAAGGCGGGGCCGTTAGCCCTTGACGCCGTCGGCCGTTGACTCGCGACTCGCAGACTCCTCCTCGGAGGCAACGATGACCAAGTACGAGGAATGCTTCCCGCAGCAGTTGGACCAGATCATCCGCGACCGCCCCTTTGCCATCATCCCCTGGGGCGCCCACGAATGGCACGGGCTGCAGAATGCGGTGGGCCTGGACACGATCAAGGCGTACCACATGGCTCTGGACCTCTGCGCCGCCGTGGGAGGCGTGGTGCTGCCTCCCGTGTATTGCGGCTATCAGACCATGAAGCCCTATCGGGGCTTCCGGCACACCCTGGAGTTCACCCGCGAGACCGTGTACGGGCTGGTCCTGCAGTACCTGGAGCAGCTCTATGACGAGGGCTTTCGAGTGGTCCTGATCCTGATGGGGCACTACGGCGGCAAGCATGTGGAGGCAATCCAGGACGCGGTGCAGCGGTTCAACGACTGCCACGCCCGGGCTCGGGTCGTCGCCTGGCAGGACTACTTGCCCGCAAGCTGGGTGGACGTGCGCGGTGGCGACCACGCCGGCTACAATGAGACCTCGCTGCTGATGCACTATCGTCCGGACCTGGTGGACCTCTCGCGGCTGCCAGATGATGGCGAGATCGTTCATGAGGTGCACGGCATCAGCGGCGACGATCCGCGGCGGGCCAATGCGGAGCACGGCCAGATGCTGGCGAAGCTGTTCGTGGAGCAGGCGGCGCCGAGGATCGAGGAGCTTCTGGCGCAGGTTCGTGAGATTCAGCAGCGCTCTGAAGGGCAGGTGTAGGCCGTGAAAGGTCAAGAGCGGTCGGTGATGTCGCTGCTTGCCATCTGTCTCCTGCTCGGTGTCGCGGCGGCCCGGGCGGCGCCCAATCCGGTGGCCCGGTTCGCTTTGGACGAGGGCGCCGGGTACAGGGCGGCCGACAGCTCAGAGTACGGTCATGTGGGGATCGTGCGTGCACCGGGCTGGACGGACGGGAAGCTCGGCAAAGCGCTGTGCTTTGCCGAACCGCGGTCGGCGGTGCGGGTGAGCTCTCGCAGGCAGCTTCGGCTTGGGGAGCAGGTCAGTATCGTGGCCTGGATCAGGCCCCGCGCGGTAGACGCCGCCGAGGACATCTCGCGCGTCATCGTGGCCAAGAACGACGAGTACCTGCTGCGCATCGACAAGCCCTCGGAGGGCGGCAGGATCTCGTTCTTCTGCCACGTGGGCAGCCCTGCGGTGACCTGGGAGCCGCGGGTCTCCTCGACGGTGCCGCCCACGCCGGATGTGTGGCACCATGTGGCCGTCACCTGGGACGGCAAAGCGCTGCGCCTTTACCTGGACGGCGAACTGCAGGCGGAGCGCGAGCGCACGGGGATGCCGAACCCCAACCCGTACCCGGTGATGATCGGGAACTTCGAGTACCCCAGTTGCCACGGCGGCAACTTCGGGGGCTGCATCGACGAGGTGGGCATCTACGCGGAGGCGCTGAGCGAGGCTCAGATCCGGGAGCTGTGGGAGCGCCCGTAGGTCGCCGGCGAGGCTCCGGCTCAGAGCGCCGATTGCGGCGGGGAGGTTCGCCACGGGTCGGTGCCACGGCCGGGTGGCGGTCCCGCCGGGCGCGATCGCCGAGTCGGACTGGAAGGCCCGATCCCGCCCCGCGAGACGCCTGCGAACGGCGGGGACTCGGCGCACCTGCGCCCGAAGGACCGCCGCCCGATCTACGCGTTTGCAGGCGCCGCTGCGGGGCCTCGGCCCGCCGGCATTCAGACCGGTGAACACTGCCAGGGAGGCAGACCCATGCAACAGCCACTCATCTGCGACCCGATCACCGCGCTGGTGGTGATCTGCCTGCTTTGCCTCTTGCCCGCAGCCATGGGACAGGAGGTGCTCTTCGACTTCGAGGGTGACTTTGACCCCGAGGCGGTGCCTGCGCGTGACGTGAAGGTGAACCTGGTGCAGGCCGGCGATGGCCACGCTCTGCGCATCGACAGCGGCCATCGGCAGGAGTGGCCGGGGATCGATCTGCCCGCCCCCGGGGGCAAGTGGGACCTGTCGGCCTACTCGCAGGTCAAGCTGGCCGTGACGAACCTGGGCGACGAGGCGGTGACCGTGTGCTGTCGTGTGGACAATCCCGGCGCCAATGGCGTGGATAACTGCGTGACCGGGCGGGTGGACCTCGAGCCGGGGGCGGAGGGGATCATTGCCGTCGACCTGGCCCGCAAGTCCGCCGGGGCCCAGATCGGCCTGTTTGGCATGCGGGGTTACCCCGAGGGCTTCGGGCCCTCCACCAAGGGCATCGACGCGGCGAATGTCACCCAGCTCGTGGTCTTCGTCCCCAAGCCCAAGCAGAGTCACTCGTTTCTGATCGATGACATCCAGGCCGACGGGCAGTATACGGCTCCGCCGCAGGCAGATATCGCGCCCGAGGACTTCTACCCCTTCATCGATACCTTCGGCCAGTACATGCATGCCGACTGGCCGGGGAAGGTGCACTCGCTGCAGGAGCTCCGCGACCGCATCGCCGAGGAGGAGGCCGATCTGGCGGCTCACCCGGGCCCGGAGGGCTGGAATGAGTACGGCGGCTGGGCGGACGGACCGACGCTGGAGGCCACCGGGTTCTTCCGGGCCGAGAAGTACCTGGGAAGATGGTGGCTGGTGGACCCGACAGGCAAGCTCTTCATCTCCCACGGACACGACTGCGTGGGTTCTTTGGACTACACTCCGATCACGGGACGCGAGAAGTGGTGGCAGGACTTCCCGGGTGACTTGCCGGAGTTCCAGCGGTTCATCGCCCGCGGCGCCCACGCCCTTCACGGCCACTACGCCGGCACGAATCCGGACGCCTTCAGCTTCTCGGCCGCCAATGCACTGCGCAAGTACGGCGAAGACTGGGAGGCGATCACCGCCGAGCTGGCGCATCGCCGCCTGCGCAGTTGGGGCATGAACACGGTGGCCAACTGGTCCAGTTCGCGGGTCTACACATTGGCCAGGACGCCGTACACCGTCAATGTGGGCTTCGGCTCACGGCTGCTGGAGGGCAGCACCGGCTACTGGGGCAAGTTCCGCGATGTTTTCGACCCCGCTTTCGCCGCGGCGGTGGAGAAGGCCATGGCGGGTCAGATCGGCAAGTCCGCCGGTGACCCCTGGTGCATCGGGTACTTCGTGGACAATGAGATCGCCTGGGGGCAGGATGTCAGCCTCGCCCAGGGCACGCTGGCCTCGCCGCCGGACCAGGTGGCCAAGCAGGTGCTCCTGGAGGATCTGAAGGGCAAGTATGAGAGCATCGCCGCGCTCAATGAGGCCTGGGGGACAGAGCACGCCTCATGGGAGGCGCTCCTGGACTGCACCGAGCCCCCGGACGCGCAAAGGGCTCGCGAGGACCTCCTGGCCTTCAGCTCGAAGACCGCCGAGATGTACTTCAAGACATGCCGCGAGGCGGTGAAGAAGGCGGCCCCCAACAACCTCTATCTGGGCTGCCGCTTCGCGTGGGCCAATCAGCCGGCCATCGAGCAGGCCGCGAGATACTGCGATGTGGTGAGCTTCAACCTCTACCGGAAGAGTGTGGCCGACTTCCGCCTTCCGGAGGGGGTGGATGCCCCTGTGGTGATCGGCGAGTTCCACTTCGGCGCGCTGGACCGCGGGATGTTCCACACCGGCCTGGTGCGCGTCGACAGCCAGGAGGCCCGGGCGGAGCAGTACGAGGAGTATGTGCGGAGCATGCTGGAGAACCCGGTGTTCGTGGGCTGTCACTGGTTCAAGTACCAGGATGAGCCGACCACGGGGCGAACACTGGATGAGGAGAACTATCAGATCGGCTTCGTCGACTGCGCGGACACTCCGTACCCGGAGACGATCGCCGCCAGCCGCAGGGTCGGCGCGGAGCTGTACCGCGTTCGCATGGAGGCGGAGATCGAGCAGGAGTGACGTCTCGGCCGCCCACGCGCCGACCCCGGCGGTGCCAACAGCGATGGGCCGCTATCGCTGCATGGCGTTACCCGTTCTACCGGGTGTGTCTGGATGCCTTCTCCCCTTTCCCCGCAGCCCGACGGCGGCGGGGGGGTCTCGCGGGCGCGGAAGAACCGGGCACCGGGGCGGACCAACCGGACAGGGGATGCAAGGTTGTGGTACCGGCGAAGCTTCGCCTCAACGCGAGGGGCACGCCGCGGAGACCCGCCGAAGGGCGGTGCCACGGTCAGGCGGCGTTCGCGCAGGGCGGGACGTTCAGGAGCGGCACGGCTGCGAACGGCGGGATTGCGGCCCCAGAACCTGCCTCGAACGTCAGGAAGTGCGCCCATGTCGGCAACCGGGCTTTGAGGGGTGCGTCAGTGATGCGCGCGTGGATGGCCGTGGTGATACTGCCGGGCCTGCTTGCCGCCCGTGCCGGGGCTCAGGGGACTGTGCCGCGGGTGAACTACACCAACCCGCTGCTCGCCTTCGGAACCACCATCCCCGAGGACTGGGATGTGGTGACACAGATCTCGGGAAGTGTGGAGATCGGCCTGGGGGCGGGAAGTGACGCCACCTTGCCGGGCTACCCCAGCATCTGGTTCTTTTTCACCAAGCGCACCCCGGCCGACGAGGCGCAACGCCTGGCGGCTGACCTACAGCGCTTGGGCGCCGGAGAGCAGGCCAAGGTCCGCCAGACCGGCCCGGATGAATGGGAGATCACCATGGCATCCAAGGGCACCCGGGGGCCGCTGGTGGAGCAATGGCTGTGTCGTACGCAGGGCGGGCAGAGCTATGTACTGGGGGCCATGTGCACGCCCCAGACGGCGCCGCAGTGGAAGGACGACATCGACACCTGTCTGCGCACGTTCCACCTGCTGGAGCAGCCACCAGCGAGGTTCTTCCGCGAGCCCACGGAGAACGCCTACAAGCTCATCGTCCCGGAGGGCTGGCAGTGGCAGGGAGCCATCATGCGGACCCGATTGGTCCCGGGCTACTTCGTCTGGCTGGTCAAGAGTCCCGACGGCCTGTCAGGGGCCTTCAGCGGCGCTCCGACGGTGTTCGACATCACGACCCATTACTGCCCGGCCGAGAAGGCCGCCGGCACTCTCTACCTGGAGCAGTTGCGCACGATCGCGCCGGACGCCCGTCTGGTGGGCGTTCATCCGCTGCCCCGCGTCGGTCAGGCCGTGCGTGAAGCCGTCTCGGCGGCCGGGATCGGCAACGAGGCCCTGGCCGACAAGGTGATCGCCGAGTACCTGTGCACCATCAACAGTGTGCCGGTGGGCATCAGGGTCGAGATCTTCACTCTGTGCTTGGGCAAGTCGGAGGTGCTGGGGCGCACCATCGACTGGTCGATGTCCTCCTGCGGTGCCTGGGCGCCCGTGCAGCAGTTCGAGCAGATCTATCCCCTCGCCAGGGGGATCGTGTCATCACTGCGCACCGGCAAGGACTGGTGGGAGAAGCGGTGGGAGCCGGTGAACGACGCCCTGAAGCACGCCAGACAGGCACGCGATCGGGTCAACGCCATGTGGATGGCGCACATCAGCGACGGCGAGGTGCTGCGAGAGGCGCGCGACCCCGTCACCGGGCAGCCCGTACTGGTTCCTCTGAAGATGAGCGATCCGTACGAGGAACCTGTCAATGGGGTCGCGCAGCCGGTGGGGGACGACCAGAGGCCGCCCGACGATCGGCGGCGCAAGCTTCCCAACGAGGTGGGGTAGCCGCAGACACGTCCCGGGACTACAGCGAAGCTTCGCCTCAAACCGACGAGCCCGCCGCGGAGGTGCGTCTCGGGCCGGTGCCACGGCCCGGCGGCGAGCCTTCCGGCTCGCCGAGTCGGGCTGGGAAGCCCGACCTACGGGGTGGCCAACGGCTTGGCTGCGGCCCCGGAACTTGCTTGAAACGTCAACAAGTGCGCCCTTTTGGGCATCTATCCGGACGCGTACCGCGACAGCACCGCCAGGGCCTCCTGAACGGTCGTCCTGCCCTGCTCGATCGCGGCGCGCACGACATCCGGAAGGCCCGCCCCCCGCGGCGGGCAAAGCTCGCGCAGCCCGGCCTCGGGCTCCCCGGCGTAGAGCGCTTCACGGGCCGCGGCGTCGAGCACGGCGACCTCGGCCACAGCATCCCTGCCCCGGTAGCCCGTGAAGCCGCAGGCCACGCACCCCGGGCCCCGTCTCTCGACCCTCGGCAGATCGGCCGTCCCCAGTGCCTGCCGAAGTCGCGCCAGAGCGGCCACAGGGATCCCCTGCTCGCGAGCACACTGCTCGCAGGTCAAACGCAGCAGATGCCCGCAGTGGACCGCGCGGAGCGAGGCGGTCAGCACAGGCACCCCGATGCCGAGCAAGCGCAGTCGAGACAGGGCCTCCCCGATGCCGCCGGCGGTGATCGTCGCGAGGACCAGGGAGCCGGTCATGGCCGCCTCGGCGCAGATCGCTGCGCTCTGGGGGTCGGCCACCTCGTCGATCACGAGAGTGTCGGCGTCCTGCAGCGCCATGGCGCCGCGGACCCGGGACCACCCCAGCCCCGTCTCCTCGCCGACGCGCACCGACGGGATGGCTGGCAGCGGCGGCTGTGCCCCGCTGCAGCAGCCTACGATGCGCCGGGAGCCGGAGCCGATCTGGCCCACCAGAGCACGCAGGGCCGTCGACCGCCCCGAGCGAGGCGGACCGGCGATCACCACCAGCCCCGGAGGCCCGGCCAGGAGGCCCCGCAGCTTAGCCTGGGAGGCGTAGGGGAGCCCCAGGTCGGTGAGGTCGCCCGGCCTCGCTCCGGTGAGGGTCAGGCGGAGAGTGACGCTGTGGCCCCCCACTACGGGGATCACACAGGCCGCGACGTCCACGGCGTCGGAAGGGCCGACAAACCTGAAGTGCCCGCTTCGCGGGATCCCGAGGTCCGTGTCCGCGAGACCGGAGATGGCCGTGAGCCGAGTCAGCAGCGCCCTGTGCTCCTCGAGCGATACGGCGATCACGCTCGCCACCCGGCCATCGACGCGGAACCGGATGGCGCTTTGGTCCCCGCAGGGCTCGAGGTAGATGGCCTGCGCGCCCTCGTCCGAGGCTCGCCGGAGGATTGCCAGGATGGTCCGGGTCACGGCACATTCCGTGCCCCGCAGCAGTGTGCCGTCCGCGGCAACCACGCCCAGGGCGTTTGCGGCGGGAGTCGCGGTCGGCGCCCCCTCGCGTGAGGCGAGCACCGCCTCCAGTGCGTCTTCGGCGACGACGACCCATTGCACCTGCCGGGCCGCCGCCAGGCCCTCGACGGCTTCCCGAGCGTCGGTGCCGGTGGGGTCGGTCAGGCCCACCCGGAGGGTGTCTTCTTCCACCGCCACCGGCACCACGTTGTAGCGCCGGCACAGCTCAAGGGGCAGGTGTAGCATGGCCTCGAGGCCGGGGGGCGCGGCGGCAAGGTCGTAATAGCCGAGAGCGAACTGCTCGGCGAGGGCCCGTGCAACGTCTGCGTGGCCGATCAGGCCCCGGCGGACGAGGATCTCCCCGAGCCTGCCGCCCTCCCGGCGCTGCCGATGGAGGGCATCCGCGAGCGCCTCGGGCGTCACGGCGCCGTTACTCAGCAGTATCTGGCCAAACCTCGGGACCGGCCCGAGCCGGCCGGCGGGCAGGAACGGGTCTTGGAGCCGGGCTTCTGCCGGCGCTGGTAGATAGGTCACGTGGCGATCACCCGGCGGGACGGCCGCCGGGGCCTCCTTTGGTGTGGTTTGCTGCGCTCCATGGCGGCCGTACGGCCACGGTGATGAGGCAAGGCACCCTGGATAGTGCATCGGCAGGTGTGGGCCGGTCCTGAAGCGCACCTGACGGTAAGCGGAGGTGGCTCGGGGGCAGATGCGGAATGGCATGCCGCCATGCACACGAGAGGCCGCGGCCGCCGCGGTCGCGCCCGTAGAGGTGTGATCTTTATGATGCCCGTGATCGGGAACTGGTCGCAAAGCGGCTCGCAATGCCGGCCCCTGCCGCTGGGGAGCATCGACCTCCAGGGCTTCCTGGGCGAGCGGGTCCGGGGCAACATCGACCGCACGATTCCCGCGGCTTTCAACAGCCCCATTCCGGGTGGGTTCCGGCGCATGCTCAAGGGGGAGGCTTTCGCCCCGGAGGACATCCGCTACGGCCCGGACTCGGACCTGTACAAGTGGCTGGAGGGTGCCGCCTATGCGGTGATCCATGACCCCGGGGCGGACCTGGTTCGCGAGCAGATGGAGAGCGTCGTGGAGATGCTGCTTGCGGCCCGGGAGGCCGACGGCCCGATCGCGACGTATATCAAGCCGGAGCGCCGCTGGGATACGGGCATGTGGCACGATCTGTACTGTGCCGGGCACTTGATGGAGGCCGCGGTGGCACACCACCGGGCCACCGGGGACGACCGGCTGCTGCAGGCCGCCTGCCGCTGGGCCGACTTCCTCCTGGCAGGCTACGAGCAGGGGAACGACTACTTCGCGGGGGTCGGCGACCACGAGCACCCGGAGATCGAGCTGGCCCTGGTGAGGCTGTATCGCGCCTCGGGACACGAGCGCTATCTAGACTTCGCCGGGAAGATCGCGGGCATGTTCCAGGTGGCTCGGACGGTCGGTGAGCTCAACTGCGGGGCAGGGCGACGCCATGCGGTGCGCGTTGGGTACCTTCTGACGGCGCTGGTCGAGCTTGCCATGGAGACCGGTGACCCGCTGCCGATGCAGCACGTTCCTGAGCTGTGGGACGAGATTGCGGACACGCGCTGCTATCCCACGGGCGGGGTGGCGTTCCGTCCCGGCGAGATCATCCCCGAGCTGCCGTATGACCTGCCCCAGAGCGGTCGCGTCGCGGAGACCTGCGCCTCGGTAGGGATGATGCTTCTGGGCTGGCGGATGCACGCCCTCAAGCCGGAGGCCAGGCACTTCGACCGCATCGAGACCATCTTGTACAACCACTTTCTGGGTGCCCTGTCGCTGGATCAGCTCGCGGTGTTCTACTACAACCCCATCCGCGTGCTGAGCGAGGCCTCCATGGCCAGCGACCACGGGCACAGTGCCTTCACCCGCACCCGGCTGCCCGGGCTGCACAGCACCACCTGCTGCTTCCCGAACGCGATCCGCTTCCTGGGCCAGCTTGCGGAGTACGTCTTCTCCGCCGACGCCAAAGGCCTGTTTGTCAACCTGTACACGACCTGCAGGGCTCGGCACCATCTGGCGGACGGAACCGGTGTGGACATAGCGGTGTCCACGGAGTACCCCCACGATGGGCGCGTCGTGGTAGAGGTGTCGGTGCCGGGGCCCACAGAGTTCACGCTGCGACTTCGGATACCCGGCTGGTGCGAGGGCGCCACCGTGGAGGTCGGCGGTCAGGCGCCGGCGGGAGCGCGGTCCGGGGAGTACATGGCCATCCGGCGGCGCTGGGAGGCGCGGACGAAGGTTACGCTGCAGATGCCCATGCCGCCCTCAGTCGTTGAGGGCCATCCCGCGGCGGCGGAATGTCGGGGGCAGATGGCGTACCGGCGCGGCCCGCTGGTGTACTGCCTGGAGCAGGCGAGCCTAGCCGATGTCGGGCTGGAGCGGGTGCGAGGGGTCCCTGAGGGCGAAGTGGAGCCCACCTGGGGCGAGGGGGCCCTGGACGGCATTCCGACGCTGCGGGCGCCTGTAGTGCTGGCCGCGGACTGGGCGGGGGCCGAGCTCTACCGCCGGGCCGGAGGGCGCCGTCGCCATGGCGAGGTTGAGCTGGTCCCGTTCTACGCCCGCGCCAATCGCGAGGGGCCGGGTGGGTGGCTGACGTGGCTGCCCGTGTGGTGAGACGGCGCCGGGACAGGCCCCGGCCGCATGGAGGGCCGCGGATATGGGCATCGCGGCGCTGAGCGTCCGCGCCGGGGCAAAGGAGGTGCGGGGGCGGGCGGCGAAGCCTGTAAGGGGGTAGTCGGAGGGCCGCGCAGGTCTCTCCGTGCCCGCCACCCATCACTGCCCGCGGCACGAGTGCCGGACCATGGCCACCGTCCCACGAGAGGAACTGGTCGCCCTCGTGGTCCAGAAGACTCTGGATCGGGCCAAGACGCGTCTGCGTTCCGTGCTGCCCAGGCCGGTGCGCAGAGCGCTCTCGATCCAGATGCTGCGCCATGTGCTGTGCGTGTGCGCCGATGTGCCCGATCTGGATGAGACCTTCCTGTGCGGCCCGGCGGAGCTGGCGCCTCTGGCCGAGGAATGTGGGGCAACGCTGATCGAGGGTGGCGTGCTGGGGATGCGGCGAGACGTGGCCGACGCCAGCGAGGACAGCCGGATCAGGGGGCGTGCGGCGATGCTGTTTCTGTCCTCGGACCTGCCGCTTCTGTCGGTGGAGGACATCGACGCGATCATCGCCCGGTGGCACGGCGGAGCCGACGTTATCCTGGCCCCCGATGGGCGGGGGCGCGGCACGAACGCCATGCTGCTCAATGAGCCGGAGGGCTTCCCGTACGCGTTCGGGGAGGTGTTGGGGAGTGGCAGCTTTCACACCCATCTGGGGCACGCGCTGGGCCATGACCTACGTGTCGCCCAGGTAGTCCGCCCGGGGCTTTCGCTGGACATCGACCTGCCTGAGGACCTCAATCGGTTCTTCCAGGTCGCCCCCTCCTCGCGCCTTGCTAAGAGATCGGAAGAGCACACGTCTGAACTCCAGTCACGAGATTCCATC
>CAZXDD010000074.1:0-19111 GCA_964639415.1 uncultured Armatimonadia bacterium
TTTTAACGCCGCCATGACCTAAACCCGCTACCCGGCTAAAACGCCGATCGGCGCCTCCTTCGGCTGGTGCGGGTTGTCCTCAAATGACATCTTTCTTTCACCTCTTTCCGGGCCATCGGCAGATGGCCCGACGGGCTAGCGGATGGCGATGACGGCCGTGAACACGCCGCCGTCTTCGGCCAAAGAGACCAACTCGTGCCCCTGAGCCTCGACCCAGGCCTTCACATCGGGCTCGAAGCCGGGATCATCGGCCAAGACCGTGATCGTGTCTCCGGCGGCGAGGTCCTTCGTGGCCTTCTTGAGCTTGACGATGGGCATCGGACAGGCAAGACCCTTTGCATCCAGTGTGGTGTCGGCCATTGGTAAGCCCTCCAGTACCAGTTTGCTGTAGGTTATAGTAATGTTTGTTAGTCACGTTGTCAAGCGATTTCGCAACTAAAGTCGTCCGGTTCCGCGACCGGAATCAAACAGCCGGGCCCACAGTGGGCCCGGCTGCGAACGATCCTTGTCGCTTCGAGGCGCGGCGCAGCGCCCCGGGGACCTCCGGCCAACGAGGCCGCAATCCGCGGTGGCGTCCTGCTCGTCCTTCAGCGTCCCCGGTGCTTACTGTCGTTCTGCGTGGAGCTCGGCGTTCCCCGTGTCTGAGCGGTGAGACGCCCTGAGAGCGCCCGCTCCCGGAGGGAGCAGCTCGAGGCATCTCCTGGCATTCCGCGAGATTCCTCGCTATCTCGCTGCGCGAGATGGACGCTCAGAATGACAGGAACCGGGCCGGCCAGACTTCTCGGCCGGGCTTCTAGCCCTCCGGCAGCCACCCCGCCTCCTGCAGTCTCTCCATCTGGTACCCCAGGCCGGTTCCCTGGAGGCTGGCTGTGTCGGCCTCGCCCCCGTGGAGGCGGAAGATGCCGGCATGCACGGCCTTCTCGGCCTCCTGTGTGGAGGCGGGGAAGAACTGGCGGCTATTGGCTTCGACGCCCATGATCGTGTTGAGCCGGGCGCCGAGGCCCACCGAGTGCATCAGAGCCAGCGAGGGGTTGGTGAGGTCCTGCACGCTGTAGGCGATGCCCAGCTCGGAGGCCTTGGACCAAAACAGCGCATCGGAGCTCTGGCACTTGCAGCTCTTGAGCGCAATGCCGGACCAGCCCAGGTCCATGGCCAGGTCGAAGCTCTCCACATCGGTGAGGCTCTCATCGACGATGACGGGCTTGAGGGCCGAGAGCCGCCGCATGTCGTGGCGGGAGGCTGAAAGGTCGCGCTCGGTGGGCTGCTCGATGTAGAGAATCGACTCGTAGCAGGCCGCGGAGCGCTCCCGGATCTTGTGGAGCATCTCGATGATGTACTGGGGGCTCTCGCACTGCTCATTGGTGTCGGCGGTGACGTGCAAAGGTGCGATGCCCAGCTTGTCCAGCTCGCGGCGGCCGATATCATGCACGTCGATGGTGCGCTGCACGTCCCACTCCAGATCATTGCCGCGGAGCTTGACTTTGAGGCAGTACAGGCCCTCGGCGGCGACCCAGTCTTCCAGACAGTTGGGCATGGCGTCATCGGGATCGTCGGCGGACAGCTCGTCACGGGTGAGCTTGTCCAGACCGCCAACCAGATGGAAGACGGGAATGGAGGGCTTGTAGGAGGGCAAGACGTAGTCGCCGGGCCACTTGCCCTGGAATCGCGGCCCCAGCCAGCGGGAAAGATCGTCCTGCATGTACTCGATACCGTAGCCGGCATAGGTATCGATGCCGTTGACGTTGCCGAAGGCGTCGTGGATGGCGGCGTCGATGGGCGAGGCGCAGACGAGTGCGCTGAGGAAAGGCTGGGCGGGCGAGAGGCGGTGCCGGTCGCAGACGCCCTCATTGAGCGCCCGCAGATCGTCCTCGAGGTCCAAAAACAGGCCGATCGGGTGGGCGTGTTCGGGGTAGTCCAGGACGAGGTCGGAAAAGCCCGCGATGACGTCCTTCATCGCGGCCTCCTTGGCCGGGTGGCTCAAGGAGGGGTCGGGCCAGCCCCAGAAGTCCATGACGAAGATGGCTCCCCAGCCCTCCGCCACACGGCCGCGACCGTTCTCAACGGTTGCCCTGACCTTGCACAGATCGAGCTGCTCGACGACGACGGCACCGAACTTCAGCGGCGTGCGGGCCGTGCACGGAGTGTAGAACACATCCAGCGACTTGACCTTCACGTTCGATAGCATCGTGGCACCTCGATGGCGGGCCCGGCGGCGGGCCGTTGCGACGGAACGCACTGTGGATTACCGTTCCGCGGGCCTCACACCGCGACCCGTGACGGGAACTCGGGGACACCTCTGACGCCGGGACACAGGCGGAACAGCGATCCGGCCAGCGGGTCATCCGCACCGCGCTCATCGCCCCCCGCGGTGGTCACGTATAAGTCCTCATAGGCTTCCCCGGCGAAGATCACGCTGGTGACCTTGGGCGTGGGGAGATCGATGCGGCGGTCGACGGACCCGTCCGGGGCGTAGCGCACCACGCAGCCGCCGTCCCAGCGGGCGGACCAGACGAAGCCCTCGGCATCCACCGTCAGGCCGTCGGGAAGGCCCTCGCTTTGATCCAGGGAGGCGAAAAGCCGACGGTTGGTGAGGGCGCCGGTGGCCTGATCGTAGTCCAGCAGGGTGATCTCACGGGGGATCGAATCGGTGTAGTAGACCCGGCGGCGATCGGGAGTGAACCCCAGGCCGTTGGAGCAGCCCACGGGCTGAATGATGACCTCATAGCTGCCGTCGGTCTCCAGGCGGTACAGCCGGCCGGGCCGGTCGGGAGTGGACATGGTCCCGGCCAATACCCGTCCCCGCGGGTCGGCGATGACATCATTGAAGCGGGTGTCTGCCTCCTGCGGGATCCCCTCGATCGCCGTGACCAGGGCGGCGCCGTCCCACAGCCTCACAGCTCCCCCGGCCATGAACAGCAAGAGCCTGCCGTCCTGCTGGATGGTGAAGCCCCCGATGGGGTCGGTCTGCAGGCAGGTCTCGTGCCGGCCGGTGGCGGGATCGTAGGAAAGCAGCATCCCCCGGGGGATGTCCACCCAGTACAGCCGGCGCTGGGTGGGATGCCACAGGGGGTTCTCGCCGCAGACGCAGGGGACATCGGCCACCAGTTGCGGCTCATTGGCTGCCATCGGTGTCACTCCAGTGAGCGCCGGGGGAGACTGCACCCGCCGCCGGGGCTTAGGCTAGGGACAGAAAAGGGCCGGGGGCCGGGCCCGCTGTGGATCAGGCGCCGGCCCCCGACCGGGTACGGTAGCTGGCCGTCATGTGTTCGCTGTGAGGCTACATCGGGCCCATGCCGGGCATGCCCATCCCCATGCCCATGCCGTACATGCCCTGGGCCTTGCTCTCGTTCTTGGTGGCCACCTCATAGCCGGTGGTGGCCAGGTCGCGTATGAACAGACCGCGGACGATGAACTTCTCGGTGTCGCCGCCGTCGCCGGGGCGCTCCTCGTCAATGGCGCCGGAGTAGACCAACATCTTACCGTCCGGCGACCACGCCACGGAACCCTCGGTCTTGACGGCCGGGTCGTAATCCTGGGCCGCCTCGATCATGGGCGGGTCCGGAGGGGCGATGTAAAGCACGCGCCCCTCGGCGAACTCGGCGCCGCAAAGCATCTTGCCGTCCGGCGACCACATCGGCGTCTTGATCGGCACGGTAGGATCGGCGACGCGGACCTCATCATCCTCGCCACCGTCGGCCGCGCGCAGAGCCATGTACTCCTCGGTAGTCGACGCCATCCCCATGCCCATGCCCATGCCCATGCCCATCTCAGGCCCCATTCCCATACCGGGTCCCATTCCCATGCCGGGTCCCATGCCCATGCCGGGTCCCATTCCCATGCCCGGGCCCGCCTGGGCCTGGACAGTGACCTTCTTGACCATCGCGATGAGAGGTTCGGTCGGCGACCAGGCGGCGAACTCGATGTCTTCGCCGATCGGCTTCCTTGGCGAGCCGTCCAGGGGGACGAGGTAGAGAATCTTCTTGGGCTGAGCCGCCACTCCCACTCCCGGTCCCATGCCCATTCCCATTCCCGGTCCCATCCCGGGCATTCCCATGCCCATCTCCGGACCCATCCCGGGTCCCATTCCCATTCCCGGCCCCATCATGCCGCCGCCCATCATGCCGCCGACTGCGCCCTCCTTGAGGGCACTGGCGGGCAGCTCGTCGCCGCGCTTGGGGGCGCCTTTGTCGGGGATCTCGGCCAGAAGCCAGAGGCCGTCTCCGGTGTTGGTCCAGCCGCAGCCGATGTACTTCTCGCCATCGCGCACGACGCAGATGATCTTGGGGTTCTCCTCGCCGCTGCCCACCAGGATCTCGTGGTGGTCCTTGGCGCGCTCATCCACCATGAGCAGCTTGGCGCCATCAGGCGAGTAGACGGCGATCTTCGGGGCCTTGGCCGGGGCCAGCAGCTTCATCCCCGTGCCGTCGGCGGCGCCGCGCCAGAATCCGCCGTACATGTTCTGGCCGCTGGTACCTCCGGCGATGCCGCAGACGAGTTGGCTGCTGTCGGGTGACCAGGCCAGCGGCGAGACGTTGTAGCCAATCCACTTCACCTCACCCGGCTTGCCGTCCTGCACGGGCACGAGGCCTCCCCGCACCCCCTGCGCCGGGTCCTGCTGTCCCTGGCCCACCCGGGAGAAGGCAATCCACTTGCCGTCGGGAGACCAGACGGGCTTGAAGTCCACAAACCCCTGCGGCATTCCCATCCCCATTCCCATCCCCATGCCCATCTCGGGTCCCATGGGCTGGGCGAAGGCCGGCAGGCCCAGGAGCGGGAGAATGCAGATGGTGACAAACGCTAAGCGCATGATCTTTCGCCTCCGTGTTGGCCCTGCCTCAGCGGCCGGGTCGGTTGGTCTGCAGCTCGGGCGCCGAGGACAGCCGCGTCCGGGCGCCTGTGGCGACGTCCACCGCGAAGACGCCGTTGGGCTCGTCGTCGGAGTACGCGCCATAGGCGATCTTCTGACTATCCGGAGACCAACTGAAGCAAGGGACACCGCTCACCGGTCCGACGAGATCGAAAGCCAGCCGCTTCACCGCCCCACCGTCCACGGGAGCCGCCGCCAGGCTGTACGGTGCCTGCTTGCCCCAGACGAAGGCGACATACTTGCCATCCGGGGAAGGCTTCATCTCCAGGACCTTCTGGGAGGTGAGCTTGGCCTTCTGAGTTCCGTCCAGGGCGTACAAGTAGACGCCCAGTTGCGCACCGGGCCAGGAGGTGACCGAGGTGCCGGGGGCTCCTGAAGCTGGGTTGAGCCATGCCGCGAGGTCGGACGTGCCCGGTACACCGACGGCGAAGCTCTCGTTACCCACACCCTCGATGACCTTTGTCAAGGAGCCGTCGGGCTTGCCCAGGACGAGGTTCGAGCCCATGCCGCCCATTCCCATGCCCATCCCCATTCCCATGCCCATCTCCGGTCCCATACCGGGCCCCATTCCCATGCCCATTCCCATCTCCGGTCCCATTCCCATGCCCATGCCCATCCCCATTCCGGGCGTCTGAGTGGCCTCGAGCACGAACACACCGCTGCCGTCGGCCGCCCATCCCGCGGGGCGCTTGAGATCGCCCACCGGGCAGTTGCCCGCCGGGGCCTGCACATCGGCCTGCGTCGGGAAGAAGACCACGAACTTGCCATTGCGCTCCCACGGTACGCCGATCATGTCTCCGTTGGGCGAGATGGAGACCCAGGCCGGCATCCACTGGCTACTGACGGACACCCACCTGACGGCGGCGCTGCTCCCGAAGCTGACGCCGGAGATCCCCCAGGCCCCGGCTTCTCGCATCCCGGAGCCCTGATAGATGACCACGATTGTGTCTCCCGCGGCATCCTGAACCAGCACGCGCCCCTCGATGAGTCTGTCGCCCTCGCCGCCTCCGGCGGCCTGAGCCGACATGAGACCCTCATTGGAGAGGTCGGCGCCCCCATAGCCCATGCCCGGCATACCCATACCCATGCCCATGCCCATCTCAGGACCCATGCCCATGCCGCCCATGCCACCGCTGAGATTGGCCGCCGTCCAGTTATTGCTCTGGAACTGACCGGTCAG
This sequence comes from uncultured Armatimonadia bacterium, assembly GCA_964639415.1. Classification (GTDB taxonomy): domain Bacteria; phylum Armatimonadota; class Zipacnadia; order Zipacnadales; family JABUFB01; genus CAYRFY01. The sequence continues at coordinate 6,048 of CAZXDD010000074.1, forward strand.
GCGGGTGAAAACCACCGAATCACCGGACGGAGACCACACGGGGCCGATGTCCAGCATGGCCGGGGGCACCATGGCTCCCATGCCCATCCCCATGCCCATCCCCATGCCCATCTCCGGCCCCATTTGTGCGAATGTCGCGGTAGCGATGCTCAGGGCTACCAAAACAGCGAGGCATAATCGCATCGTGTGTCGTCCTCTCCTTTCGAGCGGCCCGCCGGCTTCATGCGCCCCGTGGTGGCCGGGCGCCGCAGAGACGCTCGGTGCACGGCCTGCGCTCAACGTGCAAGGCCAACGGATGCCCTCCTACGGGCCAAGTGTACATATTGTCCCTCGACGCCGCAACCTCCTTCCCCATCATGACGCCTTCTTTGAGCCGCAAATGCACGGCCGCCCGCGCACAGGCGCCGCTTCCGGGCGCGCAACCGGGCAGGCAACAGCACGGCTCTTGGGCCCTCCGCAACCTCACAGACTGCCGATCCGTGCCCGAAGTTCGCCGCCTGCCGAGGTGTCTGGCGGAACGGAGGTGGCGCGTGGCGCGGAACGGCGGAACGGCATCGGCGCGGTACTGGCCCGCGCCCTACAGCGCCGCTACACGCCACCTGCGCCCACCAAAGCAGCGCAGGACACATCTCCGCGGCAGGAGACCCGGGCTCGCCGCGGGAACTGACCTCAACAGGCCCGCACATCTCAGACCGACATGGAGGCATCGGCCATGCAAGAGCGCAGCATCCGAAGACGCCTGCTGGAAGCCCTGGCACAGGTGCCGGTCATCGACGCCCACGAGCACCTCCCACCCGAGCGGGTTCGCCTCGGCTCGCCGGTGGACTTCTCCACCTTGTTTTCGCACTACACGCAGACCGATCTGGAGGCCGCCGGGATGACGCAGGAGCAGTACGACGCCTTCCAGTCGGCGGAGATGGACCTGGACGACAAGTGGCGGCTGTTTGCACCCTTCTGGGAGTGCATCAGGTATGGCTCGTACTCGCGCCCCGCCCTGATCGCCGCCCGCGAGTTCTACGGCTGCGAGGACATCTCGCAGGACACCTACCGCGTCTTGTCACAGCGGATGCAGGAGGCCAACACGCCCGGGATCTACAAGCGGGTGCTGCGGGACAGGTGCAACATTCGCGTGGCGCTGACCCAGGTGGGCTACGCTCCCGAGGAGGACCGCGACCTGCTGGTGCCGCTGTTGCCGCTGGCGGGATGGCCCACCGCCGCAGGGCTGGCCAAGGACCGCGAGCACGGCGATTGCCCCTCATTCCAGGAGCTGCGGGAGAAGATGCGCGAGGTCTTCGCCGGCCGCCGCGACCGCGACGGTGTCGTGGGGATGAAGATGATGAGCCACCAGGTGGCCGATCCCTCGGAAGAGGAGGCCCGCAGGGCCTGCGACAACCTGGGCACGGCGACGCGGCAGGAGGCCGAACTGCTGGACGCGTATCTCCTGCACGAGGCGATCGAGGTCTGTGGCGAGCTGCAGATGCCGGTGGCGGTGCATTGCGGCATCATCTGGGACAACTGGAATGACTTTTACACGACCCATCCGAAGCACATGATCCCGGTCATGCTCAAGCACCGCAAGACTCGGTTTGACCTGTACCACGCGGCGATCCCGTGGGTCCGCGAGATGGCGGTGATCGGCAAGGACTTCCCCAACGCGTACCTCAACCTGTGCTGGTGCCATATCGTGTCGCCACAGATGACCGTATCGGCTCTGGACGAGTGGCTCGACATGGTGCCGACGCACAAGATCCTCGGCTTCGGGGGCGACTACTCCAGACCGGTGGAGAAGGTCTACGGGCACCTGCAGATGGCCAAGGAGGACATCTGCCGGGTGCTGGCGCGGCGCGTGGCCGATGATCTGCTAACCGTGGGGCAGGCGGTGGCTCTGGGCAGGAGGCTGCTGTTTGACAACCCCCGGGACCTGTATCGGCTGGAGGTGTAGAGGCGGGTGTGGCGTCAACGGCACCGGTGACGGCGCACCGCCGTCCTCTCCCTCTTGCCGCGCCAGCCGGAGGCGCGGCAGGAGGGAGGCGTGCATGGCTGCGGCGACGACCGCCGGGACCCGCCTACGGTCCGAGTTACGGGCCGCCGGGGAACCGACGCGGAGCCGGGCCACGGCTTCTCGGAGACGAGGCAGGGTCGGCGGCATGCGATCGGCGCTCCCGCGCGCCGCGAGGTTCGCGGCCGCCTGCGGCGGTTGAGCCACGAGAGGCAAGCGGAGAGAGCCGCTCCGGGCGAACGGCACGCGACCGGGCAAGGCACCCGCGGGACCCAAGCTGTGTGATGAGGATGGTGCGCGATGACGGAAGTGGACATACTCCAAGCGGTGGGTGCGGGCGAGGCTGCGGACTGGGAGTTCAAGACCGCGCGCGACGGCTTCCCCAAGTCACTTTGGGAGACGTACAGTGCCATGGCCAACAGCGACGGTGGGACCATCGTGTTGGGTGTGGCTGAGACGAACGGCTGCTTCGGGGTCAGCGGCCTGCCCAATGCGATGCAGATGGTGAGCACGTTCTGGAATGGCGTCAACAACCCGCAACTGGTGAGCGCCTGCCTGGTGGCAAGCGCCGGTGTGCGTGTGGTGAGCGTCGATGGCAGAGACGTTGTGGCCATCGCCGTCCCGAGGGCAACGCGACAGCAGCGACCGGTCTACATCCGCAGCAACCCACTGACGGGTACATACCGTCGGGGCTACGAGGGCGACTATCTGTGCGGCGAGGGCGAGGTCCGGCGCATGTTGGCGGAGCAGTCCGGGCAAGCTCTGGACGCGGCGGTCCTGGACGGGTTTGGGCTCGATGACATAGACCAGGCCACGCTGAAGCAGTACCGTCAACTATGGTCCTCGCGTGACCCCGGCCATCCCTGGCTTGCCGACGAGGATCGACCGTTTCTGGAGAACATCGGGGCCTACCGCGTGGACCGCCAGACGGGGCACGAGGGGCTGACCATCGCCGGGCTGCTGATGTTCGGGCTCAACCGCGCGATCTTGGATCCCGACGGCGTGCCTGCCTTCGGCGTGGACTACCGCGAGCGCGTCTCCAATGACCTCGCCGACCGCTGGACTGACCGCGTAACCTACGACGGCAAGTGGGAGTGCAACCTCTTGCAGTTTCTGCAGAGGGTGCTTCCCCGCCTCACCGCCGACATCAAGACCCCCTTCCGCTTGAACGAGAACCTCGTCCGCATCGACGATACGGAAGTGCACCAAGCCGTGCGTGAGGCTCTGGTCAACGCCCGGGTGCACGCCGATTACGCCGGCCAGGGCGGCATCGTCATCGAGAAGTTCCGTGACCGTCTGGAGTTTGCGAACCCGGGGACGTTGCTGATTTCGAAGGAACGGCACTGCGCGGTGGGGTCAGCGAGTGCCGGAACACCGGCCTGCAGCGAATGCTGGGGTTCCTGGGGTACGGGGAGCGAGCGGGCTCTGGGTTCAGCAAGATGCTGCGGGGCTGGAGGTCGCAGAACTGGCGCTCTCCGGACATCGAGGAGACAACTCAGCCCGACCGCGTGCGGGTTGTGCTGCCCATGGTCAGCTTGGTGCCTGACGACTCGCTACGGCGACTTCGAGACATGTTCGGCGCGCAGATGGACGAGCTCGATGCGGACGAGGTGCATGCCCTCGTCACCGCCGACGTGGAATGGCGGGTCTCCAACTCCCGGATGCAGCGCGTGTCCAGCCGGCATCCGGCGGACCTAACCAAGATGCTACAGGGCCTGGTGGCTCGGGGGATGCTGGAGCAGGTCGGGCAGAAGAGAGGGACACGGTATCGGTTACCTGGCTCCCCGTCGGTGCGCCCCATCTCTCCCCCTCGACCGGCCGATGCCTCTGAGCAGTCCGCCGGTGCCTCGGCACCCATGGGGGCGGGGAACCCCCAACACTTAGGGCGGGACTCCCAGCAGTCGGAGCGGGACTCCCAGCAGTTGGAGCGGGACTCCCAACAGTTGGAGCGGGACTCCCAGCAGATCGTCCTAGACTCCCAACAGAGTCTCGACGGATTACCTGGGGAGGAGTTGGCGCGACTGCGGGAACTGGCGTCTCGTTCGGTTCCGGGCAGCCACCTTCGCCGTGCTGAGATGCAGGCCATCATTCTGGGCTTGTGCAGAGGCCGGTATCTAACGCGGCATGTCCTGGCTCAGCTAGTCAATCGCAGTGCGGACGCACTGCGCGACAGGTTCCTTGTGCCAATGGTGCGAGACGGCCTCCTGGCGTATCGTTTCCCCGATCAGCCCAACCGTCCCGACCAGGCCTACACCACTGCGAAGCGGTGACCGCCGATGGCAGGCAAGGCACGCGGCGCTTCCGCACGACGGCCGAGACCCCACCGCGCCGTATCGCAGAGCAGGGGAGAGAGGGGCAGCCCGAAGGGCAGGCGATGTGGCGACGTCGGCCGTTCGGGCGGCCCGGCTGCCCCTTCCTCACACGATCGGCCTGCGCTTCTGGGCGGGCAGCCGGAGGAATCTGGCGGCATTGCCCCCGAGGATCAGGCGCTTTTGCTCGATGGGCAGTCTTGCCCAGGCCACCCAGCCCAGTTGCGGCGCGGCATCGCGCATCACGCAGTCGCTGCCGAAAACGATCTGCTCGGCATTGACGTTCCGTACGAAAAACTCGATGAAGTCGTACAGAATCGCGGTGTAGGTGATCTCCGCGATGGCGTTTCTGTGCTTCCGGGCGACCTTCACGGTGGCCTCGGCCATGGGCCAGCTCTGGCCGGCATGGGCCATCAGGAACGTCGCGCCCGGGTACTGCGCGGCGAGCTGGTCCACCTGATCCGGCGTCACGCTGCCGGTGGCGTTGAAGCCCATGTGGCACAGCACCGGGCGCTGTTTGTCATGGCAAAAGCGCAGCATCGGCTCATTGCGCGGATCGGTGAGGGCCACCTGCTGCCGGGGCGGGTAGGGCTTGAAGCCGTAGACCAGACCGCCCTCGAACACCCGGGCGAACTCGTCGGCGATCTGCTGCGGGTAGTTGGGGTTGATGCAGCCGTAGGGAATGACGCGGCCGGGGTACCGGTCCTTGGCGGCGATGACGATGTCATTGGCCGCCGGGTCGCCAATGCTGATGCCGCTCCAGGTGCTGGGCAGGGTGATGTCGATGCCCAGGCGGTCCATGGTGCCGACGAGGCCGTCGATGTCGTTGTAGGCCAGGGCGACGGAGGACACCCCCATGCAGCCGTCGTGGGCGATATGGGAGTGGGAGTCGATGACGAACTCCTCGCTCAACGGCGCGCCGACCCTGACCTTCTCCACGATCGGGTCGTCGTCGCGCTCGCCGTACGGAGCCAGGGCGGGCACCTGCCCCTGAGCGCCCCTGACACCGGACAGCAGGCGCAGCAGATTGCCGCCGGCGATATTGCGCCGGGCCTCGTGGTCGATCTGCTCGTACACGGCCATCATCCGCGCCGCTCCGGGGCTGCGCTCGGGAAGCCCCGTACTGAACAAGAGCCGCTGTGAGCCGAACAGCTCGCAGAAGCGCTCATAGGCCCGGTGGCCCTGGAAGGACCAGGTGTCCAGATGCAGGTTGGGAGCCTGCGAAAACAGCGCATTGATCTGCCGATCCGAGCCCCAGGACACATCGCACAGGACCACAGGCAGCTCGGGGTACCTCCGGCACAACTCCGCCGCCGCGGGGATATCGAGCTCGGCGACACCGACGAAGAGCGGTACGCGGTGCTCCTGCAGGGCCGCAAGCAGCGGCCCGCAGATGGCATCGGAGGTCCCGAAGCCCATGGCGCGGGGGTAGAAGCGGGCGGCGCGCACGTTCAGAGAGAGCATCTCGGCCACCAGCTCCGCGGCCGGGGCCATCTCGTAGGTGTGATGGGGCATCACTACCCACTGCAGCGCGAACCGCTCCCTGCCGCCCAGCTCGGAAAGCAGGCGCCTGTTGCCGTAGTCGGGGGCATAGTCCCGGGCCATGGCGTGGAACGCCAGGCCAGCGTGGATATCGTAGTAGCGGTAGTCGTCGATGGTCTGCTGCAGGTTCGCCGGGGTGGCCGGGTGGCGATTGGCCTGCATGCCCACCATGCAGTTGGCGTCGAAGAATCGGAGGTCGAGATCGGCGGTGTGCGTCATCATGCAAGACTCCCTTTGTCCGGCGAATGGCCCGGCGGTCGGGTGGTGATCCGCTGCCACAGCAGCCTGAAGCAGAGCACGGCGCTTTCGAGGATGATGCGTCGGGAGAGCTTGGAGCGACCGGCGCGGCGGTCGACGAAGACAATGGGGACCTCGGTGATCTTGGCCCCCAGCCTCTGGCAGCGGAAGAGCAGCTCAACGAGGAAGCCGTAGCCATCGGCGCGGGTGGTCCAGGGATCGGCCCGGAGCAGGGTGTCGCGGCGATAGGCCCGGAAGCCGCTGGTGCAGTCGGCCTGGCGCAGGCCGGTGAGCAGCCTCGTCACCGCGCCGCCACCGACGCGGCTGAGCAACACCCGGAAGAGCGACCAGTTCTCCACCCGGCCGCCGGGAACGTACCTGGAGCCCACCACCACGTCGGCCCCGGCCAGTGCCTCAAGCATGGGGCCGAGACGCTCCGGATCATGGGACAGGTCGGCATCCATGGTGACGACGCTCCGGGCCCCGAGGTCCAGGACCCGGCGCATGCCGTCGCGATGGGCCGAGGCGTAGCCCAGCTTGCCGGGTCGGTGGATGACATCGAGCCTCTCCGGGTACCTTTGGCGCCACTGCTCGGCGATTTGGCCGGTGCCGTCCGGGGACCCGTCGTCCACGATGCACAGGCCGGTGCGGACGGGCGAGGCGAGCAGCCGCTGCAGCAGGAGGGGCAGGTTCTCGGCCTCGTTGTAGGTGGCGACGACGACCCACGTTGTGGGCGTGTTCTCGGGGGTCTGGTGCTGCATGGGCTCTCCTCTCCCGCGGGTGTCGGCGCCGCGGGGGCCCGGCCGGCGGCGAGGCAGAACGCTTGCGGCCCCCGCATTGTAGCGGGGGCCGCAAGGAGTTTCAACCGCCGGGGGGAGGGCGAGGCCTGTAGGAGTCGCCCGCCGCGTCTAGCTGACGGCGGGCTCAATGAGCCCGTAGCCACCGTCGCGCCGGCGATACACGACCTCCACCTGCTCGCTTTGCGCGTCGAAGAAGAGGAAGAAGTCGTGCCCCAGAAGCTCCATCTGCAGGGCCGCCTCTTCCGGCGTCATCGGCTTGAGCGCATGGGCCTTGGTCCGGATGATGCGGATGTCCTCGGACTCGACAGTGACCTCCGCCGGCACCTCCTCCTCCTCCTCGACCACCTCTGTGGAGGCTTGCGCCTCCTCAGCGGCGGCCTGCCGGATGGATTTCTTGGAGTGATGCTTGACCTTGTCGCGATAGCGCCGGAGTTGCCGTTCGAGCCGATCGAGGGCTTTGTCAAAGCTGGCGAGCTCGTCGTTGGTGCGTTCCTCGGCCCTCAGCAGCAGCCCGTCGGCCTCCAGGTTGATCTCCACGGTCTTCCACGCCCGCTGGTTCGACAAGGTGATGCGCACGGTGCCTATGCGGTCGAAAAGGTGCTCCAGGGTCTCGATCCGTGGCTCGGCGTGCGCTCGGAACCGTTCCGTGACCTCGAAGTTACGCCCACTGAATTCTATTCTCATGCGGCAAAGGAACCTCCCGGTATTGCCGCACCCCGGGATGCCGTCGGCATCGGGTGCGACGCTAGTCAATGCCACTTTCTTCTCCGCAGCCTGCGCAGATGGCCAGGCGTGGCTGTTACCAGAGAGCTTCGGTCTCGTCGGCGGCGAAGGGCTCCTCGGGCTCGCTGCGGCCCAGGCGGATGACATTGGCCGCCTGCGGCCCCCGATCGCTTTCGACGATGTCGAACTCCACTTCCTCGCCATCATCCAGCGACTTGTACCCCTCCATCTGGATCACGGAGAAGTGGACGAACACGTCCCGCTCGCCCTCTCGCTCGATGAAGCCGTACCCCTTCTGCGCGTCGAACCACTTGACGCGTCCAGTCAAACGCAAGGTTCTCGCCCCCCGCCTTGGTCCGAAAGCGGCGTGACCATAGTGGTATCACTCTAGGACAACAGACCACCGATGTCAACTAGGTCGGCGCAGCGTCACGTGTGATGCCTTTTGGTCTCACCTCCAATTCGCGCGCAGATGCGCTGTGAGACAAGACCCTCGCCCTCACGATCGACCTGTTCGGGCCCGCCGCCGGCGCCCCGTGGTCCGCCGCCGCCTCGACGGCCACCCGGACCGACCGGCTCAAGCGACGAACCCCAGTCAGCGCAGATCCCTGCAGCCCAGGTAGGTAGCGCGGCCGTCGCCGGAACGGCTCAGGGCGCACAGGTCCGGCAACTGGGCGGGATAGTAAACGATGCCGGAAAGCCGGGCCTCCTCCACCCAGCGGCCGGTGCGACCCTCCGGACCGGGAGGCAGGTCCGGGGCGGGTGTGTCCACCGGTGCCGCCCGGAAGTACAGCTCCAGGAGGTCCTCGGCCTCGCAGCGAACCTCGGCGTAGGCGATCAGATCGGCAACCTCGATGGCCACTCCGGTCTCCTCCGCCACCTCACGCCGGGCGGCCTCCCGTGCCGTCTCGCGCGGGTCGATCTTGCCCCCCGGAAGCACCCACGCCCCCGGGCTGCGCTTGGCCTCGACCAGCAGGACTTGACCTTCGGCCACCGCAACGGCGACGGCACGGACCTTCAGCGGCGTCTGCGACATGGCAATACCTCATTGCAGGATGCCGGACCACGCGCGCCCCCTCCCAACACTCCCCCGCAGGCCCCGGACGGAGGAGAATCCGCCCTGCCGGTGAATGTCCTGTCAGGCCACAAATCGGGAGGCAGCCCATGCGTACTGTCTTGTTCGCACTCGCCGCCTGTTTCCCCTGCTGCGCTTCTGCAGCGATCGGCGACGGCCGATTCCCCTTTGTCGTCTCCGAGCTCGATCCCGGCAGCGTCGCGAACGTCTCTACCTACAATAGAGCCCCGGCGGGCCAGGAAGGTTCCCTGCTCTTGCGCGACGGCCGTTTCCGCACCCCCGACGGCTCGCGGGTCCGTTTCCTGGCCACCAACCTCACCTTCGCCGGTGCCTTCCCCGACAAGGCCCTGGCCCCCTCCATCGCCCGCCGCATGGCGAGCCTGGGCATCAACTGCGTCCGGTTCCATCACATGGACAATCAGTACAAGCCCCGGGGCATCTGGGACCCCGCCTACAAGGACCATCGGCACATGGATGCCGAGCAGCTCGACCGCCTGGACTTCATCATCTACCACCTCAAGCAGCAGGGCATCTACACCAACCTCAACCTCCACGTCTCGCGGCAGTTTGGTGAGGCCGACGGGTTCGAGAACGTGGCCGAGCTGCCCAAGTACGATAAGGGTGTGGACAACTACGAGCCACGGATGATCCAGTTGCAGCGCGAGTACGCCAAAGACCTGCTCACCCACTACAACCCCTATACCCGGACACGCTATGTGGATGAGCCGTGCATCGCCATGGTCGAGCTCAACAACGAAAACAGCCTCCTGCAGTTCGCCTTCGGCCAGACGCTGCACAGTCTCCCTGAGCCCTACGTGGGCCAACTGCGCGGCCTTTGGCTGGGCTTCCTGCAAGACAGGTACCACAATACCGAGAACCTGCGACGGGCCTGGGATGAGGGCTCAAAGCCTCTGGGCGAGGAGCTGATCCGCGACCCGGAGTTCTCCGACGGCACCGCTCAGTGGGTCTTGGAGTCGCGCCACCGGCAGACGGATGTGTTCGAGGTGGTGGACGACCCGGACGTGGGCCGCGCCCTGCACGCCCGGCTCAACACGCTGGGGACCAACTCCTGGGACTTCCAGATCCACCAGGTGGGCCACACGCTGGCCGAGGGTGAGCTGTACACCGTAAGGTTCAAGATCAAGGCCGATCCGCCCCGCACCGTGACCGTCGGCATGAGGTACGACGAGCCGGACTGGCGCAGCGTGGGCCTGAGCGCCCCGGTGCAGGCCGACGGGCAGTGGAGCGAGCATGTGCTGACTTTCACGGCCAGGGAGCCCCGTGACGGCCACAATCGGCTGAGCTTCAACTGCACGAACTCCCTGGGCGACGTCTGGCTGGCCGAGGTCGGCCTCCGCCCCGGGGGCCTGAGGGGCCTGGACCCGGAGCAGTCCCTGGAAGACGGAAATGTCGCCTTCCCCGTGGCCAACGATACCGACAGGGCCCGGGAGGACTGGTTCGCATTCGCGATGGAATTGGAGCGCAAGTATACCGAGGGGCTCTACGAGTACCTGAAACAGGATCTGGGACTGAAGGCTCCGGTGATTGACACCCAGGCCTCGTACGGTGGCCTGGGCGGGGTCTTGCGCGAATCGAGGCTGGATTACATCGACATGCACGCCTACTGGCAGCATCCGGTGTTCCCCGGCCGGCCGTGGGATGGCAGCAACTGGCGGATCGGCAACAGCCCCATGACGGCACGGCTGGGGGCGGACACCTTGACGCACCTGGCCATGCACCGCGTGGCCGACCGCGCCTTCACCGTCAGCGAGTACAACCATCCGGCCCCCAACGACTACCGGGCCGAGTGTATGCCGATGCTGGCCGCCTTCGCCGGTCTGCAGGACTGGGACGGTATCTTCCAGTTCGACTACGGGACGACTCCGGAGCAGTGGGAGGAGGCGAAGATCGGCGGGTACTTCACGATGGTGACCGACCCGGCGAAGCTGGCGTTCTTTCCCATCGCCGCCAATCTGTTCCGTCGCGGGGACGTGGCGCCGGCGCAGGGGGAGGTGCGGCTGCGCGTACCGCGGGGCGAGGTGGCGAGGCTGTTGGTGGAGCACGGCAGCAGCGTCACCTCCGCCTGGACCCGGGCGGGAGTGCCCAGAAGAGCCGCCGTCAGGCACCGGGTCGCCGTGGAGTGGACGGAGGGGGGCGAGCCGTGGGCGGACGAAGTGGAGCTTGACGAGGCGGCGGTCACCTCGGACACCGGACAGGTGCTGTGGGACAACATCACGGAGGGCGAGGACCGCTTCATCGTCGACACGCAGAAGACCAAGGCGCTCCTGGGGCACATCGCCGGCAAGACGGTGCAGGTGGGCGAGTTGAGTTTCGAGATCGGGCCGACGGAGACGGGCTGGGCGGCGGTGGCCCTGACCGCCATGGACGATCTTCCCCTGGACCGTTCGCGACGCATGCTGCTGGTGGCGATGAGCAAGGCCGAGAACCAGGGCATGGGCTGGGACGAGGGGCGCACCACCGTGGGCACGCGGTGGGGCACGGGGCCGGCGGTCGTGGAGGGTGTGGGGGTGAAGGTGAAGCTCGGCGCAGGCCGAACCTTGGCGGCATATGCGCTGGACGGCCGCGGGCTACGGGCCGCAGAACCGCTTGAGTTCGCGGCCGGCGAGGTCTCCCTGGGTCCGGAGAGCAAGACCATCTGGTACGAACTGGCGGCGGCCAACGGCCGTCCGCCTCTATAAGGAGGGCACATGATGGACAAGGTCAAGTTCGGCGTGATCGGTCTCGGCTGGTTTGGCGAGAAGCACTGCGAGGCGCTGGCCGCCTGCCCGCAGGTGGAGATCCACTCCCTGTGCACCCGCACGGAGTCTCGCCTGGCCGAGGTGGCACAGAGATTCGGTGTCAAGAACACATACACCGACTACAACGAGATGCTCAAGGACCCGGAGCTGGATGCGGTCAACGTCGTCACCATGTGGGACCAGCACCTGGCCCCGGTCCTTGCGGGCCTCAAGGCGGGCAAGCACGTGTTCTGCGAAAAGCCCATGGCCTCCACCGTCGAGGACTGCCGGCAGATCGTGGACGCCGCCAAGGCCGCGGATTCGATGTTCATGGTCGGCCACATCTGCCGCTTCAACCCCCGCTACGCCATGGCCAAGCGTGAGATCGAGGAGGGCAAGATCGGCAAGATCATCGCCATGTACGCCCGGCGCAATCTGCCGAAGTGGATCACCCCCGAGATCCTCCAGAAGATCGGCCCCATCATCGGCGACGGGGTGCATGACACCGACCTGATGCTGTGGTTCACCGGCGCCAAGATCGTCAGCGCCTACGCCCAGACGGTGAATGTGCGGGGCCTCAAGAACCCGGACCTGGGGCAGACCATGTACCGCTTCGACTCCGGCGCCACGGCGGTGGTCGAGGACGTCTGGTGCCTGCCGGAGAAGTCGGCCTTCCAGATCGACGAGCGCATGGAGATCATCGGCACCGAGGGCTCGGTGCAGGTGCATGACGGGTACCCGAACTTCGCCGTCTGCGATGCCGACGGCTTCCGCTTCCCGGACACCACCTACTGGCCCACCTTCCGCGGCCAGCTCTCCGGCGCTTTGCCCGTCGAGGTCGGGTACTTCGCCGACTGCATCCTCAAGGGTGAGAAGCCCACGGTCATCACCCCCGAGGAATCCATGGCCGCGGTGGCGGCCTGCCTGGCGGCGGAGAAGTCCGCGGCCACGGGCGAGATCGTGAGGTTGTAGAGGAGCGGAGCCCTGTGCCGCGCCGTTCACCTCTCCCAGGCCCGAAGGGCCGTCCGGGAGAGGTCGGGCGTTCGGTCCCGCTTGGCGGGCCGAACGCCCGGGTGAGGGTCCGTGCGACGAGAGGCGACGAGGCAGGGACGGCGGCTCTCAGCAGTGTGTGCCCACAGCCTGGAGGGTGCTCGGGGAGCGGCGCCGTTGGCCGTTGCACCTCTCCAGGCCCCGGCATCCTCCTCGTCCCCTCCTCCCGTCTCGCCCGGCGTTCGGGCGTGTAAGGGAGAGGGGGAAGGCCCGCAGGGCCGGGGGGTGAGGTGACGTCCGCCGTAGCTGGCACCTTAACAGCCGTCGGGCCGACCCCTATGATCGATCTGGTAGAAGATCATATGATCCTCAAGTAGATCATTCCGGCCGGCCCGCAGGCCGAGAGCGTGGTCCCCTATGTGGCTTCGCAGGCCTCTCGATGACATCCTGTCGTCCGCTGCCAAGGTAGCCGTCCTCCGCGTCGTTCTGCCGGTGAGCACGCCCCTCAGCGGGCGGGAGATCGCCCGCAGGGCCGGGGTGGGGTACAGTCCCGCTTACTACGCCCTGCAGGCCCTCGTCGCATCGAGGGTGCTGGCCAAGCAGGATCACGGCAGGGCCACCACCTACAGCCTGGTGGACCCGGACTCTCCG
>CAZXDD010000075.1:0-19091 GCA_964639415.1 uncultured Armatimonadia bacterium
TACACCCTATCCTACACTCTTTCCCTACACGACGCTCTTCCGATCTGGTGTTCCCCGCGCCGTCTTGTCCCTTCACGGCCCTTCGTCGTCGCCCTTGCCCCGTGGCGAAGGCCCCCTCCAGACCTGCGGGGAATAGGTTGGCCAAGGCACCCTACCACCCCGGCGATCATCGAGAGGAGCCGACACAATGCTCAGCTTCAGCAGCACGCGGCCCGCGGTATCCCTGTCCGCGGCCGCCCTGGTGGTGCTTTCGACCATGAGCGCAGGTGCCCGGCCGGCCATCGACTACGAGCAATGGCAAGAGTACCGCGAGTCGGTGCAGCACCCCGCCGGGGCCATCAAGCCCGCCGACCTGCAGCGGGCCCGGGAGAACGTGGAGCGCTACGAATGGGCCCGGAACTACGCCGACAGCGTGGCCGGGAGCGCCGACGGCATCGCCCGGCAGTTCACACCCCAGTACCTGGAGCACATGATCGGCCGGCTGACTCCGGCCTGCACCGGCCCCTGCCCGGCCTGCCGGGCCAAAGGCCTTCCCTGGCACCCCAACGGGCAGTGGTCGTGGTCGGCCCAGAAGCCCGACGAGCTGCTGTGCACCGTGTGCAGGACCGTGTTTCCCGATGATGAGTTCCCCGAGAGCGTGGTCCTGCCAAGCAAGTGGGACCCGGAGCAGAGCTTCGGCTTCGCCGGTGGCGAGCACTTCATGTGTTTCGGCTATCGGGCCCGCCCCAGTTTCACCGGGATCATCGCGGGCAGGAAGCTGGGGCACGTCAGTGGGCAGGTGAACACTCTGGCGCTGGCCTATGCCCTCAAGGGCGACCCGGCTCACGCTCGGGCGGTGAGGGCCATGCTTCTGAGGCTGGCCGAGGTCTTCCCCCGCTACATGGTCCGGGCCGGCTACGGCTATGGCGAGATCGCCGACATGGACCCGCACACGGCCGCCGAAAGCATCAACGCCCTGCCCGAGGACGAGCTGGTCTATCCGCCCAACGAGCCCGATCGCAGGCTACACACGGGGTTTTGGTCGGCCAGCCGCATCGGCACCTCCGGCATGGACGGCGGCTGGGTCAGTCGAATGGCCACCGCCTACGACCTCACCTGTGATGCGCAGGAGGCCGGCGTGCCCGTCTACAGCGAGCCGGACAGGGAGCGCATCGAGCGCGATGTGCTGCTGGAAAGCGCCTACCTGGCCGCCTGCGACGAGTCCATCAACAACAAGTCCGTGGGCAACCGTGCCGGCGCCGCCACCGTGGGCATGGTCGTGGGCTGCCCCGATCTCGTGCACTTCGGCCTCGAGGGCTTCGAGCGCACGGTGGAGGAGTGGTTCCTGCCCGACGGCGGGACCTCGGAGTCTCCGGCGTATGCGATGATGACGATGGGGGGCATCCAGGACTTCGCCCTGCTGTTTCGGGACTACACCGACCCCGAGGGCTTCGCCGCCGCCGACGGCCGGCGCCTGGAGGGCTTCAACGCCGCGCGGCAGACCCGCTACGGCGATTGCTGGCAGAGCCTGCTGTGGACGCTGCAGGGCGATCTGCGCTTCGCGCCCTCCGCCGATTCGTACCGGACCACCTCCATCGGCGCCGGGTTTGCGGAGCTGATCGCGGTGGCGTACCCCACCGACGAGCACCTGGCCTTCCTGAAGGAGACGCTGGGAGGGAACCTGAGCGGGGGCGCTTTGCAGAGCGCGATCTTCTACCGCGAGCCGGGGATTGAGGCCCGGCCGTTGCCCCCCTTCAGCCTCCCGGACATCGTGTTCCCGTTCCTGGCCCAGGGCTATCTGCGCACCGGCGAAACCGGCCGCGACAGCCTGCTGCTGCTCAACGCCAGCGACTGGGGCGGCCACCACCACTACGACAGTCTGGACCTGTATTACTGGAAGGACGGCCGGGAGCTGCTCTCCGACCTGGGATACCTGTGGGACCATCCGGACAGCGGCATGACCCGCCGGACGTTCTCGCACAACACGGCTCTCGTGGAGTGGGCCGGCCAGAAGACTCGGGACCGCGGCGGCAGCCTCCACCTGTTCACCGCCACCCCGCGGGTCAAGGCCGTGGAGGCCTCCTCGGCCGCGTATGACAAGGCCGAGGTCTACCGCCGCACCTGCGTGCAGGTGGACCACGGGGCCGCGGGCGCCTACGTCCTGGATATCTTCCGGGTGCAGGGCGGGGCGAGCCGGCAGTACGTGTTCCACGGGCCGAGCAACGACTATGAGATCGAGGGGCTGGAGAGTGGGCCGCGCGTTTCTGAGGCGCCGCCGATCCGGTTCGCCGTGCGCTTCCACCTCCCCCGGTTGGGCGAGGTGTTCGTGGACGATGTGGAGATCCGCGAGGTCCTGGCCGACGGCGAGCTGGGTCCCAACCTGGCCCCCAACCCCTCGGCCTCCGGCGCCGAGCCGGGCGGGCCGGTGCCGGGTTGGGGGTACTACTCGGGCAACGGCAGGGGCGAGTGGTCCGCGGCGAGTCCGGGACGGACGGACGACTCTTGCGCCCGCGTCAAGGGCCTGCAGACCGATGACAAGGGTGTGCTCAACATCGCGCTGCTGGTGGGCGACAGCGCCGGCTACGAGGGCACGCGGGCGATGGAGGGCCGACCGGGTGCCAGGTACAGGCTCAGCTTCTGGCTCCGCGGCGGCGGCGAGCAGGTCTCCGTCGGGAGCGTCTGCTGGCCCACGGATCCGGCTTCGGCCGACGACAGGCTCCATGCCGGGATCCTGCAGGCCAAAGCCGGCACGGAGTGGGAGCGGTTCGAGGGCAGTTTCGCTCTCGGCCGCCAGGCGCTGGACCTGGAGAACCCCAGGGTGGCCAATCCGGACGGGCCCTGGCGCATTGTGTGGCATCTGCGGAATGCCGCCGGCGAGCGGGACGGCTACCGCTTCGCCGCCACTGTCCCCGCCGGTCCGGACGAGGAGGTCATCCTCGGTGACGGCTGGGGCCAGCGGGATCACCGCAATAGCGACCGCGGCGCCACCTTGCCGTACGTGGTGCGCCACGACGCAAACGCGGGCAGGCTCAGCCGTTTCGTCACGGTCTTCGCGGGCACGGACCGCGAGGCCCTGCCCGTCAAGGCGGTGCGCATGCTCCCGCTGCCACCTGAGGCCCCCGCGGACGCGGTGGCCGTGGAGGTACAGACCGCTCTGGGCGTGGACGTGCTTGTCTCCATGAGCGCGCCGACATCCCTGACGCTGCAGACCTCCGCCGGCGAGGTCACGACCGATGGCCGCCTCGCCGCGGTGCTCGGAGGCGGCCAGGGCCCGACGGCGGCGACGCTGGTGGGGGGCACACTCTTGCGAGCCAGAGCCGCGGAGGTCACCCTGGCCCAGGCGGTCTACACCGGCCGCATCGTGGCCAACGCCTCCGAAGCCGGCAGCTCGTACTTCACCCTTGAGGGTGAGTTGCCGGTTGGCGAGGCCCTCGTCGGCCGGACGCTTTTGGTCCGCGACGGCGACCTGCACCGGGCGTATCCTGTGCGCGGGGTGGAGCAGACCGGGGGGCAGACGCGGATCTACACCAAGGTGGACAATGTGGGCTTCGAGGCCCGGCCGGCCGAGAGCTGGGAGCTTCTCCCCGATGCTTCGTGGGAGCGCGGGTAGAAGGCGGGCAACAGGGCGACGCGGAACCGCGACGGCGCCCCGCCTCTGCCGGCCCCGGACGATTCGCAGGATCGAGTGGGGCGTCTGGCAGAGGTCACGGCCGCGGGTGGGGCGGTATCCACCCGACCGGTGACGGAGAGGCGCCGTCGGCCGCTGCCGCACCCACGGCCCGCGCCCGAAATCAGCCACCTACGGGCCGGTCGAGGGCCCGCTACCGCCCTCCTTGCAGGTTCCTCCCCAGTCTCACCAGCGAGGCGTGGCTGTCCTCCGGGATCCGGCCGTCCTCGATCTGGATCGGCACGTTGATGGTGACGGCGCCACCCACACGCCTGACCTCTTCCACGAAGGCCAGCAGCTCCTTGTCCGTATAGTGGCAGAACTGGTTGGGGATCGCCGGGTTGAATGTCAGGTCCAAAGGCAGCAGGCAGTGCCACTGGACGCCGTCGATGAAGGGACCGTCGGGCATGTACGTTCTGGCTTCCTGACCGCGCAGTCTGAGCTTGCGCTCGGAGTTGACGACGATGTCGCCACCGGGGGGGAGGAAGTCGCGGCGGATCCGGCCGTCCTCCAGCAGGTGGATCTCCCCGGCGTGGTAGTCTTCCAGCGTGCAGACCGGGTTCACCGGCCCCCCGCAACAGAACTCGGCGCCGCTGAAGGCCACCGCGGTGTCCGGATTGCCGGCCCGCAGGGCCTCCATCCATTCCAGCCAGTAGGCGTCCTCATGGGGCCCGCAGCTATCGAACCACCAGCCGCTCACCAGGCTGCCGAACCGCAGCGAGTAGACCTTGAGGAACTCGAAGTACCGCCGGGCGAAGCCCTCGGTATCGGCGGCCAGGGCGGCCTTGATCGCGGGCTCGGCGTTCTGCTCCGAGGGGATGTAGAGGATGAGCCTCTTGCCGGCCGCGTCGAGCCTCCGGGCCAGCTCCATCACGATGTCTCGCCGCGAGGTCATGCCAGGAGCACGACTGTCCAGATACTCATTGGGGCTGCACAGGTAGCCGGTAGTCTGCCCCAGGGTGAAGATGACCCAGTCGGCGCCGGTCTGCTCGATCTGCCGCACATAGCCCTCCACATCGAAGGCATCCACCGTGCGGTTGAGGTCCGCGGTGCGCTCTTCGGCGGTCTCTCCCTTGGGGTGGAACAGATAGTGTGTCATCACGCCGAACGTCCCGGCGGCCATCCAGTAGGCGCGATTGGGTGCGCCATCCGGTCTCGTCGGCTGCGGGAGGATGGGCTCGGCGGCCGAGGCCAACGATAGCGAGCCGAGGGCC
This sequence comes from uncultured Armatimonadia bacterium, assembly GCA_964639415.1. Lineage (GTDB taxonomy): Bacteria > Armatimonadota > Zipacnadia > Zipacnadales > JABUFB01 > CAYRFY01. Next base: position 4,861 of record CAZXDD010000075.1, read on the forward strand.
AGGGCGGCAAGGGGCAGGGCGTAGGGGGCCATGGCAGAGCTCCTCTGAGGGCGGTAGCGTGCGGTTTGGGAGGGAGCTTCGCCGAGGGCGAGGCGAGGACCTTGCGGGTGGCGGGACGACTGACCACGGCGACACATCTCTGTGTCGAGTCGTTCCGTCCTCCTCCCTCCTCGCACCACGGAGGCCTCGGGCGCCCCGGCGGTGAACTGAAGTGGCCATACCAACGCACCAGAGGAGGACCCGCCATGGCCCGCGTCTGTCTCCTGCTTGCCGCCTGGCTGCTCGCCGCCACCTGCGTGGCCGCGCCCGTACAGCTCTTCGTCGCTCCCGACGGCAATGACGCCTGGTCCGGCAATCTGCAGCGACCCAATGACGGGGGCACCGACGGCCCACTGGCAACGGTGGTCGCCGCCCGCGACCGTCTCCGGGCTCTGCGGGGCGAAGGGAAGCCGACGGAGGGCGCGCGCGTTCAGCTCGCCGCCGGCGTGTACCGTCTCGAGGAACCCCTGACCTTCGGCCCGCTGGACTCGGGCACCGACGCGGCTCCCATCGTCTACTCCGGAGCGCCCGAATGGCAGAGCGTGATCTCCGGCGGGCAGGTAGTGACCGGTTGGAGCGAGCAGGAGCCGGGGCTGTGGGTGGCGGGGATACCCCAGGACCGCGGAATCTGGCCGCTGCGGTCGCTGTATGTCAATGGGGTGCGCGCCACGCTGGCCCGCAGCCCGAATACGGGCTACTTCCGCACCGCGGGGGCGGCGGCGCCCTTCGTGGACGCCCAGGGCAATGAGACGAACTCCTCCAAGCGCGCCTTCCGTTTCAGTCCCGGTGATCTGGAGAACTGGGACGACCTCGCCGGGGCGAACATCTGCGTCTTCTACCACTGGGAGACGGGCCTCCTGCCCATCCAGAGCGTGGACGAGGAGAGCAGCACACTCACACTGACCGGGGAGATGAAGTGGCCGTTCTGGGCCAACCAGCGGTACTACGTGGAGGGGACGAGAGCCGCGCTGGACGCTCCCGGCGAATGGTACCTGGATCGGGCCGAGGGGCTCTTGTACTATCGCCCGCGGCCGGGTGAGGACATGGCCACGGCCAAGGTGGTGGCTCCGCGGCTGACCCAGCTTGTCCTGCTGCAGGGCGACCGCGACGCCGGTCTGCCGGTGGAGAACCTCCGCTTCGAGGGCCTCGGCTTCCAGCACACGAACTACGTCCTGGAGCCCACCGGGCACTCGGACTGGCAGGCGGCGGTGACGGTGAACGCCGCCCTGCAGGCCGATGGCGCCCGGCGCTGTGTGCTGGACGGCTGCGAGGTGACCCACCTGGGGAATTACGCCGTCTGGTTCCGGCGCGGGTGCCTGAGCAATGAGGTTACCCACTGCTACGTGCACGACTGCAGCGCCGGAGGCGTGCGCATCGGAACCGACGGTATCCCGCAGGTTGCCGCGGATGAGACGGGCGGCAATGTGGTGAGCGACAACCTCATCCGCGACCTGGGCATCGACTTCTACGGCGCCATCCCGATGTGGATCGGCCAAAGCAGCGACAACACCATCGCGCACAACGAGATCTGCGACTCCAACTACTCGGGAATATCGTGCGGCTGGACGTGGGGCTTCTCGCCCACCAAAGCCCACCGCAACCGTATCGAGTACAACTATCTGCACGACCTGGGCCGCGGGAAGCTCTGCGACATGGCGGCGATCTACACCCTGGGCACCTCCCCGGGCACGGTGATCCGCGGCAATCTGATCCACGACATCTGGGACTGGGAAGAGGGCTACGGAGCGGGCGGCATCTACCCGGATGAGGGCAGCAGCGACATCCTCATCGAGGACAATGTCACTTACCGCACGGCCAGCGGCGGGCTGACGGTGCACTACGGCCGCCGCAATACGGCGCGCAACAACATCTTCGCCCTCGGCCGCGACGGTCAGATCCATCTGGGCCGCCGGGACCAGGAGTCGAGCCTGACCTTCGAGCGCAATATCGTCTACTTCGAGGAGGGCGCCCTGTTCCAGCGCGAGAGCGACCTGACCTCAGACTACAACCTCTACTACCATACTGAGGGCGAGGAGTTGACCTTCCCTCTGGACCTGGACTTCGCGGCCTGGCAGGCCAAAGGCATGGATGTCCACTCCGTCATCGCCGACCCCGGGTTCGCCGACCCCCAGAACGGCGACTTCCGCCTGCCCGAGGATTCGCCGGCCCTGAAGCTGGGGTTCGTGCCCATCGACACGAGCCTGGCGGGCATCACGGGGCCGCCGGAGCTGGTGGCGCTCGCACGTAGCATTCCCCGGCCGCCGGCGAGCAAGCCCACCCGCCCCCAGGCGCCGCCATTGAGCATCGACGACGGCTTCGAGAACACGCCGCTGCAGGGCCAGGCCGATCTGGCCATCACCCACGGCGAGGCCGGCTCGGCCTCGATCCGCGTGACGGACGAGATCGCCGCGGCGGGGAGCAAGAGCCTGAAGTTCACCGACGCCCCGGGTCTGGACCAGGTCTGGAATCCCCACCTGTACTACCATCCCCGTCAACGCGAGGGCACCGCCACCTGCAGCTTCGATCTGTGGCTGGAGCCGGGGGCGGTCCTCTGCCACGAGTGGCGCGATGCCTCCAGCCCGTTCCGCGTGGGCCCGACCATGGCCGTGGACGCGGAGGGCCGGCTCAGCGCGGCGACAGAGCCCGTGATGCAGGTCCCCCACAGGCAGTGGGTGCACTTCGAGCTCAGCTCAGTCCTGGGCAAGGAGGCCGACGGGACGTGGAAGCTGACGGTCATTGTGCCCGGCAGGGAGCCTGAGGTGTTCGAGGACCTGCCCTGCGACCCCAGGTGCAAGACGCTGGAGTGGCTGGGGTTCATCAGCAACGCCACGGACACGGCGGTGTTCTACCTGGATAACCTGAAGCTGGATGTGGTGGAGTAGAACGTCAGGCCACGGAGAACGGCGCCTCACCCCCGCGACCTTGGGCGGTCGCTGTCCCCTCTCCCCTATGCGCCCAAACGACGGGCGAAACGGGAGGAGGGGACAACGGAAACGGCCCGGGGGTGCACTGCGGTCCGCCGTCGCCGCTCCCCGCCACGAACCACGCGTCACGCGCCACGGTCGTTGGCCGTTCCCCCCCTCCTCCCTTACTCCGCAGTCGTACCGCGGAGTAAGGGAGAGGGGGCAGGGGGGTGAGGCGACTTGCGCCGCTGCCCGGCTCACCGCCGCCCCACCACGTATATCGTGGGCACAAGGCCCCCCGCATTCGCCTGGTGCGTCTCCTCGACGACAAGCTCCTCACTCCCATCGAGCAGGCCCTGGGTGAGGCGTTTTTCCATGGTCAGCACGACCATCCGGCCGCCGGGACGCAGGAGGCGGAGGGCTTCGGCGATGAAGGCCGGGTAGAGCCGGCGGTTGGCGCGATGGGAGCCCACCCGGTTCCCCCAGGGGAGATTGCAGACGATCTTGTCCACACCGCCCTCCGGCAAGGGAGCCTGGCGCCCGTCGCCCGCGTACAGCCGCACCGGGGCCGCGGCGGCCCGCAGGTTCTCGCGTGCAAGGCGCAGGACGCGCGGGTCGCGGTCGGCGCCGATCGCCGTCACCGCCTGCGGCAGGCTCAGCCGCTCCACCACAATCGTGCCCGTCCCGCACATGGGATCGAGGAGCACCTCTCCCGGCTGCGGGTCGGAGAGCAGGCACATGGCGTGCGCCACGGTGGGCTGCAGCGAGGCGATCCCGTGCACGACCCGCGAACGCCTGGCCAGGGTGTCGTCGGACAGCCGCAACCCCAGCAAAGCCCGGTCATGCTCGATGTGAAGGGCGATCTCCAGATCGTGCCCCGTCAGGTCCACCTTCCAGCCCCGCTGAGCGATGATCCCGGCTCCGGCGAAGCCCGCGGCCTGCTGTGAGTTATACCGATGCTCCCCGACTCGGGAACCCGTGACGCGGAAGCTCGGGGCCGCGGGCAGGGGCGAGAGCTTCGCCCTGAGGGCCAGGGCGGCCTCAAGGTCAACCTGCGCCACGGCGTCCTTGAGTGCCTCCAGGTCCGTCGCTTCGGGGCCGACGCCCTGCAGGTCGGCGATGTGGGCGAAGACATCCTCCACGGTGCGCAGGCCCAGCAGGTCTCGCACCGGGCCGGGATAGGTGAAGTGGAGGTGCCCGCTCTGAACGTGACCGATGACGGCTCCCGGGAGCCCGGCGAGCACCTCGCGGGAAGCCACGGTCTCCAGCCCGGCCACCGTGGTGGCGTAGTACTGGGATGGGGGCGGCCGGTCGGGGCTGTCGTCGGAGAAGTCTCTGGCCATCTGGGCTCCTGGTGGCCGGGCGCCGGGCCCGCCGCGATCGTCGCCGGCCGGCGAGCGGCGCGGTCGTCAGTCCTCGCTCCGCACGTCCCGCTGCGTCCAGGACACCACCTGCTGTCGCAGGTCCTGCAAGGTGCCCTCACCGATCGCCGTCCGGACCCGACGCATCAGGGTCTGGTAGAAGGCGATGTTATGGAGCGACAGCAGCCGCCAGGCGGTGGCCTCGCCGATCCGGAACAGGTGGTGCAGGTACGCCCGGCTGTAGCGGCGGCAGGCCGGGCAATCGCAGGTCTCATCCAGCGGCCCGGGATCGTCCTTGTGCCTGGCGTTCTTGATCTTCACCGTCCCCTGCCACGTGAGCAGGCTGCCGTGGCGGGCCATGCGTGTGGGAAGGACGCAGTCGAACAGGTCGATGCCGCGGGCAACGCACTCGAGGATATCCGCCGGGGTGCCCACGCCCATGATGTAGCGGGGACTTTGCCATGGGAGCATGGGCTCGCAGGTCTCCACCGCCGCCAGCATCTCGGCCTTGCTCTCGCCTACCGACAGGCCACCCAGCGCGTAGCCGTCGAAGCCGATCTCCAGTGTCCCCGCGGCGCTGCGCGCCCGCAGGTCCGGGTAGACGCTCCCCTGGACGATGCCGAACAGGGCCTGCCGCTCGTTGCGATGGGCGTCCTTGGTGCGCCGCAGCCAGCGCAGAGTGCGCTCCATCGAGGCCTGTGCGTACTCGTACGTCACCGGGTAGCTGGTGCACTCGTCAAAGCCCATGGCGATGTCGCTACCCAGAGCGTTCTGGATGGCGATGGACTTCTCGGCGGTCAGCAGCAGAGGGCGGCCGTCCACCGGCGAACGGAACCGCACTCCCTCCTCGGTGATGTCGCGGGGATTGGCCAGAGAGAAGACCTGGAAGCCACCACTGTCGGTGAGAATGCCGCCGCCCCAGTCCATGAACCGATGCAGGCCGCCGAGATTGGCGACGGTGTCGTCCCCGGGCCGCTGCCACAGATGGAAGGCATTGCAGCACAGGAGCTGCACCCCCACCGCCTCGATGTCCGTCGTGTCGCAGGCGCGCACCACGCCCAGACTCCCGCAGGGCATGAAGGCCGGCGTGTCGATGGTGGCATGGGTGAGCCGGAGGCGTCCCAGGCGGGCCTTCGGCCCGGAGGGAGACGCCGTTCCGGGATTGAGCAGTCGGAACTCCAGTGGGCTAGACAATGAGCATGCAGTCTCCATAGCTGTAGAAGCGGTACCCGTGTGTGGCGGCGTGAGCGTAGGCCGCAAGCACCCGCTCGCGGCCGGCGAAGGCCGACACCATCATCAGCAGCGTGGATCTGGGCAGATGGAAGTTCGTGAGCAGGCCATCCACTACGCGGAACCGATAGCCCGGCGTGATGAACAGCTTCGTCATGCCGGCGCCCGGCGCGACGGTGCCGCCGTCGGCGGCCCGGCTTTCCAGCGTGCGGACACAGGTGGTCCCCACGGCGATCACTCTCCCGCCCGCCGCCCGGCAACGGCCGATGGCCGCGGCCACCTCCGGCCCCACCTCACACCACTCCTCGTGCATCTCATGCTCCTCCACTCGCTCTACGCTCACCGGCTGGAAAGTCCCCAGCCCCACGTGGAGGGTGACGAACACCACCTCGACGCCCTTGTCTTGCACTCGCGCCAGCATGGCCTCATCAAAGTGCAGGCCCGCCGTAGGCGCGGCGGCGGCGCCGGCACGCCGGGCATACACCGTCTGGTAACGCTCCCTGTCGGCCTCCTCGGGCTCGGGCCGGCGGATGTACGGAGGCAGCGGCATCCGCCCCAGGCGGTCCAGGACCGCCTCCAGAGCGCCCTCATGCCGCAGCCGAATCGTCCGCTCGCCGCCTGAGCCCATCTGCTCGACCTCGACGGTCAGCTCGCCGTCGCCAAACACCGCGGTGGCGCCCGGACGCATGCGGGCACCGGGACGCACCAGTGCCCGCCACCTGCCGGGCTCCAGCTCCCGCAGCAGGAGCACCTCCGCCTGCCCGCCCGTGGGCCGCCGCCCAATGAGACGCGCGGGGATGACCCGCGTATCGTTGAGCACAAGGCAGTCACCACGGCGCAGATGCTCCGGCAGGTGGGCGAAGACCCCGTCGCACGGCGCGCCCCCTGCTCGGGGCAAGAGCAGCATGCGCGAGTTCGGCCGCCGGTCGGCAGGCTGCTGCGCGATCAGCTCCGGCGGCAATTCGTAGTCAAAGAGAGCAACATCCACAGTCAGGGCCTTCGGGGGAGTCGGCGAGTCGCGAGTCTACGGCAACGGCGTCTACGGCGTCTACGGCGACGGGAATGGCGGCGTGGGGCCGCACCCGAAGGTACCCAATCACCGCACGGGGAACATTTTAGCCAATTGCCCCCCCTGATGGGAAGCAACATCGCCCGGGAATGAGGGATCGCGCATGCCGGGAGCACTGCTGGCGGCCGCCAGAAGAGTCACCATCACACCACCTGTGGGCGTCGACCTCACCGGGTTCGGCGCCCGGAGCGGGCCGTCCGCGGGCGTTCATGACGACCTCCGGGCCTGCGCCCTGTACCTGACAGACACCGCGCGCGAGCTGCTCATCATCACCTGCGACCTCATCGGCCTGCACCATGAGGAGGTGGCACAGGTCCGTGCGGGCATCTCCGAGCGGGCCGGGATTGCTCCGGAGTCTGTCATGATCTGCTGCAGCCACACACACTCCGGACCGGCCACGCGCTGCCTCAACTACCTGGGCAAGCAGGACGAAGGCTACCTGTCCGAACTGCAGCGCCGCCTGGTGGGGCTCGCCGCCTGGGCCAAGTCGGAGGCCGTGCCTGCCGGGCTGGGGTCGACAAGGGCGCCGCTGCGGGTCGGCGTCAACCGGCGGGAGTGGCGCGACGGCGCGATCGTCCTGGGGATCAACGAGACCGGCCCCACGGCGCCCCATGTGGACCTGCTCTGCGTCGATGATGCCGAGGGCAGGCCGCTTTGCCGTCTGTTTTGCCACGCGGCACACGCCGTCACGCTGGGTGGCGACAACCTGCTGCTCAGCGGCGATTGGCCGGGGTTTGCCCAGCGCGAGGTGGAACGCTGCTACGGCCCGGGATGTGTGGCCATGTTCGTGCAGGGCTGCTGCGGGGACATCAACAGCCACGTCGGCGCCGGCTTCGAGGCGGCGCAGGCCGAGGGCAAACGCCTGGCGACGGCGGTCCTCACCGCCGACCCCGAGGCTCCGCGCCGGGATGCGGTCCCGTTGGCGGCCGCGACGATCGGGCTGGAACTGCCGCTGACGGATGTCCCCTCCGTCCCGGAGGCCCGGAAACTGGTGGCGGACGCCCGGCGGCATGCACAGTCCTCCGCCGAGCAGGACAACTACGGCCTGCGCACGCTCAACGAGGGCATGGTCCACTGGGCCCGGCAGTTGCTGGCACTGGCCGAGGACGGGGCCACCGGGCGCACGGTGCCCTTCGAGGTGCAGGCGCTGCGTATCGGCGATCTGGGCATCGTCGGTCTTCCGGGTGAGGTGTTCGTGGACTATGCGCTAAAGATCGATGCCGACGGCCACCTGCCCTGCACGGCCGTGGCCGCCTACACCAACGGGAACATCGGTTACGTCCCCACCGCGAAGGCATTCGCCGAGGGCGGGTATGAAGTGCACAGCGCGATTCGGTTCTACGGCACCACAATGCAGACACCGCACAGCGAGGAGTTGATCCTCCAGGCGGCGGACGAGGTGCTGGCGAAGGTGGCGATCTGACAGGAGGCAGAGGGGTTCTTGCGGGCCGGGAACACCCCGCGCCGCCGCAGGTGTTGTAGACTGTGGCATCTCCTCGCTTCGCGGTGTCCGGCCGTGTTGGCCCGCTTCCGAGCACCCGCGGGGCGTCGCAATCAACTGAGAGGTTCATGGGACGATGATGGCACGTTTGCTACGGATTGCGCAGTTTGCCGGGCTGCTCATCCTCACGGTCGGGTACATATCCGGGTGCTCACGGCCCGGGACCCCGGAGGCCGGCCAAGCTTCGCCTTCCGAGGCCGCCCACGATCACGACCACGACCACGATCACGACAAGGACCAGGACAGCGATCAGGACCCCGATGCGGAGAAGGCGAAAGTGAAGGCCGAGCAGGAGCCCAGCGTCGCCGATGCCAAGACCGGCATGGACAGCGGGGAGGACACGGCCATCATGGAGTCGATCAGGAACCTGGTCGCCCTGATGGACAGCGATGACAAGCGTCTCGCCGCCGAGGCGGGCCAGGTGCTTCTGAATGCGGCCAAGACCCACGAGAACATCGGGGTGCGGACCGCAGCCATTGCGGGCCTCGGCGCGAAGGCGGATGCCTGGATCTCGGAGCTAGGCGCCTTCACCGCGGAGAGCAACCCGCTGAACCTGCGTCTCACCGCCATCGAGGCTCTTGGCATGGCCAGCCCCGGTGGGGAGGCCGAGAAGCGTCTGACCGAGCTGGCGGACAGCGAGGACCCGAGCATCAAACGGGCTGCTGTGACGGCCGTCACAGCTCTGAGAGCAGGGGCGGGAGCCAATGAGATCGTGGCCCTGGTGGGCCAGTTGGGCCAGCGCGATGGCGACAGATCTGCTCAGGCGGCCATTGCTCTGACGCTCAAGGGCAAGGATGCGCTTCCGTTCCTGGCCGAAGCGGTCCGCGATGGCGCCGATGCGCGCCAGCGGCATGCGGCGGCCATGTGCGTGGCTCTGATCTGCGCCGGCACCAATCCCAGCCAGGAGAGGTTCGCCAAGGCCGCCCACAGCACACGGAAGGGGGAGGCGCAGACGCACCCGGCATACCTCGAGGGCCTGCCGATCCTCAAAGCCGCGCTGAGCGACGAGGCTCCCATGGTGCGCGAGATCGCGGCTCAGGGCCTGGGCTATCTGGGAGACGCGAGGGCCACGCCGCTTCTGGCCAAGGCACTGGACGATAAGGACGTGCACGTGCGTCGCCGGGCCGCCTCGGCCCTGTGCACCCTGCCGGCCGAGGCCGCCCAGAAGCGTCTGGAGCAGGCGGCGCGCCGTGACAGCGATCCGGAGACGCGCCGCTTCGCCGTGGAGGCGCTGGGCTGGCTGGGCACGCCCTCGGTGGGCCCGGCGCTCATCGCGGCCAGCAGAGATAGCGTGGCGGAGGTCAGGCGGGCGGCGGCCATCCAGATGGGGCGGATCAAGGACAAGAGCACTCTGCAGAGCCTGGTTGAGCTGTTCAAGGACCCCAACGAGGACGTGCGCTGGTCGGCCGTACAGGCGGTGGCCGGTATGCAGGACAGGGAGGCCACCCAGTACCTGGTGGCCGCCCTGGACGATCCCGTGCCGCAGGTGGCCAATGCGGCGGAAGCCGGCCTGCAGCGGCTCGGAGTGGCCAAGCGCAGGCTGCCGGGCGCCGACTAGAACGTGACTCTCCGGCAAGATGGCGGCGCTTCGGTGCCGCCATCTTGCCGACGTCTCACACCCCGCAGCACCTCTCCCCCTCGCGACCGCAAAAAACCCGTTACACCCTGCACTGTCGGGACGTCCGCCCTCAAGATGCTCCGAGCCGGTGCCGCAAACAGAACTGTCACTTCCCGGTGGCGCGGCGGCATCGCCGCGGCTCGGAGGTGCGCCGACGGCCGGCACACAGCGCGGCCGGGCCCGGCGCCATGTCCGTCCGTGGCCGGCTTCCCCAATCCGGGCAGTCGACCTCGCGGAGCCACCGGCGGCGACCCAGCGCGACGGCTTGGAAAGGAACTGTGTTTGCGATGACCGACGGACGCGCCGTTCATGCGACCGATCCCAGGGCGGGCGGCCCCAAAGGCGGCCGCCAGGCGCCGCAGGGAAGCCAGAAGTTCGTGACCTTCTTCCTCGCCGACGAGGAGTACGGGATCGAGATACTCAAGGTGCACGAGATCATCGGTATGATGAGCATCACCCGTGTGCCCAGGACCCCCACGCATGTGCGGGGCGTCATCAACCTGCGGGGGAAGATCATCCCGGTCCTGGACCTGCGGCTGAAGTTCCTCATGCCGCCCACCGATGACACCGACCAGACATGCATCATCGTGGTCCAGGCGGCCGGGGGCCAGATGGGGGTCGTGGTTGACCGCGTATCGGAGGTGCTGGCCATCGACTCGGACGACATCGAGGAGACACCTTCCTTCGGCTGCGAGGTCAACACCGACTATATCCTCGGCGTGGGTCGCGCCGGCGACAGGGTCAAGCTCCTGCTGGACATCGACAAGGTTCTCTCCGCGGGCGACGTGGCGGACATGCAGTCGGCCGCTCGGGAGCCCGCGGCCGTGCAACTGCAGGCGGCGTAGCCGCCCCTCGGGGCGTACTGCGCGCTCAATCCTGACGAGACGGGTCCGCCGGGGGCCGGTCTCGTCTTGCCGTTCTTGGCCCGGGTCATCGGTGTGCAACAACTTGCCGGCGGCGGCCTCTTGGCCCCCGGATTGCAGACTGGTGTCCAGGATTGCATCGATCGAAGGCCCCGCGCGCCGGGCATCGGGTCGGGCAGAGGTCCGCCGATGGGCTCACCAGGCGGGGCGGACGCAGACACCTGCCGACCGACGCCGAGACACATGCCGCGGCCCCGCCGGCAGGCCGGACAAAGGAGCACCGAGATGAGCGAAGCCGACGTCCAGATGGGGACCGAGTGGCCGGCCGGCCAAAGCGAGGCAGTGTCCAGACGCGCCCCGACCGGCGGGACACAGAAGTTCGTGACCTTCTTCCTCGTCGACGAGGAGTATGGGCTGGAGATTCTCAAGGTGCACGAGATCATCGGGATGATGAACATCACCCGAGTGCCGCGCACTCCGGACTGTGTGCGGGGCGTGATCAACCTGCGCGGCAAGATCATCCCCATCGTCGACCTGCGCCTGAAGTTCAGTATGCCCCCCACCGAGGACACCGAGCAGACCTGCATCATCGTGGTGCAGTCCAACGGCCTGCAGGTTGGGGTTGTCGTGGACAGGGTCTCGGAGGTGTTGGACATCAACACCGATGACATCGAGGAGACTCCGTCCTTCGGCCAGGGCATCAACACCGACTACATCCTGGGCATCGGCCGCGCGGAGGGCTCGGTCAAGCTGCTCCTGGACATCGACAAGGTCCTGGGCACCCAGAGCTTCGCCGCCGCGGCCGGCGACGCGCCGCCTGCCGACGCCGCCGGCACGGTCCTTCCCCAGGTGAAGGCCGCCTAAGCCGGACGCAGCTGCCACTATCGAGCGGGCGCCCCGACCCAGAGAGCCGGGGCGCCCGGTTGCCTTGCCCGGCCGCACAGGCATCCGACCGCGAAGATCGAGAGCGCGCGGCGTCTCATCGTCAGCGCCAACGGCAGGCGCCGGCCGGCCCGCGGGCGCTCCTTATCATCGCTGCCCACGACGTGCCTTTGCCCCTTGGCACATCCGCCGACTTGCGGTATCATCCGCGGTGCGTTCCCAGCAGGCATCCGGCGGCTCGCCCGCAGGTGAGACTCCCTGGCGACCATGACGGCACCATCCGCTCCGCCAACAACCCCGGCCGCGTCCTCCGCGCTCCTGGATCTCGTGCCCGTCTTCGGTGATCTCGCCGATGACTACACTCGAGCCTGGGGGCTTTGCTGCCTGCTCACGGACCCCGGCGGACGCGTGACGGCCCGGCGCGGTGACTGCGGCCACGACTGCGGCCACGAGCCGGAGTGTTCGGCGGAGCGGAAGCGAGCAATCCGGGAGACCCTCCGCTGGGGTGAGCCTACGATGCTGCTGTGCCGGCACGGCATGATCCTGTGGGCCGTTCCGGTGATGCACAACGCGCTCTTGCTCGGAGGCCTGGTCTCCATGGCCCCCGATCCCAGCATCGCGTTGGAAAGGCCCGTACTGACCCCGGCGCAGATCCGGCAGGCGGCCCTTGACCTGCTGGCCAAGGCGGAGGACGCCAATCTCGCCAACGGCGCGTTGCTGGAGCTCAGGCGGCAGGCGGCCCGACGCGAATCCCAGCGGGCCGAGGCCATCCACGCCCTCAAGGATCGCGGGTACCACTCCCTGCGGGATGTGTACATCGTTGAGGAGCCGGCCCTGATCTCGGCCATCAAGCGTGGCGACCGCCCCGCGGCCCGGGAGATCATCAACCGCGTCCTGGTGGGTGTGTACTTCCTCGGGCGCGAGCGGCCGGAGCTGCTCAAGAGTCTCGTGCTCGAGCTGGTGGTGATGATGTCTCGCAGCGCGGTGGAGGCCGGCGGCGACCCGGGCACGCTGCTGGGAGCCAACTACTCCTCCTTCGCCACGCTGGCCCGTATCGAGGGCGAGGAGGAGCTGTGCGCCTGGCTGGTGGGGATGCTCGAGCGCATCATGGACGCCATCCACACCCACCACGGCTACCCCATCAGCGTCATGCTGGGAGCCGCCGTGCAGCACATGGAGCAACACCTGGGCGAAGACCTGAGCCGCGATGACGTGGCCAGGGTCGCCTGTCTTTCCCCGGCCCACTTCAGTCGCGTTGTCAAACACACCTTCGGCCAGTCGTTCACCGACCTGCTCACCCAGATGCGCGTCGACCGGGCCAGGGAGATGCTGGTGCTCAGCGAGCACAGCATCATCCGCATCGCCCTGGAATGCGGCTTCAGCGACCAGAGCTACTTCACCAAGGTCTTCAAGAAGCTCACCGGCCAGACGCCCGGCGAGTACCGCCGCGCGCGCCAGGGCACCGGATAACCGCCCCCCGGCCGGTACCGGCACCCCCAGTCGCCCCCCCAATTGCCTGGAGCCGGCGCACCAGAATACCACCGCGCACCAGCCTACCAGACGATGGTTCGCGGTTACCACAACTCGCGCACCAGATCACCATTCCCCGGCGGCGCAAAGCGGTAGACTCACCATACAGGATTTGCCCGGCCGTCGTCTGTTGCGACGGCCGTACCTGCCAACGGCCGCAGCGCCAGATCGCACTACGAGCCGACTTGCCTTGGTATTGGAGTTCTCCCGCGATGGAACGCAGTATCAGCCTGCAGTTGGCCGCAGAAGGTGCCTCTGTCCCCCTTGCCACAGACCTGATCCTCCGAGAGAAAGCCGACCCCGACGCCGTGCTGCTGGATGGTGTCGCACTGGGCGAGTTGTTCGCACAGGCGGCCGAACGGTACCGCACCCCGCTGGCCCTGCCCGTGATGGACCTGGAACTGGAGAAGCAGTACCTGCTCAAGTTGCTTTCAGTACCCGTGGAGCAAAGACCCGCCTACCACTTCAGGAACTGCCCCGGCATGGGTGCTCTGGACACCCTCAGGTCCCGCGTCAACGACCCACTCACACCGCGCATGCAGGCCATGGCCGACGCCGTCGCGCACATTGCCGCGAGCACAGAGCTGATTCCGGTGGGGATGTGCATCGGGCCGTTCTCGCTGATGACCAAGCTGGTGAAGGACCCGATCCTGCCCATCGCGCTGGCGGCGGGCGGCGTCGCCGCCGACGAGGACCCGCAGATCCGGCTTGTGGAGGAGTGCCTGGAGCTGGCGACCCGGACCATCCTGCGCTACGCCGATGCCCAGATCAAGGCCGGAGCACGGCTGCTGTTCGTGGCCGAGCCCGCGGCGAACGCCGTGTACCTCTCGCCACGCATGATCGGGGCCGGCTCGGACATCTTCGACCGCTATGTGATGCGTCCCAACATGCGCCTGCGCTCGCTGCTGGCGGCCTGGGATGTGGGGTTGGTCTTCCACTGCTGCGGCGAGCTAACCGACCACATGGTGGCCAGGTTCGCCACGCTGGAACCGGAGATGCTGAGCCTGGGCAGCTCGCGAAAGCTGTGGGAAGACGCCACCATTGTCCCGGACCACATCGTGCTGTACGGCAATCTGCCCTCGAAACGTTTCTACTCCGACAGCGAGCTAAGCTGCGAGCAGGTGGTTGAGGCGGCCATAGAGCTCCGGGAGAGGATGCGGGGCAGCGGCCACCCGTTCATCCTGGGCACCGAGTGTGATGTGCTCAGCGTACCGGGGTGCCATGAGACGATCGCG
>CAZXDD010000076.1:0-19072 GCA_964639415.1 uncultured Armatimonadia bacterium
AGATGGAATCTCGTGACTGGAGTTCAGACGTGTGCTCTTCCGATCTAGTGGATCGCGTCCACGAAGTTCGTCTTGCCTGAGCCGTTCTGGCCCACCAGCACCGTCAACGGACCGAGCTCGACGTCCACCTCGCCGATGCTGCGGTAGTTCTCGATGCGTATTCGCTTGAGCATGTCACTGTCCCTCGTGTCGGCCGCAGAAGACGCGACGGGTCGCGGTACCGCTGTGGCTACAGGCATTATCGCCGCGGGTGGCGCGGGTGGTCAAGGCTGCGCGTGCATAGGCTTCGGGATCGCGGACTGGGGCGCCAATGTCCCGCGGTTCGGGGAACCGCAGGCGCTCATAGAGGGCGGCGCAGCAACTCCCCCTGCATGATGCGCGACCCGCTGCGGAGAGGGCGTCTGCCGTACTGCCCCTCCTCCCGTCTCCGCGGCCGTATCGCGGAGTAAGGGAGAGGGGGCTGGGTGGTGAGGCGCCGTCGCCGTTGGGTGGAAGCCCTCACCCCACCAGCAGCCATACTGCCTCCCAGGGCGCGATGGTGCTCACCTTGACCTCCCACCCGGTGGCCTCCGCCATCGCCTGCACCTCGCGCTCCCCGCTCTCGTCGATGGCCCTGAGGCTCCCCGTGGCCCTCACGTGCACCGTGGCCGTCTCGATCCGGTCCAGGCCCGTGTTCAGCAGCAGCACCGCGCCCCTGTCGCGGCTCTCGGAGAGCCTGACCAAAGGCGTCAGGCTCACCGGCTCATCGATGCGCACCGGAAGCGCCCCGCGGGTCAGCCAGTCGGCGATGTTCTGCAGTTGCCGGCGCTTGGCCGAGGAGTGGATGAACATCCACGGGGAGTAGCCCAGCACGGCCACGCGGCCGCCCAGTGAGTTCTCGAACACGCTCAGGCACGGACCGTAGCTCTCACCGAAGTAGTTCTCCATCGTGGCCGCCATGCAGACGCCCTCGGCCGTGGCCTCCAGGACGTCCGCCTGGCCTGTGGCATCGCCCCAGAACTCCACCCGGCAGTCGCGGGTCGCGTTGACACAGCCCTCGTTGAGAAGCTCGTCGGTGAAGCGCTCGATGACACCGTTGGTCACCCGGCGGGCGATCCGCACACCCGTGAGGTCTGCCAGGCCGCGTCGCTCCAGCACCTCCAGAGACACGCCGTCGGTCAGCAGCGCCCCCGCCAGCATCCGCCGCAGCTCGTCGTCGGTGAAGCCCTCCACGGCACGGCCGGTGAGCACCGTTCCGCAGGCGTTGGGGTCAGAGCACAGCGGCAGGCCGATCTCGCCCAGGACGTAGCCGCGGGTCGTGTCGTGCCCGGCAAGGGTGGCGAACCAGTCCTCGTTCGCCCTCACCTCTCGCCGCGCCATGAGCTGCGGCGACCAGGCGGTCCACAGGCCCCGGGTCGGGAGACCGGCACAGTGGGATACCACCGCCTCCCACACAGGGCGTGCGTGGTGCACACGCCGCAGGAGGGGCCGGTAGTCGGCGAAGTCGCCTTCGCCCATCCCCAGAGCGTTGAAGGCGATGCCATTGAGCCCGCAGGCCAGGGCTACCGTGCACTCGTTGACGACCGAGGCCGCCGCCTTCCTCAGCGTCTGGTAGGGGAAGTTCTCCAGCTCATACTGGATGTCCGAGACCTGCTCGGGGGCGTCGTAGGCCTGGCGCCCGGCCTCGAGGCCCTTCAGCAGCATGGCCCGCGGGACGTCGTCGGTGTAGAAGCCACCTCCCGGTCGCGCCTTGCCGGCTCCCAGGGCAGTCATCCAGCGGCCGTGGGCCTGGCCCGAATACGTGGTCCACCCCGGCCCGGCCGTCATCAGCCCGGTCTCGATCGCCGGATCCACATCGCGGATCGCCGCGGCCACGTGGGCCAGGAGGCGCTCGAGGGTCTCCACGTTCTGGGCCACCCACGCCTGTCGCAGGTCCGCCCTCTGCGGATCAGACAACGCCGCGACCAGCTCCTCTCTCGTGAGCGCCGTACCGGTGCTGTCGGCGAAGATCCCCAGGCAGGTGGGGCAGAAGCAGGCGTAGGCCACGCCGTGGCCCTGCATGCGGATGTCGTCATCGATCCAGATGAAGTCCGGCTTCTCCCCGGCCGCCATCTGGTACTTGTCCCACACGTACTGCCGTAGCTCCGGGGTGTTGGGGCAGGCGCAGCCCAGGGACGCCGCCCCGGCGTGTCCGATCATCGGCTGGAAGGGCAAGGCGGGCATGTAGTCCCAGCCCTCGTTGATATGGCCCATGGTGGTGAGCACGTTGATCCCCACGCTGGGCACCCCCACCTCCCGCAGCGCCACCAGCCTGCGACCGATGAGCGCCATCCGCTGAGCCAGCGCCTCCGGCGGGATGTACAGGTGGTGGGTGACGGTCTCGAATAGCGACACCTCATCGACGATGGAGCGGTTCTGCCGCAACAGCTCCAGCAGCCGGTGGAACGCGGCATCCCTCTCGTAGTTGCTGACGCCGATGCGCCAGGCCAGTGTGAGCTTCGCGGCGGGGTTTGTCACAATGTCATCCCTCCCGGGGGCGTGGGGCGCGGGGCCGACAACCCAATACAGAGACACAGAAAGCGGCAACGTCGGTAGGCTTGTCCGCGCTCACCCGGTGCACCTCCAACCTTTCCTCGCCCTTGTCCGCGATCTGTGCCCGGCCGTTCACCCCTCTGAGCGTTCCGGTCATTCCCGTTGCTCCAGCCTTCCCCCGTGTGAGTCGGTGCTCTCCGCGTCTCCGTGGTGAGACGTTCGTCGTTCCCTGAGTTCCCTCCGTTCTCTGCGTGCTCCGTGCTCCCCGCATCACCCTGATGCGGGGCGAGCCGTCCGCTTCCTCCTGCCTTCCCTGCGCTCCCGCGCTTGACTCACGGGGCCGTTCGGGGCTTTCATAGGAGGACACGTGCAGCAGATGACCGCGCCGAGGCCTGTGGCTCCGGCGTGGGTGTGACCCGGGGGCCGGCGCCGCCCGTGACCCCTCGAAAGGCAGGATCCACCAATGGCTGAGCAAGAGCGCTGGGAGCAGCAGCTCGACTCATTCGACCCGCAGGAGCGCCGGTCCGCTCTGGAGAAGCTGGCCGCCTCGGCCCCCGACCTCGCCCCGGCCGGTGAGAACGTGAACCTGCACTTTCACTCGTTCTTCTCCTACAACGCCCAGGGCTGGTCGCCGTCACGCATCGCCTGGGAGGCGAGGAAGGCCGGCCTGTACGCCGCCGGACTGTGCGACTTCGATGTGCTCGACGGCCTCGAGGAGTTCCTGGCCGCCGGAGAGCTCCTGGGCCTGAGAACCACCGCAAACCTCGAGACGAGAGTGTACTTCCGGGAGTACGCCGACGTGGAGATCACCTCACCCGGCGAGCCCGGCGTTACCTACATCATGGGCGCGGGCTTCGTCCGCGTTCCCCAGGACGGCACCCCTCAGGCCGAGGGGCTGGCCGCGCTCAGGTGCGCCGCCGAGCAGCGCAATGTCGACTTGATCCGGCGCATCAACCCGCATATCCCGAGCATCGCCATCGACTACGGCGCGGACGTGCTGCCTCTGACCCCCGGCGGGACCCCCACGGAGCGCCACATCATCAGTGCGTACATCAATAAGGCCACAGCGGTGCTGGGAAGCGCCGCGGCGGGCGAGTTCTGGGCGGAGGTCTGTTCCCGCCCGGCACAGGAGATCTCCGGAATGCTGGGCACGCCCGCCCTGGACGAGCTGGTGCGCTCCAAGCTGGCCAAGCGAGGCGGGCTCGGATATGTCCAGCCCTCGGTGGATACCTTCCCACCTCTGGAGCAGTTCATCGACTGGGTGGCCTCCTGCGGTGCCGTTCCGATGATCACCTGGCTGGACGGCACCAGCGGGGGAGAGGCGGACGGGCGGGCACTGCTGGAGAGCATGGTGGCAAAGGGCGCGGCGGCCCTCAATATCATCCCCGACCGCAACTGGAACCTCAAAGACCCCGTGGAGAAGGCGGAGAAGATCGCGAACCTGGAGGCCATCGTGGCCGTGGCCGACGACCTCGGCCTGCCGGTGAATATCGGCACCGAGATGAACAGGAGCGGCCTGCCCTTCGCAGACGATCTGTCCGGCCCCGTGCTCGGCCGGCTGAAGGACAGCTTCCTGCGCGGCGCACAGATCATGGTGGGCCACACCATCATGTCGCGCTTCGCGGGCGTGTCGTACATCGACTGCGACTGCGGCGCGGCGGACAGGAATCACTGTCTTGCGGCCGTCGGCGCCCTACCGCCGGTGACCGAGTCGCTGGCGGACAAGCTGCGCGCAATGGGCCAGAAGGCGGCGAAGGTCGCGATCCGCGACGCCGCCGGCGTCGGGCACTGGATGTGAGCGACCGTGAGGGGGGGGCGCACTCATGCGCCTCCCCCGTTCGTTCTGACGCCCCGCGTCCTACCGCCAGACCCGCAGCCGCCCCCACTCCGAGGCCCCTGCTGACCCCTCCGGCTCCACATCGGCAAACAGAAGCTGAGCGCTGTCCAGCCTGTCCATGGGTATGGCTCCGCTGTCCCAGAAGGGCAGCTCCCACCGCCCCGTCTGTCCTGGGCAGACGATGATCCGGAATGTCTTCTGGGTGATCTGGGCGCGCACGCGATAGGTCCTTCCAAGCTCCACGGGAGGGCTGCTTGCCCGCAGGTGCCAGCCCGGGGGGCTCTCGGCCCACAGGCCCCGGGGCGGCTCGGAGAGCCGCGTGTAGACCCCGAACCGGTCCCGTGGGCCGTAGAAAGTGAACCGGTACGACAGGGCACCGTTCTCGGCGGCCCCGAAGAGCTGGCTGTCGACCCCCATGGCCAGGGGCGTGAGGTCAAACTCCACCCTCAGGGGCCGCTCCGGCTCGAGGGCGAACTCCTGGGTGCTCACAAGACCACAGTAGCGCTCCCAGCCCCCCGGCGCCTCAGTGCTCAGACGTCCTCCCGCCACCCGGGGAGCCCCCAGCAAGACCCACAGCCTGTCACGCCGGTGCGTGAAGTCGTCCTTCAGCAGGAACGTCCCCGGTTCGGGCTCGCCACCCCCCCCTCGTGACAGGCGTTCCAGGTGGCTGTGGATGGCGGCCGCATCGCGGCGCAGCGCCAGGATGCCCGTGGGGTCACCGCTGCGCCACAGGTGCCGGGAACGTCTGCGCACGCGCTCCAGCCGCTCCAGGTGTGAGGCCCACCGCCTGGCCATGTCCGCCGCACCGCCCGCCTCCCGCAAGAGAAGCACATCCGCGGTATCCAGCAAGAGCAGCTCCCTCTGAGCGTGGGCGGCGATCTTCTCCGCCGCCAGCCACAGGTCGCCCAGGGCCCCGAAGTCCCCGACCCGGCCGCGGAGACCGTCCAGCTCCCCGGCGGCCCGCTCGCCGACGGCCGTCGCCTCCTGTGCCCGCCGACGGACGGGCCCCAGCTCCGCGGACCTCTGGGCCACCAGCTCGCAGCACCTGTGCTGCGCCCCCCAGAGCGTGTTGCCCAGATAGCCCGCCTCCTGCGTGTCGACTACACCCACCACATCGTGCAGCACCTGGTTGTTGGCCTCCAGCAGCGACTTCGCCGCGTCCAGCTCGACCATGCACTCGGCCAGGGTCGCCGCCGCCTCCTGAGTGCGGGCATCGTAGAAATGCCGGGCGAAGGCCGAGGTGAAGGCGGCCTGGGTGTCCTCAGGGGCCCGCTGTGGATGGCTCCAGGTGCAATGCCCGTTGAGGGCAAAGCCGTACCAGATCGAGTCGAACGCCCGCAGACGGTGTTTGGAGAACGAGGCGGTCGCTACTCCGAGGAAGCGGCGGTCGGGGTGATCGAGCTGAGACCGGGCGGCCCGCGCCACCATTTCCGTGATGTTCAGCGTCCCCGTCTGCTCCATGGCGGGCCAGGACTTGGGGGGATCGGTGGGCGACAGGTCGGCCAGGTAGAAGCAGTGGTTGTACATGGCCGAGATACCCAGTACGTCGTATCCCCGGGCCATCAGGCCCTCGAGGCCCTCGTAATCCCGCCAGTACTTCCAAAACCCCATGATTGTGTCTTTGTCGATGCGGTCCAGGCCCAACCAGTTGCGACCCTCGCCGTACATGTAGAACTCATCGGCCCACATCATTGGCCGCACCTGGCGCCCCAGCTCCGCGGCCAGCCCGCGCACCAGCTCCGTGAGCCTCTGAGCGTGGCAAAGCAGCAGGTCGCGTACCGTCTCGCCACCCTCGATCCGCGCCCGGCAGGCCGGGCAGTACCGCTCTTGCCACCGCATCTCGATCTCGCTACAACCCACTCCGATGAGCGGAGCTTTCTCAAACCAGGTGAGCAGGTCGCGGTACAGCCCCTCGATCACCGGGTAGACCGCGGGGTTGGATGGGCAGACGAGGCCGGGGGCGGTGGCCTCCCGGTACGGGACCCCGGCTTCCGAGGTCCAAAACAGCTCCCAGGCCTGAGCCAGGGTCTGCAGCGAAGGGATGAGGATGACGTGGTACTTGTCGGCCTCGGCGTTGATGCGGCGGCACTCATCGGGGCTGAGCGTGCCCTCGTCGGCGCAGTCGGGGAAGGAGGCGAAGGGGAACAGGTTGTAGCACTCGATGCACAGCGCGTTCATCTTGAACCCGGCCAGGCGGCGGATCTGCTCGCACAGGTAGTCGGCCTCGACGATACGACCGAACCGTTCCTGGCCGCCCTCGATGTAGATGCCGCGCAGCTCCAAGTGCGGGTAATCCACGATGCTCAGACAGGGCACGCCGCCGGCTTCGGCGTAGAGGCGCAGCAACTGGGCCAGGGTCTGCGCCGCGTACAGCAGCCCGGCGGGGGAGCCGCCGCGGGCCGAGATGCCCCGGGGCGAGACGGCCAGCACATAGCCCTGCTGGGCAAGATCGCCCTCGGGCAGTGGCTCAAGCGGCGCTCCCGCGCCCAGAGAGAAGCTCGCGGCCTCCGCGTCGCGGCCCGCTTGTACCGAGACGCCCGCGGCTCGCAGGGCCTCGGCCAGGACCTCGGCGCAGCCGTCGTAATCCGCTCCGGCCGGGACCTGCAGATCCCGGACCTCACCCGACAGGGCGAGCCATCCGGAGTGGATAGTGAGCTGCTGCGGCTGGGGGGTGAGTGCTCCGAGGAGGGCGGCAAGCACGGGAGCCGTCATGGTTCTGCCTCCGGATCTGCAGACGCCGCGCGGAGGCGCCGGGCGGCGTGGGGGAGACATCCCGGTGGCCGCCCGTGGGGCCTCACGTCACCCGCCGGGGAAGATGATGAGCTTCAGGCCGATGGCCAGCAGGAAGACGACGACGAACAGCTCCAGGCCCCGGGCCGGCACGCGCCGGAACAGGGCATGGCCCACGAACATCCCCAGCACGGCTCCGGGCAGACAGATCGCCGCCGTCTTCAGCAGAGCCACGTTGTAAAGCCCGGCGCAGGACATGGTGACGATGCGCATGGCCAGGTTGATGACGAACACCGCCTGCAGGCCGGCGGTGCGCTCCTCCTTCGACCACGGCCGGCAGTACATGTAGGCGATTATCGGCGGGCCGCCGGTGTTGAAGGCGCCTCCAAGGGCGCCGACCGACAGGCCCACCAGGAGCTGCAGAACCACGTCGGGCCAGCGGCTCTCAGGGCATGCTTCCGCTCGCGGTGCGTTCCCATTCCGTGTGGCCACCGCCGAGCGCAGACCCGCCAGGATCAGGACCACCCCGAGCACCCTCATCAGCAGCGCCTGGGGCCAGTTGACCAGCACAAACACCCCGATGGGGATGCCCACCAGCGTGGCGGCGATGATGACTGCAAGTCGCGACCAGACCACCGAGTGCCGCAGCTTCCAGAACACGTAGATCGTGACGGGGACGTTGAGCACGGCCAGCAGCGGCGTGGTGACCGTCAGGGACTCAAAGAGCGACATGGCGGCCACGGCGAACAGCCCGAAACCAAAGCCGGTGGCTCCCTGGATCGCGGAGCCCAGGAACATGATCGCCACGAGGATGAGTGTCTTCACAGGGGAGGCTTCATGACTGCAGGGCGTCTTTCCAGGTTTGGATCACCGTTCCGGGAAGGGCGGTGGCGAGGACCGGCCAATAGTGCCACAACCGTCGGGGGAAAGCAACGCCGGGCGCGAAGGGAACCGGCATCGGTCCTCACGTGTCTACTATGGTCTGGAGCAACCATGACCCGGAGGTGCTGAGTATCTTGAGAAAAGGCTTCACGCTCATCGAACTACTGGTTGTGATCGCGATCATCGCCATTCTCGCCGCCATCCTGTTCCCCGTGTTCGCCAGAGCGAGGGAGAAGGCCCGGCAGTCCAGTTGTCTGTCCAATGTCAAGCAGATCGCCATGGCCACGCTGATGTACGCCGAGGATAACGACGAATGCACGCCCCCGGCGGCGATCGAGGCCCCCGGCGGCGTTCTTGTCATGTCCCAGTTGCTCTCGCCCTATATGCGGAACCAGCAGATCTGGACCTGTCCCAGTGACAAGCAGGGATCGGTGGAGGCCTCGGCCATCTCCAGCGAGCAGGACATCAGCTATAGCTGCAACACGCTGGTGATGACGTTCGTGGTGCCCAGCGCGGGCGTGACGGCGCCGCCGCTCTCGCTGGGGCAGGTGCACAAGCCGTCGGAGTGTCCCATGGTCTGGGACGCCTATTCGCAGGGCAACTCGTTCCCCGCGGACTTCGCGCTCTACGTGGCCTATCGCCACAACGGTCTGGCCAATACGGCCTACTTCGACGGCCACGCCAAGGCGGTCAAGGACAAGGGCGAGAACATGAGCGGCAATCCCATGGACTAGAAGTCCGGCCGCAGACCCCACCTTCGCCGGGAATGTCATTGCCAGAGCGTCCGCTCCCGGAGGGAGCAGCTCGAGGAACCTCCCGGCATTCAGCGAGATTCCTCGCTATCTCGCTGCGCGAGATGGACGCTCAGAATGACATGGAACGGACCGGCCGGACTCTTCGGCTGGACCTCCAGGCGCAGGGGCGTAGCCGTCGCCTCTGACCCCTCTCCTGGCTCCCGCAGGGCGGGACAGGAGAGGGGCCGCGGCGAGAGATGCGTCCGACCGGCCAAAGGCGGCGGGTCCCGCCCGGCGGGGCCCGCCCCATCAACGGCGGGCGCCGTTGCCGTTGCGCGCCACGGCCGTTCCCGCCGTCGCCGTCCCTCCGTTCAGACCCCCAACGTCTTCAGATGCTCGCGGCTGATCCTGCAGGCCTCGCCCGGCGCCAACTCCGAGCTGTCCTGCTCGTAGACGATCCACTGCGGGTCATGGCGCGCAGCGGCCGCCAGAGCGCCTGCCAGATCCACCGTGCCCTTGCCCAGCTCGCTGAACGTGTACGGCCCCGGAGCTACCGAGCCACCGGCGGTGTAGGGGCCGTCCTTGAAGTGATAGTACCCCACACGGTCCCCATAGCGGTCGATGAACTCCGCCGGGTTCTCGCCCCCCACCGTCGCCCAGTACACGTCCACGTTCAGCTTGACAAACTCCGGGTCCGTGAGCGCGCACAGCTTGTGGATGCCCTTCTCTCCCTCGAAGGTCTCAAACTCCCAGGCGTGGTTGTGGTAGCAGAAGGTCAGACCGCTGCCGTGGCACTTGCGTCCGAAGGCGTTGAACGCCTGGGCGCTGTCAATGTACGGTGCGATGCCCTCACCGGGGGCGACGCCGGAGCAGATGATGAACCCGCAGTCCATCTGCCCGCAGAACTCGATGGCCTTGTCCTGCCAGTCGGGGTCCGTGACCTGTCCGTACCCGCCGTGGATGCCGGAGAGCCTGAGGCCGGTGTCTCCGAAGGCCCCGCGCACCTGATCGAGGGGTGCGTCCACGAAGGTCGTGCCGATCTCCGCTCCGTCATAGCCGGCGTCTCGCAGCTCCTTGAGCACTCCCGACAGGTCATCGTTCTGCCTGCCGCCATAGACGATGAGTTGTGCCGATACCGCAACCTGCGGCATGGTGATGCCTCCATCCAGCGTGAGTATTGGGTCGAGCAAGATGTGGGTTCGCCGCGGGCGCGCGGGTACCTCTTGCGGGCCGGGTCTGTGCGGAGCGGGCGACAAGTGGCCCGCTCCGTCGCGGCGCACAGCCTCCTTGGGCCTAGACGCAGTGATCTACTCGGCCGGGGCCTGCACGGAGGGCCGCGGTCGAGTCCGGGCGCGTGGCGCCACGTGTCCCGAGTGTGGCCTTCCATGTCCCCGCGGGCCGTGGGAGCCGCCGTCTGCCGGCGCCTGAGCGCTCGGTCCTTGTCTCCTGTCCGCCGGCTGCAAGAAACGGGGAAGGTGTGTGGTGAGAAGCGACGAATAGCCAATCCAATCTTTCCGCGTCCTGCGGGGGGTGTTTTTCGAACCTTGCACAGTCGTCGAAAGGGAGGCAGACGGATGACAATGTGGAGAGCGATGCTCGTCGGGTGTACGCTCGTGGCCCTGGTGCTGGGCGTGGCGGCGCTTGGTGGCTGCCCCAAATCGCCGGAGCCGGAGAGTCAGCCGCCCGAGGGCGGGATGGCCGGCCTGCCGGGCTATGACGAGGGCGAAGGAGGGCCCGCGGGAGAGGGCGGCGCGGCGCCGACGGGTGAGCCGGTCAAGATCGGTGCGATCTTCGCCGTCACCGGCGGAGCGGCCCCCCTTGGTGAGCCCGAGAAGCGGGCGGCGGAGATGATCGAGGAGCAGATCAACGCCGCCGGTGGCGTCCTGGGGCGCCCGCTGGATATCATCATCAAGGACGACAAGAGCGAGACCAATGAAGCCGTCCTGGCCTGCACCGATCTGATCGAGACCGAGAAGGTCGTGGCCATCGTCGGCCCCAGCACCACGCCCAACACGATGGCAATCAAGGACAAGTGCGAGGAATCCAAGGTCCCTCTGGTCTCCTGCGCCGCAGGCAAGACCATTACCGAGCCCCTGGCCTCCTTCGTGTTCGCCGTGCCGCAGACCGATCTGCTCGCCGTGGCCAAGATCGTCAAGTACCTGCAGGCGCAGAAGATCACCAAAGTCGCCACCATCTGTGACGCCAACCCTTACGGTGACAGCGGCCGCCAGCAGATGGAGAAGCAGTTCCCCGCCGCCGGAATCGAGATCCTCGCCTCGGAACAGTTCGGCACCAACGATACCGACATGACGCCCCAGCTCACGAAGATCAAGAAACTCAGCCCCGGAGCCGTGGTCTGCTGGGGAACCAACCCCGGGCCGGCCCACGTGGCCATCGGCATGAAGAAGCTGAGCATGGCCATGCCCCTTATCCAGAGCCACGGTGTGGCCAATGCCGCGTTCCTGGAGCTGGCCAAGGAAGCCGCCGAGGGGGTTCAGCTTCCCGCCGGCCGCCTCATCGTCGTGGACCAGTTGCCCGAGGGCGGGGAGCAAAAGGATGTCCTGACCAAGTTCGCCGCCGACTTCAAGGACAAGTTCTCCAAGGATGCCGACACCTTCGCGGGCCACGCCTATGACTCTTTGCATATCGTCATCAAGGCCATCGAGGCCGCGGGCAAGGACGACCGCGAGGCCGTGCGCGATGCCATCGAGAAGACCTCGGGCTTCGTGGGCACCGCCGGCACCTTCAACTACAGCCCCACCGATCACAACGGCCTCACCGAGGATGCATTTGTGTGGGTCAAGGTCGAGGGCGGCAAGTGGACGCTCGCTGAGTAGGCCGCCGCAGGCGAACCCGCGCTGCGGTCTGCCACCGGCCACGGACATGCGCCGGCCCCCATCCGCCGTCCGGGGGCCGGCGACCATCCCTGCCGCCGTCGCCATGCATTCGGGCCGGCCCCCCGCCGGGCCGGATGAACGCGCCGCATCCGACCACCCACTCAAAGGCGGAAGACCCACCCAATGAGCCTGTCAGATACCCTGCTGCAACTGGCCCTCTCCGGCATCGCCCTCGGTACGGTGTACGGCATTGTGGGCCTCGGCTTCACCATCATCTACAATGCCACCGGTGTCATCAACTTCGCCCAGGGCGAGTTCGTGATGCTCGGAGGCCTGATCGCCGTCACCCTGGCTCAGTTCCATGTGCCCCCCCTCGCCTCGGCCCTGATCGCCGGCATCGTCGTGGCCCTCGTGGGCATCCTCCTCGAGCGGCTCGCGATACGTCCGGTCAGCCGTCGTTCCGTGATGGCGATGATCACCGTCACCATCGGGGCCTCCATGGCGCTGAGGGGACTGGCTCTGGCCCTCTGGGGCCCCAATGCCCAGGCCCTGGACACATTCTCCGGCGACACCCCCATCGCCGTGGGAGGCGCCGCCCTGGCGCCTCAGGAGTTGTGGGTCGTCGGCACCGCCCTGCTGATCGTGGTGGCCACGCAGCTCTTCTTCAACCTCACCGTGGTCGGCAAGGCCATGAGGGCCTGCGCCATCAACCGCGTGGCGGCGCAGCTCGCCGGCATCGGCGTCGAGCGCATGACGCTCCTGGCCTTCGGCCTCAGCGCCGGGATGAGCGGTGTCGCCGGCGTCGTCCTGGCGCCGCTGACCATGGTCTCCTGCAGCTCCGGCACCCCTCTGGCCGTGAAAGGTTTCTGCGCCGCCATCGTCGGGGGCCTGGGCAACGGCGTGGGTGCCGTGGCCGGCGGGGTGCTGCTGGGGGTGCTGGAGTCCATGGGGGCGGGCCTTGTGAGCTCAGGCTACAAGAACGCCTTCGCCTTCCTGGTCCTGCTCCTGGTCCTGTTCCTGCGCCCCAGCGGGCTGTTTGTTCGCAAGTCCGCGGAGGGGCTGTAGATGCCTGTATGGGCGGACTTCCTGACGTCTGCGTCACGTCCAGGGGGCGTCTCCCGCCGTTCGCAGGCGTCCCGCAGGGCGGGGGCGCTTGCCGACCCGACTCGGCGTCTCGCCCTGCGGGATCGTCGCCCGGCCATGGCACCGACTCGACGCGAGCCTCCGGGCAGTGCTCGTGGGTCTGAGGCGGAGCTTCACCAGACCGTCTGAGGCCACGCCTGGTGGCCTCCGAGGCCCGCCGCGGGGCCCGGGCCCGCCTTTCGTCGGCGAGAGCTCAGCGTCGGCCCGCCCGTCTGCGCGGGCGGCAAAGCACACAGACACCTATTCCGCGGCCGCCCCCGGGCAGGTCGCGCTCGGTTTCCAACACTATGCTCAATGCTCTGAGAAATGCGGTCCCCCTGCTGCTTCTGCTCGTGGCCGTGGCGCTGTTTCCTCTGGTCGCCCGCAGCCACTATCTGCAGCAACTGGGGGTCTTGATCGGCCTGTACTCCATGGTCACCATCGGCCTGAGCCTGCTCATGGGCTACGCCGGACAGGCCTCGCTGGGACAGGCGGCGTTCTTCGGCCTCGGTGCCTACTCCTCCGCGGTGCTTTCCACCAAAGCCGACCTCAATCCCTGGCTGGCGCTGCTCGCCGGTATCGTCATCACCTGCACGGTAGCGGCACTCGTGGGGCGGCCGACGCTCAGGCTCCACGGCCACTATCTGGCCATGGCCACGCTGGGCTTCGGCATCATCGTGCAGGTGTTCTTCCACGAGGCCAAGCCCATCACCGAGGGCTTCGGCGGCATCGCCTCCATCCCCAGGCTCTCCATCGGCGGCCTGGTGTTCAAGGGCGATATGCTCAACTTCTACCTCGCCTGGGCCGGCACCGCCGCCTGCCTGGCCATCGGCCTCAATGTGGTGGAATCCCGAGTCGGCCGCGCCATGCGGGCCATCCACGACAGCGAGATCGCGGCCTCCGCCTGCGGCGTCGATGTGGCCCGCTACAAGGTGCAGGTCTTTGTCCTCGGCGCCGGGTTCGCCTCCTTAGCCGGGAGCATCTACGCCCACTACATCACCTTCGTCAGCCCCGAGCCCTTCGGGCTCATGTTCTCGGTGCAGCTTCTGGTGATGGTGGTCGTCGGTGGCGCCCGCAGCCTGTGGGGCGCCGTGCTGGGAGCGGCCCTGATGACGGCTCTTGGCCAGCAGATCGAGAAGATCGAGCTCATCCGCGACCTGAGCGTGGTCGTCTACGGGACCCTCCTGATGCTGTTTGTCATCTTCATGCCCGACGGCCTGGCAGGGCTGGTGCGGCGTGGCTGGGGCCTGTTGCCGTGGACCGGGCCCAGGGGGGACGCCCATGTCTGACATCGTCCTGCAGGTGGAGCAGGTCACCAAGTCCTTCGGCGGCGTCACCGCCCTGGACAGCGTGTCCTTCGAGGTGCGCCAGGGTGAGGTGCTGGCCATCATCGGCCCCAATGGGGCGGGGAAGACCACACTGTTCAACATGGTCTCCCGCGTCTTCCCGGTCAGCTCCGGGCGCATCAGCTTCCGGGGCCGTGACATCACCCGTGCGGCCCCCCATGCCATCGCCCGGGCCGGCATCGCCCGCACCTTCCAAAATCTCCAGGTCTTCTCGCAGATGACCGTCCTGGAGAACGTCCTGGTGGGCTGTCACACCACGGGCCGGGCCGGCTTCTGGTCCGCCGCCCTGCGGCTCCCCGCGGCCCGCACCGAGGAAGCCGCGTTGCGCAAGCGGGCGCTGGAGATGCTGGCGGTGGTCGGACTGACCGACCGCGCCCACGAGCAGGCCGCCGTTCTCTCCGTCGGCCAACAGCGCATGCTCGAGCTGGCCAGGGCCCTGGCCATGGCTCCGGACATCGTCCTGCTCGATGAGCCCGCGGCCGGGCTCAATACCCGCGAGACCGCCGCGCTCTCCGAGATGGTCGTCCGTGTCCGCAATGACTTCGGCGTCACCGTCGGCCTCATCGAGCACGACATGAGTCTGGTCATGGGGATATCCGACCGCGTGGTCGTCCTGGAATACGGCTCCAAGATCGCCGAGGGCGCACCCTCGGAGGTGCAGCAGAACCCGAAGGTGATCGCGGCGTACCTGGGAGAAGACGAGGGACCGTAACGGCCGTGGCGCGTGGCGCGTGGCGCGCGAACGGCGATGTTCACCTCTCCCAGCCCGCGAAGCGGGCGCACGGGAGAGTCTGGCGCTCCTGCGGACCGCGCGCGGGTGAAGGGCGCCGCCACCGGCCGAGACGGCAACGGCGCGAACACAGCACGATAGCATCGGCGGGCAAAGATCATGTCGACACTACTGCGACTTGCCAGCGTCAACGCCTTCCACGGGCCCCTGCATGCCCTCAAATCGGTCTCGCTGCACGTGAACCGGGGCGAGATCGTGGCGCTGTTGGGGGCCAATGGGGCCGGGAAGAGCACCACCCTCAACACCATCTGCGGCCTGGTGAGCGCCCGCGACGGCACCATCGAGTACGAGGGCAAGGACATCTCCTCCATCGGGCCCGCCCCCATCGTCTCGGCGGGTCTGACCCAGGTGCCCGAGGGACGCCAGATCTTCGGTGAGCTGTCGGTGCGCGACAATCTCCTGATGGGCGCCTACCTCCGCCTGCGCCGCCGAGACGGCAAGGCCGTGGCCGCGGACATCGACCAGGCCGTGGAGATGTTCCCGATACTGGGCGAGCGCATGAGCCAGCGCGCCGGTACCCTCAGCGGCGGCCAGCAGCAGATGCTGGCCATCGCCCGCGCCCTCATGTCCCGCCCGCGCATGCTCCTTCTCGATGAGCCCTCGATGGGTCTTGCCCCCCTGATCGTCAAGGACATCCTGCGTGTGGTCTCCGACCTTCGCCAGACGGATGGGACCACCGTTCTCCTGGTGGAGCAAAACGCCGCCGCGGCTCTGAAGATCGCGGACCGCGGATATGTCATGGAGACCGGACGCATCGTCCTGGAAGGCTCGTCGGAGGAGCTCTCCCAGGACCGCGAGGTGCGCCGGGCCTACCTGGGCAAAGACTACGACGAGATCTAGCCCTACCTCAGGGGCTCCGCATTCAAGGAGGTCCACAGCACGTGGAACACGCCATCTGGAACCCCCAGTTTGAGACCATGCCCCGCGGCGAGATCGAGCAACTGCAGCTTGAGAGGCTGCAGGCAACGGTCAACCGCGTGTTCCGCAATGTGCGGTTCTACGGGCAGATGTTCGAGCACGAGGGTCTCGTGCCCGAGGACTTCGGCACCTTCGAGGACCTCCGCAAGCTTCCCTTCACCACCAAGGCCGATCTTCGCTCGGCCTATCCCTACTCCATGTTCGCCCTCCCGCTGCGCGAGGTGGTGCGCATCCACTCCTCCTCGGGCACCACGGGGCACCCCACCGTGGTGGGCTACACCCGCAACGACCTGGCCCACTGGACCGAGCTGACGGCCCGCAATCTCGTGGCCGGCGGCGTCACCAAAGACGACGTGGTGCAGGTGTTCTTCGGCTACGGCCTGTTCTCCGGCGGCTTCGGCCTCCACCACGGCGCCGAGGCCATCGGCGCCTCGGTCATCCCCGTGTCCAGCGCCGACATCGAAAGTCAGGTCAAGGTGATGCAGGATTTCCGTACCACCGCCCTGATCGGGCTGCCCAGCTATGCTCTCCAGATCGCCCAGGCCATCGAGCAGGGAGATGTCGACCCCAACTCCCTGTGTCTGAGAGTGGGCGTCTTCGGCGGCGAGCCGTGGTCCGAGGCCCGGAGAGAGGAGATCGAGCAGCGGCTGCGCATCCGGGCCACAGACATCTACGGCCTGTCCGAGGTGGGGGGACCCGGCGTGTCCGGCGAGTGCGAGTGCCGCTGCGGCCTGCACATATCCGAAGACCACTTCATCGTCGAGGTCATCGATCCCGAGAGCCTCGAGCCCATCGCCGACGGCGAGCCGGGCGAGCTGGTCTTCACCACCGTGGCCAAAGAGGCCTTTCCACTGCTGCGCTACCGCACGGGAGATGTGGCCTCCGTCACCAGGGAGCGCTGCGCCTGTGGCCGCACCTTGGCGCGTATGTCCCGCATCCACAGGCGCACCGATGACATGGTGATCATCCACGGTCAGAACATCCACCCCGCGGACATCGCAACGGTCATCGCCGACATTCCGGGAGTGGGCGGGGCCTTCCGCTTGATCGTCGATCGCGTGGCGGGCAAAGACACCCTCGAGGTGGAAGTCGAGCTGTCCAGCGACCTGTCCGACGACACGGTCAGCGCCATCGAGCGCACCGACAACGATCTCACCGAGCGTCTGAGCCGCACCCTCGGCTTCGAGCTACAGGTGCGCCTGACCGAGCCGAGGTCGTTGACCGCCAACGGGGAGAAGAGCGCCCAGGTGGTGGACCGCCGGTCGGTCTAGAAGTCCTGCCGAAGATCCCGTATTCGCCGCGATTGTCATTCCAATAGCGTCCGCTCTCCGCGAGAGCAGCTCGAAGAATCTCCTGGCGTTCAGCGGGATTCTTCGCTATCTCGCTGCCCGAGATGGACGCTCAGAATGACATGAAACGGACCGGCCGGACTTCTCGGCCGGGCTTCCAGAGGCCCGGCCGGAAACCCCGCCTTCGCCGGGAAGGTCCTTTTGAGAGCGTCGTCTCCCGGCAAGAGCAGCTCGAGGAATCTCCTGCCATATGGCGAGATCCTTCGCTATCTCGCTGCGCGAGATGGACGCTCAGGAAGACATGAAACGGACCGACCGGACTTCCCGGCCGGAATCCACACCTGCGCCCCCCACGCCTTGCCCCATGACCTCCAGAAGAGGTGATCCACGTGCCACCGATGGTTCTGCTCCTTTGCATCCTCCTGTGCAGGGCCTCCCTCGGCCAGGTCCTCGAAGACCACGACATGGAGGCCGAGGGACTTGGGCCCTGGCATGTCTACGGCACGCCGCTGTCGGTGGAGAAGAGCTCCCATGCACGCACCGGCATGCAGTCGCTGCATGTGGTTACCGACAACAAGGACACCATGGGCGGGAACTACGAAGGCACGTCCCGTTCCCTGGGTGCCTTCGAGCCCGGCGACCTGATCTGCCTGTCCTTCTGGTATGACGTCAAGGGCAGCGGGAGCATCGTGGCCGGAATCGGACGCACGTCTTTCGAGGGGCGCTGGGTGCTCTCCGGCACCGACTGGACGCGGGCCGACCTGACTCTGCGCTGCGCCCAGCCGGGCACGTACAACGTCTGGCTCAGCCAGGAGGGGGAGGCGACAGACTTCTATCTGGATGACTTCGAGCTGCAGGTCATCCGCCGGCCGCGGTTGGGCACCGCGCCCGCCGAGGATCGCGTGGCCCTCACCGGCGGCCCCCTCCGCCTCACCCTGGATCGGAAGACCGGCGCCCTGTGCGGCATCGAGAACCTGGCCACCGGTGAGACCTACGCTGATGTCGGGCCGCGCCGGCCGTTGTTCTCCGCCGAACTGCTCGCCGCCGACGGCCTGGGGTATGAGAAGCTGCCCTTCACCGAGGCCACGCTCATCGAGCTGCGACAGGACAACGAGCGGGCCGCGAGGCTTCAGTACACCCTGGGCAAGCTCGTGGTCACCGTCTACGTGGCCCTGGCGGATGACGGCGCGGCCACATTCACCGGCTCGGTCCACAACGCCACCGACCGACCCTTGCTGTCCTTCGAGCTGCCCATAGTCTCCGATGCCATGCCCGCCGAGGACCCGGAGCGGCTTACCCTCGTCGACCCCTACGTGTGCGGCCGCATCGTTCCCGATGCCACCAAGTCCACCGGCTGCCACACCACCTATCCCGGTCGCGGAGTCATGGGCTGGATGGACCTGTACGGGGAGCGCGGTGGGCTGTACCTGGCCACCCACGATGAGAGCAGCACCGCCACGCGGCTCATGGCCCTGCCCGCGCCCGGCCCCGCCTTCGACCTGTCCCTCACCCGGGAGATCGTGGTGAGGCCCGGCGAGACCTGGCAATGCCCCCGCAGCGTGCTCGCCGTGCACGAGGGCGACTGGCACGCCGGCGCCGACCGCTACCGCGCCTGGGCCGAGAGCTGGATGCAGCCTCCGGATGTGCCGCAGTGGATGCACGAGGCCAATGGCTGGGTGCTCATGGGCGTCCAGAACGGGATCGAGTTCCGGCGCATCCCGGATGTGTTCCGGAGCGCGCAGTGGATGGGCATCGACTATCTGCACGTGCAGGGCCAGGGCATCGACAACATGTGGTTCGATGCCGAGGGCAACCGCAAGTCGCACCCGATGACCTTCCTGTACCCCAGCCCGAAGTTCGGCACCCCCCAGGAGCTCAAGGCCGCCGTGGACGCGATCCACGCCCGGGACGGGCACGTGATGTTCTACTACCTGTACGAGCGCTGGACCCCGAGCCTGTCGGTCTCGGAGGACTTCGGCAGCGGGAGGCGCTCCGATGTGCCCCCGGAGTACCGGCCGCCCGGCCTGGACTAGATCGGAAGAGCACACGTCTGAACTCCAGTCACCGCTCATTATC
>CAZXDD010000077.1:0-19040 GCA_964639415.1 uncultured Armatimonadia bacterium
CCGCAGTTCCCGGCGATCTCCGTGGTGACCCCCTGGCGGACCTTGCTCTCCGCCGCGGGGTTGACGAAGATCGTCAGGTCGGAGTGGCTGTGGATATCCACAAAGCCCGGAGCAGCGACCTTGCCCGCGGCGTCGATGACACAGTCCGCCTCGACGGGCAGGTCGGTGTCGATGGCGATGATGCTGTCATGGCTGACGGCGATCTCGGCGGCCCCGGCAGAGGCGCCGGTGCCGTCGATCAGGTGGGCTCCGCGGATCAGGAGTTCGCAGCTTCGCAATGCAGGCTCAGTCCTTCCCGTCGATCGAGGACACCCTTGACGATCAGGGCGGCGGCGTGTTCGATGCTGCAGCGCTCGGTATTGATGACAAGGTCGTAGCCCAGAGGGTCGTTGGGGTCGCAGGAGAAATTGGCACGGATGAAGTGATAGCGCTGGCGATCGGATTCGAGCACCATGCGCCGTGCCTGCCTGAGGTCAAAGTCGTGCAGCTCGGCCAGGCGCGCCACGCGGATGGGCTCGGGAGCCACTATGCGCACGCGGTAGGAATCGGGCAGGATGCACGTGGAGGCCCGACCCACGATCAGGGCATTGCCGCCCTTGGCGATGCGCCTGACCACGCGGACCAGGGCGCGGAAATAGCTGCTGCTGGAGGTTCGGCGCCCCTCCAGGAGGTGGAGCACCAGCTCGTTCATGATGCCCTGCTGACGCTCGTCGTGGTCCTCGATGTGTCTGGGGTCGGCGCCGGACAGTTCGGCGACGCGGTCAATGATCTCACGGTCGTACAGGTGCAGATCGAGCTCCTTGGCCACCAGCTTGGCGATATTCGTGCCACCGCTGCCCCACTGGCGGGAGACAGTGACGATCGGGGTCTCCGTGGCGCACTCCACTTCGTCCCGCTGGAAGCGGGCCTTGAGGCGCTGGTCGATCTCCCAGCGGCGCATCTGCTTGCCAATGAGCTTGTCGGGCATGGTGACCTCCTGTGTGCGGCCCTGCAGAGACATTGCAGCGGCCAGGCCGAAAGTCCACTATCGTCCCCTGTCAGGCCCCCCGTTGCGGTCGGTCCGGAGCCTTCGCGACCGAGCACACCTGCCCGCCTCCACCGGCCTGCGGCGTCCCCTCCCCCCCACCTACACCACCGTCCATCCGCCTTCCAGCGGGATGTTGGCTCCGGTGATGTAGCCCGAGGCGTCGGAGGCCAGGAACACCGAGACGCCCTTGATATCCTCTTCACCGGCCATTCGCCCCAGAGGAGTGCGGGCGCAGTAGCTCTCGACGAAGGGCTCGGGCTGGTGGGAGAAGTACCCTCCGGGGCTGATGCAGTTGACGCGGACCCCCCGGGGGCCGTAGAAGGCCGCGAGATAGCGAGTGAGCTGGATCAGGCCTCCCTTGGAGAAGGCGTACTCGGCCGGGTTCTTCATCTCCGTACCCTCGTAGATGGCGAACTGTGGGCCGACCATGCCGTAGATCGAGGCGATGTTGACGATGCTGCCCTTCGCCTGCTTGAGCATGATCTCGGCGGCGTAGCGGGTCATCAGCAGGATGCTGGTGGAGTTGACTTCCATGGTGTCGGCCCACTGCTCCGCCGTGACCGTGGCGAAGTCTCCACCGGTGGACCGCGCCACGGCGTTGTTGAACAGGATATCCAGGCGACCGAACTTCTGCTCAATGGCCCCGCACAGGGCCTCGATGGAGTGCTCGCTGGTCAGGTCCACCGACATGGCCAGGGCGTCGCCGCCGGCCCGGCGCAACTGCTCCGCCTTGGCTTCGCACTTGTCCAGCGTCCTGGAGGCGACGATCACCGTCGCCCCTGCGTCCGCGAGGCCGGAGCTGATGCCGGACCCGTAGAGGCCGGCGCCGCCGGTAACCAGGGCTACGCGGCCCTTGAGAGAGAACAGCTCGTCGGTATGGCGCGGCGGCGGGAAATCGTGCTTGCTTTCCATGAAGTCTCCTCCCGGCGGGCCCGGTGCAAAGGCCAACATATCCTGTGAGTATTATACACTACCCGGAAGGCGGCACGAAACTTCTGTTACCCGGCCGGCCGCAACGGGGAGGGAAACCCGGTCGACTTGGCCAAGTCATAGCTCACTACTGCTCCGCGGGTACGTCCTCGGTCTCCGGGACGCCCGGCAATGCCGCAACGGAGGTCTCCGTCATGAGTGCCTGGCATCGAGCGCTGCCTTTCCTGCTTGCCGTGGCGGCCACCGCGTCGCCGGTATACGCCGCCGACTGGCCGGCCTATCGCGGCGATGGAGCCCGGTCCGGGCTGAGCCGCGAGACACTGCCGGCACCCCTGGGCCTTCGGTGGACCTACAAGCCGCTGCACCCGCCGGTTCCGGCCTGGCCGGAGCCCGGGCGCGAGCTCAACCGCATGGCCTTCGACTACGTGAATTGCCTCTGCGCCGCGGACGGCATGGTCTACTTCGGCTCTTCCTCAGACCACACCGTGCGCGCACTGGACCTGGCCACCGGCCAGAGGCGATGGCTCTTCTTCACCGGTGGCCCGGTGCGCTTTGCTCCCACCGTGTCACAGGGCAGGCTCTTTGTGGCCTCCGACGATGGTTACGCCTACTGTCTGGACGCGCGGAGCGGCAGTCTGCTGTGGCGCCGGCATATCGCCCCGCGCATGCAGAAGCTGTTCGGCAACGGAAGCCTGATCTCGCGCTGGCCTTTGCGGACGGGCGTGGTGGTCGAGGGTGATACGGTGTACGTGTGCGCCGGCATGTGGCCGGCCGAAGGGGTGCATCTGTGCGCCCTGCGGGCCGAGGACGGCTCCCCGATCTGGGAGAACAGCAACAGCGGGTCCATGTACCTCCCGCAGCCGCACCCTCCTGCGGTGGGCATCACCGGCGTCGTTCCCCAGGGGCCGATGGTGGTCACCGAGGGCCAGATCATCATCCCCACGGGACGCAACGCGCCCGCGTTCTTCCACAAGGCCACCGGCGATCTGCAGACATATCGCAGTCAGCCCAATAGCTGGGGAGACCGCTGGGGCGGGACCTGGAACTTCGCCACCGAGGATCTCCTGATCGGCTGGCGAAGCCACGTGGGGGCCGACCTGCACGTGAGCATCGGCGAATCCGACCCCTGGGACGCCGACGGGCTCATCGCCTACGATCCCACAGGCAAGCCGGTCTTCGAGGTGCTCAACAAGCACTGCGCAGTGGCCAAGGACGGCATCTTGTATGCCACGGGAGCCGGGACGGTGAGCGCCTTCGATCTGGGAGCCCTCAAGGCCGGGAAGAAGCCCGAGGAGTGTGTGAGGTGGGAGACGCCCCACGGCCACGCCTACGCGCTGGTGCTGGCCGGCGACACACTCTTCGTGGGCGGCAGGGGCACGGTGACGGCCCTGTCGGCCGGCGAGGGCCGACTACTGTGGTCGGATGAGCTGCCGGGACAAGTGCGCGATCTGGCCGCGGCCGACGGGAGGCTGCTTTGCAGCACCACCAACGGCAGTGTGGTGTGCTACGAGCCGGGCGAGCCGAGCTCTGCGATCGCCTCCGCCGAGGTGGCACGGCCCGAGAGCTACGCCGACCGTCCCTTAACCCACGAGACCGTGGCAACGGCGCGCCGGATTCTGGCCGAGACCGGAATCAGGGACGGCTACTGCCTGTGCCTCGGGGCCAGAGATGGGCGTCTGGCCTACGAGCTGGTGAAGCGCTCGAAGCTGCGGGTCTTCTGTGTGGAGCCCGACGAGGCCGTGGCCCACAGGGCGCGGGAGGCGCTCCTGAGTGCCGGCGTCTACGGCACCCGTGTCGTCGTTCTCACCGAGGACTTGGCCACCTGCGAGTACCCGGAGTTCATGGCGAACCTCATCATCACCGCGGACGGCGACGCCTCTGGGCTCGGCGCGACGGCCGTCGCGGAGCTGTATCGCCTCCTGCGGCCGTGCGGTGGGGTTGCCTATCTGCCGGGGGCCGCGACGCACACTCTGGCTGCCGGTGGCGTACCCGAAAAGGAACTGTCGGCGACCACAGTCGGGCTGCGCATCGTACGCGGTGAGCTCCCCGGGGCCGCGAACTGGACCCACCAGTACTGCAGCGCCGCCCGCACCGGCGCCTCCGAGGATACCGTGGCCCGGTTCCCCGCCCGCCTGCTGTGGTTCGGCGAGCCCGGACCGGCTCGCATGATCTCCCGCCACTGGGGAGGCCCGGCGCCGTTGGCCGTGGACGGCCGCATGTTCGCCCTCGGCCAGTTCTGCATCATCGCGGTGGACGCCTACAACGGCCATGAGCTGTGGGAGAAGAACCTCCCGGTCCCGATCCGGTACCACGCGGGCTCTACCGGCGGCAGCGTGGTTGCCGACGATGCGTCTCTCTACGTCCTGCAGGGCAAGACCTGCCTGCGAGTGGATCAGCGCACAGGTGAGACGGTGGGCGAGTACCGCCTCCCGGCCGCACCGACGAGCATGTCTGGAGACGAAGCCGCCAATGCGGTCTGGGGCGACCTGGCGGTTGACGGGGACACCATATTCGGAAGCATCGGTGGCACCACTCAGGCCCGTGCCGTCTTCGCGTTGGACAGGCTCACCGGCACCCCCCGCTGGGTGCACGGGGCCGAGGTCCTCGTCGGGAGCAACGGCTTGTCCGTTGGCCCCGAGCACGTCTACATCCTCGACCGCACCAGCGCCGACGAAGTGGCCAAGGCCAAGAAGCGCGGCGAAGAGATCGAGGTTGAGGCCAAGATCGTGGCTCTCCAGCGGGAGACGGGGCAGGTGGCCTGGGAGGACTCAGAAGGTCTGCAGGAGCGCGTGGCCCTGTGGCTCTCCGATGGCGTGCTGGTGGCCAGCGGCGGCGGCCTCACGGCCTACTCGGCGCCGGAAGGCAGGAAGCTCTGGGAGCGCCCGGCGAAGATGAGCCGCTTCCCGGTGATCTCCCGGGGTGTGATCTACGGCGAGCCCCACGCGTACGACCTGCACACCGGTGATCCCGTCCTGCGCCGGCACCCGCTGACGGGACAGATGCAGCCCTGGAGCTTCTCCCGCTCCTACGGCTGTGGCTCCATCGCCGGTAGCCCCAATATGCTGCTATTCCGCTCGGGAGTCGTGGGTTTCTACGACCTGGAGCGCGATAGCGGAGTGCACAACTACGGTGGTGTTCGCGCCGGTTGCTACGTCAACACCATCGCCACCAATGGCCTGATCCTCATCCCCAACGGAGATGCCGCCTGCACCTGCTCGTACAACTACCAGACCACTGTGGCTCTGAGCCCCACCGAGAGCCACGAGAACTGGGGAGTGTTCAATGCACCGGCGCTCAAGGAGGGCGAGCGCATCGCGGCGGCCCACATCAACCTCGGCGCCCCGGGAGACCAGAGGGCGGCCGACGGCGAGCTGTGGCTCCACTATCCCCGCGGAGGCGGGCTGGCGGTTCCGATCAAGGTAGAGCCCGCCGAGGGCGGCCGCGATTGCCTGCACCACGCCGATCTGCTCCCCATCCAGGACACGGCAAGCCCGTGGATCTACACGTCGGGGTTGAGTGCCAAGAGCGTCAACCTGGCTGTGGGGGGCAGCGGACCCGCGGACTACACCGTCAAGCTGCATTTCTGCGAGACGGAGGGCGCCCGCCCCGGAGAGAGGGTCTTCGACATCAGGATCCAGGGCGCCACGGTGGCCGAGGGAGTGGACATCATCAGAGATGCGGGGGGCCCTAACCGTGCGCTGGTGCGGGAGTTCACGGTACCCGGAGTGAAGGATGCCATCGACCTTGGTCTCGTAGCCAGGCCCGGGTCCAAGCCGCCACTTCTCAGCGGGATCGAGGTGCTGGCGCGGTAGCGAGGGGGAAGCGCGGCCCAGGCCGGCGGCTCGCGTCACGGCCGGTGCCCTTACCACCGCCCTCGCCGCCATCTACACAGGGGCATCTGACTGTCTGCATCCCGCCGCCACGAGGACGATCACATGCACCTGCTGGACAGAAGCGACTACGGCCGCGCAAGCGCCCTGACCGATGCCGTGCCCCACTTCCTCAGCGCACAGGCGGTGATCGCCGGTGCCGGTCCGGGACGGGTCTGGGTTGATGACCCCGGCGGTCCCCGGGC
The DNA here is from genome assembly GCA_964639415.1 of uncultured Armatimonadia bacterium. GTDB lineage: Bacteria > Armatimonadota > Zipacnadia > Zipacnadales > JABUFB01 > CAYRFY01. The sequence continues at coordinate 6,033 of CAZXDD010000077.1, forward strand.
CACCTTCATCGACGCGCCGGAGGGCTTCCATCTCATCGGTGACCCGTCGCAGGAGGGCTTCGGCCGCGATGTGGCCGCGCTGTATGCCCACACCCTGATCCCCGCCGGCCGGGCCGAGAGCTGGCGGTACTCCTGTCTGCACTACTGGCCGCAGGACTGGGGGAAGCTGCTCAGGCCCGCCATCGACCTGCCTCACGCAAACTGGGACTACCAGCACTTCCTCTTGCTCCGGGAGTTGAGGATCGACTGGCGCGAACTGGTGCCGGAGGGCTTCGAGATGCTGCCGGCGACTGCCGAGGTGCTGGGCAGCGGGCTGGGCGGCGCCGAGGCGGTAGATGGATGGGGCTTCTGGTCGCTGGACGACTTTCTCCAGAGGGGCTTTGCGCTGCTCCTTGTTCGTGACGGGTTGATCGTCTGCCGCTGCACGGCGGACATGGTGGTGCAGGGCAAGGCCGAAGTAGGTATCTGGACCCACGAGGACTTCCGGGGCCGGGGCTTTGCCACCGCCACCGCGGCGGCGGCGGTGGAGTTCTGCCTGCAGCGCGGGATCAACCATATCGGCTGGCACTGCTGGAGTGGCAATGCTGCCTCTCGCCGAACGGCGGAGAAGGTGGGGTTCGAGTTCGTGCTGGACCACCACGGCCTGGAGTTGTGGCTGGGGGAGTGGAGAACGACGGGGGACGGCTAACGCCTCACCACGGAGACACGGAGTACACGGGGTCTGACGGAGGACGGCCGACCACAGAGACACGGAGAGCCCAGAGAACGGCGGAGAACGGCCAACGTCTCACCACGGAGACACGGAGTACACGGAGTCTCACGGAGGACGGCCGACCACAGAGACGCGGCGGACTCAGAGAGCGGCTGAGAAGACCTGAGAACGGCGGAGGTGGGGTGTACGGCCGTCCCCGCCGTTGCCCCCGCCGTTGCCCCCGCCGTTGCCCCCGCCGTTGCCCCCGCCGTTGCCACCGCCGTTACTACCGCCGTTCCCACCGCCGTTCCCGTTCCCGGGCCTTGCGCCCCACGGCCCTTCCATGGTACTTTACCGCCACTGCGCAGCGCGTAGCGCCCAGACCCACCGACCACACCCTGCCTCGCCGAACACCACGGCGAGCTTGTGGCCCCACAGGGCATCGGAGTGCCACCGACTTGGCCATGAGAATGCACTGCCTACCTCCATGTGCGTACAGTGTGACCCAGGGCGGCTCTACTTAGCCCAGGCCTCACGGCCTGGGCGCCCCGAAACGGGACGCTGCTCCCGATGCCGCTGCCGTCGCCGCGCCCGCACCGACCACAACCACGGAGGTTTTCCCTATCATGCAATTCGCCAAGCGTATGGAGCGTCTGGGCACCGAGACCGCCTTCGCCGTCCTGGCCAGGGCCAGACAGTTGGAGGCGCAGGGCAAGCACATCGTGCACCTGGAGATCGGCGAGCCCGACTTCGACACCCCCCAGCATATCATCGACGCGGCCTGCGAGGCCCTCAACTCGGGGTTCACTCACTACGGCCCCAGCGCCGGTGACCCGGAGTTTCGCGCCGTGATCGCCGAGCATCTCAACAAGAACCGCGGCACCAACTACACCACCGACAACATCACGGTGGTCTTCGGCGCCAAGCCCATCATCTACTGGGGCATCACGGCCTGCGTGAATGAGGGCGAAGAGGTCATCTACCCCAACCCCGGCTTCCCGATCTACGAGTCGATGATCAACTTCGTCGGGGCGGTTCCGGTGCCGTGCCCGCTACGGGAGGAGAACGACTTCCGTTTCGACGTGGATGAGCTGGCCTCTTTGGTTACGGACAAGACGAAGATGCTCATCATCAACTCCCCGCAGAACCCCACGGGCGGGGTGCTGGAGCCCGGTGACCTGGAGAGGATCGCGGCGCTGGCGATCGACAAGGACCTCTGGGTCATGAGCGATGAGCCGTACGAGCGGATCATCTACGAGGGCAGCCACCACAGCATCGCGGCCATCGACGGGATGCAGGAGCGCACCATCATGCTGGACTGCTTCTCGAAGATGTTCGCCATGACCGGCTGGCGGCTGGGCTGGGGCGCGACCAATCCCGAGCTGGCGCAGCAATTGGCCAAGCTCCAGACCAACTGCACCTCCTGCGTGGCGGCCTTCACCCAGCGCGCGGGCATCGCGGCTCTGCAGGGCTCGTTCGAGGAGAGCGACAAGATGGTGGCCGAGTTCAAGCGGCGGCGCGACGTGATCGTCGACGGGCTCAACGCCATCGACGGCATCACCTGCCTGCGGCCCAAGGGCGCCTTCTACGTGTTCCCCAACATCACCGGCACCGGCCTGAGCAGCAAGGAGCTGGAGACCCGCCTGCTGGACGAGGCGGGAGTGGCCTGCCTGGCCGGCACCTCCTTCGGCAAGTACGGTGACGGCTATCTGCGGTTCAGCTATGCCAACTCGGTGGAAAACATCGAGCTGGCCCTTTCCCGCATCAAGGAGTTCCTGGCCAAGCAGTAGAATACTGGACCGTGTGTTGCTCGGTGGGCGGGGGGCGCAAGCGCTTTCCCGCCCATTTTGGCGTCCGGAGTATCGTCGGCCTGCGTCGCGGGTGAAGGTCTCCCGCGCCCGTGCTGGGAATGCTATAGCCACGATGGACGGCGAGGCAATGGGGCAGGGGCCCAAGAGGTCGGCTTTTTCCCCTGCCTACAGGACTGGTTGGTGAGTCAAAGACCGTGATCACCGTACTGTGCGCCAATGCGGGAGTGGACAAGACCTACGAGGTCCCCGGGTTTGCCGTGGGGGGCTTCCACCACCCCAGGAGACTGCGCATCGCACCGGGCGGCAAGGGGATCAATGTGGCCCGGGTGCTACGCGCCCTGGGCCATGACGTGACCGTCACGGGCTTTCTGGGGGGCAATCCGGGCCAGTGGGTGGCCGGACAGCTTCGCAGGGAGGAGATCATCCCCGACTTCATCCAGACCGCCGAGGATTCGCGGCTGTGCATCAATGTCGTCGACCCCACACGCAGGACCCAGACGCGCCTGGACGAGCTGGGGCCGCTGGTCACGCCCACCGAGGTGGAGGCGCTGCGCCGCAGGTGGGACCGCCTGCTGCAGGGCAGCGCCATGGCCGTCATCGCCGGCAATGCCCCGCGCGGCGTGCCCTTTGACCTCTACGGCGAGCTGGTGCTGATGGCCCGCGGGCGGCAGGTGCCGCTGGTGCTGGACGCCCACGACGAGCTTCTGCGCGACGCGGCCCCGGCGGGGCCCACCGTGCTCACTCCGAACCTGGCGGAGCTCAGCGTGCTGTTCGGCGACGAGCTGTCGGTACCGGATGGGGTGCTGCAGGCCTCGCGGCAACTGGTGCAGTCGGGGACGAGGGTGGTCATCTGTACCCTGGGCGCCGAGGGAGCGCTGATCGTCACCCCCAACCATGGGGAATGGCGCGCCCGGGCGCCGAGGGTAGACGTCGTCAGCTCCGTGGGCTGCGGGGATTCACTGGTGGCCGGGTTCGTCTCGGCCTCCGTCGAGCGCAGGCCCCTGCCGGAGCGCATCAGATGGGCCGTGGCGGCGGGCGCCGCCTGCGCGGCCACCTTCGGCGCGGGCTTCGCCACGCGCGCCGAGATCGAGGCTCTGCTTCCGAAGGTCGCCGTGGGCCCGGCGGCTCAGCCGGCGCCGCAGGCGCCCACGGCGGCTCAGCAGCCTCTGCCCCCGGAAGCGCCGCCGCAGGCGGCCGAAGGCGGCGACGAGGCACCATCTGAGGGGTAGGCGAGGCGGAGCCATGGCGGCCCCGGAGACCGGGACCTTGGCGTCGCCGAATGGCGTCGCCGAATGGCGTCGCCGAATGTACCGTCGCCGAACCATTTGTGCCACGGCGGCGTTATTGGTACAATAGGGGGTAGGACAGCCGCGACCGTTAGCAGCAGGGGGCGATAGCATGCCATTCGGTCTTGGGGCACAGGAACTCATCATCATCCTGATCTTGGTTCTGGTCCTGTTTGGGGGCCGGAAGATACCCGAGATCATGCGGGGCCTGGGGCAGGGGCTCAGGGAGTTCCGAGCGGTCTCCAGCGAGGCCTCCAGGGACCTGCAGAAGCTCACCGAACCGGAGCCCGGCAAGGACGACGCCGAGAACGACGAGGCCACGGTCTAGTTGCGGCCGAGTAGACGCTTACCGCGGGAGATGGTCGGATGGGCCGTGCGTCGCACATATTGACCTTGCTCAGCATCTCGCTGGCTCTCACCGGCATCGCTCTGTACGCCATCGCCGCGAGCCCTACCAGTTCGTTGCCGCCCGACGGGGCGGTGAACGATTGGGCTGTGCTGGCCAATTCGGACAAGTCCGGGGAGATGGGCTCCAAGGCCAGCTACGACGCTTACAACGGCGCCGTGGAGGCCCTTCAGAGCCAGGGGATCCGCTATTTCGCCCAGCGCACCTACCGCAGGCCCGCCGGACAGGCGGGGCAGTACCACTACGTCACTCTCGATGTCTACCAGCTCCGGAGCGTCGCCAGGGCCCGAAAGCTGTATGAGAACAAGCGGGCCGGCTACAAGGCCGCCAAGCCCCTGGTCGACAGCAAGACCATCCGAGACAGAGCCTTTGTGGCCACGATCAGCAAGTTCAGCGTGGGCGTCTGTCAGCGCGGCATCTTTGTCTGCGAGGTGAGCCTCTCGCAGGGCAGGGGTGCCGCCGATCGCGCAGAGGCCGAGCGGTTCTTGGACTGGGTGTCCGGGAAGCTCGGCTCCTAGCTGGACTGCCGACGCGCCGTGACAGCAAGCGGAGGCCCAGCGCCTCCGCTTTTTCCTTGCGGCCGTGCTTGCCCAGCGCGGTCAGCCATCGGGAGGACAGGCATGCTCAAGCTCTTCGACTCCGCCACTCGCCGGCCGGAGGACTTCCACCCCGCCGACGGCCGCACGGCCCTGGTCTATAGCTGCGGCCCCACGGTCTACGACTACGCCCACATCGGCAACTTCCGCGCCTTCATCTGCGGCGACATCCTCTGCCGATGGCTGCGCTACCACGGTTACGAGACCCGCCAGGTGATGAACATCACCGACGTGGATGACAAGACCATCGCCGGCGCGGCCAGGGAAGGCATCTCACTTTCCGACTACACCCGCCGCTACGAGCAGGCGTTCTTCGAGGACCTCGGAACGCTCAACGTGCAGCCGGCGTGGAAGTACCCCCGGGCCACCGAACATATCCCGCAGATGCTTAGCATGGTCGCCACCCTGATCGACAAGGGTCATGCGTACGTGTCCGAGGGCAGTGTCTACTTCGACATCTCCAGCTTCCGCCGCTACGGAATGCTGTCCGGTCTGGACACGACCGCCCGCGACCAGGGCAACAGCTTCGGGCGCCTGGAGAGCGACCAGTACGAGCGTGAGCAGGTGGCGGACTTCGTCCTGTGGAAAGCACGCAAGGAGCCGGATGAACCCGCCTGGGAGAGTCCCTGGGGCCCGGGGCGGCCGGGGTGGCACATCGAGTGCTCGGCCATGTCCATGGAGTACCTCGGCGCCACGCTGGATGTGCACAACGGCGGCGTGGACTTGCGCTTCCCGCACCACGAGAATGAGATCGCCCAAAGCGAAGCCGCCACGGGCAAGACCTTCGTCCGCCACTGGCTGCATTCGGAGCATCTCCTGGTGGACGGGATGAAGATGTCCAAATCGCTGGGCAACTTCTACACCCTCCGCCAACTGCTGGATCAGGGCTATGACCCGATGACCATCCGGCACCAACTGCTGACGGCCCACTACCGCAAGCAACTGAACTTCACCCTCGAGGGCCTCGATCAGAGCAAGGCGGCCCTGGAGCGGCTGTACACCTTCATCGACCGCCTGCGCAAGCTCCCGCTGCCGGAGGGGCAAAGCCCGCAGGTGGCCGCGCTGTGTGGGCAGGCGCGGGCCGATTTCGCCGCCGCGATGGACGATGACCTCAACGTCCCCGGCGCGATGGGCGCGACCTTCGAGCTCGTCCGGCAGGTCTACCCCTTGATGGAAGACGGCAAGATCGGCACCACCGACCGCGACCTGATCCTCGGAGCCCTGCAGGATGCCGACAGGGTACTGGGGCTGATGGGAACCGTCCTGGCGGCCGAGGCGTCGGAGGAAGACGGTCAGATCGACGCGCTGGTGGCCGAGCGCACCGAGGCCCGCAAGGGGCGCGACTTCGCCCGCGCCGACCAAATAAGGGACGAGCTGGACGCCCGCGGCATCATCCTCGAGGACGGCCCGGAAGGCACGATCTGGAGGAGAAAGCACTGAGGGGGAGTCGCGAGTCGGCGAGTCACGAGTCGACGGATGGCGGCGTCAACGGATAACGGCGTCAACGGATAGCGGCGTCAACGGACAACGGCGTCAACGGATAACGGCGTCAACGGATCACGACATCAGCGGAGGCGGTGGGAGCGGCGGCGTCCATGCCCTGTCCACCCGCCGGAGGGCGCGGGGAACGGCTACTGCGATCGCTCGGAGGTACCACCATGGAGAAGGTCCGCACCATCCACGTGGGCCTGGGTCCCATCGGCCTGCAGATCGTCCAGGCGGCTCTGGAGCGTGGCGTGGCTGAGCCGGTGGCCGCCGCAGACGTCGCCCCAGACATCGCGGGCCGCCCGCTGGAGGAGGTGGTGGGGACACCGGGCGCAGGCGACTTCGCCGTCTCGGACAGCCTCGGCGAGGCCATCGCCGCCGCGGAGGCCGCCGGTGGGGCGGACGCGCTGATCCTCGCCACCGGCTCGAGGATCCCCGCAATCATGGGCCAGCTCCTGGCGGCCATCGCGGGGAAGCTCAATGTCGTCTCCACTGCGGAGGAGCTGACCTTCCCGTGGCTCCGCCATGCGGACAGAGCCCGGGAAATCGACGGCGAGGCCAGGCGCCGCGGCGTCACCGTCGTCGGTACCGGTATCAACCCGGGCTTCCTCCTGGACCTGCTGCCCCTGCTACTCTGCCGCCCCTGCCGGACCGTGAGCTCGGTCACGGCCAGACGCATCGTGAACGTCTCCCTGCGCCGGCCGCAACTGCAAAAGAAGGTCGGTTCAGGCATGAGCGAGGAAGAGTACCTCGCCCTGGCGGCCGACGGGGCCGTGGGCCACGTCGGGCTCGGTGAGTCGGCGGCGATGCTGGCCGCCGGCCTGGGATGGACCCACGACAGTATCCAGGAGAGCATCGTCCCGGTCATCGCGCGGGAGGCGTGCGGCACCGAGCACTTCGCCATCCGGCCGGGACAGGTGATGGGCAGCCACCAGGTGGCGCGCATCCACACCGCAGAGGGCAAGAGCATCGAACTCGTCTGTCGCATGACCCACGGCGAACCGGACCCGCATGATGAAGTCATCATCGATGGCGACCCGCCCGTGCACCTGCGCATCGAGGGCGGTGTGTTCGGCGACACCGCGACGGCGGGCTGCACGGTGAACATCCTCCGGCAGACGGTGGCCGCCGCCCCCGGTCTCCTGGCCGTCAAGGACCTGCCGGTTACATAGACCGATGCGATGACCGAGGCGGTGGCCACTCAGACGTCCGCAGCGCTCGCGGCTCTCCGGGACGGGACCGAAGGACTCCCGACCGCCTCTCCCCTACCCCGACGGACGCTGAGCCAGGAGGCCGCCTGTGGCTATCGAGAGCACGGATTTCGCCGGTTTTCCCCGGGCGATGGTGGACTTCCTCATCCGGCTGGAGGAGCACAACGATAAGGTCTGGTTCGAGCAGCACCGGGATGAGTTCATCCGGTCGCTGCAGGAGCCCCTGCAGGAGCTGGTGGTCGCGCTCACGCCGTGCATGCTCGCCATCGACCCGGAGTTCGAGGTCGCCCCGCGGACGGACAAGACAATCTGCCGCATCTACACGGACACCAGGTTCTCCAGGGACAAGTCGCCCTACCGGACGAACATGTGGATCACCTTCAAGCGTCCCAGCTCGGAGTGGCAGGGCGAGCCGGCGTTCTACTTCGATGTCTCGGCCACGGGCTACAGCAGCGGCATGGGCTGTTACTCGCCACCCAGGTCGGTGATGGACGCCTTCCGCGCCCTGGTCTCTCACGCGCCCGATGAGTTCCGCAAGGCCATCGGCTGTCTGGACGGGCCGTACGGGTTCGAGGTGGGCGGCGAGAGGTACAAGCGCGCCGTCGCGGGTGCTCCCGAGGGCCTCGAGAGCTGGTTTGAGTACAAGAGCTTCTACATCCACCGCGACAGCCCCACGGACGACCGGCTCTTCAGCCCGGGCCTGGCGGAGTACCTGGCCGAGGGGTTCGCGGCACTGGCGCCTTTGTACCACTGTCTATGGATCGCCAGCGAGCGTGGACAACGCTGAAGCGGGCACCACGGGAGACAGCACATGTCTGACTTCCCCGGCAAGATCAGCGACGCATTCCGGACGTTCCTGACCGAGGCTCCCGCGCATGCGGCGGCGTGGTCACAGATGGTCAAGGGGCTGGGCGACGCCGAGGCCCTGGACCCCAAGACCGCAGAGCTTGCCTATCTCGCCGTCCTGGCCGCGCTGGGGAGAGAGAGCGGTGTCCCGTTCCACGTCACAATGGCCAGGCAGGCGGGAGCCAGCCGGGAGGAAGTCATCAGCGCCATACTCGTCGGGCTGCCGGCGGCGGGGCACGCCGTTATCCAGTGCTTGCCCGCTGCGCTGGCGGCCTACGATGAGCCCCGGTAGCCCGGCCACGAACAGCCGCCGTACCCTGTGACGAAGCCTCTCCGCCCACGGAGGTCAATGCCCATGCGCAAGCCGCCCCTCCTGCTGTGGCCCGTGCTTTGTCTGCTGATGCTCGCGACCCTCTCCGGCTGTCCCCAGAAGACGTCCCCTCCGGCCTCGTCGCCGCCAGCGACACCTTCATCCCCTGCGGGGTCCGCCGCGGCCCCTGCTCCTCAGCCCGCGGCGCAGCCCGCCGCCACGGCCAAGGGCACCGGAACACAGTGGCCGCGTTTCCGAGGGGTAGACGGCGACGGCATCGCGGCGGACACGGGGATCAACAAGGACTGGGGCAGTAGGAACCCGCGCACGCTGTGGCAGGAGGCTTTGGGCGACCGGGGCTTCGCCGGGCCGTCGGTGGCCGCCGGCAAGGTCTTCATCATCGACCACAGCTCAGACCGGGACATCGTGCGGGCGCTGGCGCTGGATACAGGCAAGGAGGTCTGGCGCTTCGAGTACCAGGACACGGCCTCCGAGAACTACGGCTTCGCCCGCTCCACGCCCACCTATGACGACGGGAAGCTGTATACCCTCAGCAGGCTGGGCAAGCTGCATTGCCTGGATGCCGAGAGCGGCCAACAGGTGTGGGTGCGCGACCTGGTGGCGGAGTTTGGTGGGCAGAGGCCCCAGTGGGACTACGCCGCCTCGCCGCTCGTGGATGGCAAGGCCCTCATCGTCTGCCCGGGTGGGAAGACCGGTGTCGCCGCCCTGGACAAGACCTCGGGAGCCACCCTCTGGACCGGCGGCATCGGTGGGCCGCCGGGGTACGCCACTCCCGTCCTGGCCACTCTCTCCGGCAAGCGGCAGTACGTGGTCTTCGCCGGCACCGTTCTGTACGCAGTGGCCACCGACTCGGGCCAAGCCCTGTGGCAGACGCCCTGGAAGACCGAGTACGATGTCAACGCCGCCACCCCCATCGTCATGGAGGACTTCGTCTTCGTCACCAGCGGCTACCACACGGGCTGCGGGCTCTTCAAGATCCAGGCCTCCGGCGCAAGCGCAGCCTGGAAGACGCCGGAGATCCAGTCACACTTCAACACCCCCGTGTATGTCAACGGGTTCCTCTACGGCACCAGCGATCCGGGCAATCTGGTCTGCCTCAACCCTCAGGACGGCTCGGCGACGTGGAAGCAGCAGGGGTTCGAGAAGGGCGGAGTAGTCTACGTCGACGGGGTGATACTGGCGGTGGACGGTAAGGGCGGCGATGTGGTGATGGTCGCCGCCGACCCGCAGGCATACCGGGAGCTGGGGCGGATCAATCCGCTGGGCGGACAGAGCTGGACGGCCCCGATCGTGGCCGACGGCAAGCTGATCCTGCGCAATACGAAGGCTCTGGCGGCCATCGACCTGCTGTAGAGTGCTTTCGGCCCGCGCCTATGCAGCCAGGCCCTCGCCGGCTACGGCAGGCGCGGTCTCTGGCTCCTGGTCACGGGTCAAGAGCTCGATCAGGGGCCAGTTACCACTTTCGTACAGCTTGCGGCAGGCGCACTCCGGCCCGGCGTCTTGGCACTGCGTCTCCCGCCAGTATTCCCTGACCGATTCGGTGCGGAAGCTCTTCAGGATACGGCAATCGTCGATGTAGACGCACTCGGACATGACCAGTCACCCTGCCCCAATGCGCGGAGCCCCGTCGGTCGCCAGCGCCGGGCATCCCGCACAGTTCGTCGGCTGCCGGTCCCCCTGCAATTCCTGTGCCCGCCCCATTCTCCGGGCACATCACAGCCCCCCGACGCCGGATTCCGCCGGGAGGTAGAGGCTGAGGACCAGGTCGATGACGGTGCGGAGGAAGGCGGCCACGAACTCCCCGAAGATCAGCCCGAAGAAGAAGGGTCGCGCCTTCTGGTACGCCGACATGCCGCCATAGCGCAGAAGCAGGCTCTTGGTGAGCCACGTCAGGAAGATGGGCACCCAGAGGCGAAACAGGCCGAAGCTGCCGGAGACCAGATAGCCCGCCGGGTGGAAAGGCCACCAGGTGAACTGGGTGCGCATGGCGGCCAAAAACAGCGTGAACCCGATGCCGAACACGTACGCCCCGGTGGCGCCCCAATCCACATCTCTCGGATTGGCCAGCCACGAGTCCAGCTTCCGCCACGGGTCATTGCCGAAGGCCCAGCCCGCGGGGCCGGTGAACTTCGCCGACTCGTAGCCCACCTGGTACATCACATGTAGGTACGCCCAGAAGGCCGCGACAATGGCGACGGCCGAGGCGAGCATCACCACAGGGGAAAGGTCGCGCAGGCTCAGGCCGGACTGCTGGGCGATGCGCATGCAGTCGCCCTGTAGAGGCATGGGCAGTTGGCGGTGGGTCCGCACCAGCCAGAAGTTGAGGCTCATCACGGTGAGGTCCCGGGCCGACCACGCCGCGCCACCGGCAACGTTCTGCAGGATGTCGTCGGCGCCCACCTGGTACAGCTCGATGGTGGGCAGGCCCAGCTCCGCGCGGATGCGGGCCAGGGTCAGTACCGTCGTGAAGAACAGGCCGAAGAAACACACCGCCGACAGCGGCCGCATGCCGGCGGCGATGGCGAAGCCGATGAGCAACGCCAGGCCCAGCAAAAAGCCCCACACCGCCAAAGGGGCGGGGAGCGGCTCGTCCTCGCCCGGGTCGCGGGAGGCGCCGACGGCCGCCAGCCACATGCGCCTGAGATGGTCGCGGGCCGCCCACAGGACGAAGAGCGCAACCCCGAAATACGCGCCCACCCCCTGCTGCTGCACGTACGGGAACCGCCCCCACTGCTGATGGCCCAGCATGGCCGTCACCACCAGCTCCAGCCGCGCCAGGAAGAAGAAGAACCAGCACGAGAAGGCGAGCTGGATCGGCAAGAGGTACGCCATGCCATAGCTGAAGGGGTACGAGGAGATCGGAATCGCGCCGGCGGCCGACAGCGGCATGCCACGGAAGGTGTAGTTGTGCACCCCGATGTTCAGCGTCGGCACCGCGGGCCAGATGTTGTGGGCCAGACGGAGCATCTGGATGGCGAACGCGATGCCAAAGGCCGCCCAGAACAGCGGGCTGCCGGTGAGCGCCGCCTTCGGAGCCGTGATCTCCAGGGCCGGCTGGGCGATGGGGTAGTTCAGTCGCTCGCGGTCCCACTGGCGGCGGAACATCGACATCAGGCAGTACATGGTGAACACGACGCCCATGGCGAACAGAGACCACCAGGCCAGCGGTCCCAGCCACAGCTTCAGCCTGCCGGGGGCGTAGAGGCTGGAGCCGCCCAGGTACAGCTTCTCGATGGCCTCCGGATCCGAGACCACCAGGTGAGACGGGACGAAGGGGATGATCTCCTCGGCCCAGCCGTTCTCCGGCGTGGCATTGCGAAACACCCAGCTCAGCGTGGTGAACAGGATCTGGAGTTGGTCGTGACCGCCCAGGGCACTGGCCACCACGAGGATGATGTAGACGGTCAGAAGCTCGGTGCGCGCCAGCTCTCGGCCCGGGGCCAACCGGGCAACGAGGCGGTTGATGCCCAGGAGAGCGAATAGGATCGCGATGCAGTTGAAGAACAAGGCCGAGGTGGTGGCATTGTCCGAGTAGCGCACGTACTCGATCTGCGTGAGCCACCAGGCATTGAAGGGGATCAAGAACAGGCCGAGCAATACGGCGCGCGCCGTGAGGCGTTCCGCGCGCGCGGCCTGCTTCTCTTCAGTGGCGGCGAATGCCTGCATCAATCTGTCTGCCTTGTTGTTGTGCCGACGCTGCGACGATGGTGTGGTGCGTCCTGCCGGTGAGCAGGCCTGCCGGGCCGGCGGGGCGAGCAGGAGCCCTTCCTTGGCCCGCTCCCGGGCGCTACCTCACCAGGTTCGCGATCCACCCTACCAGCAGCACCGCGATCACGAAGCGGTGGAACGTGGCCCCCATGGCGAAGCGCGGCACCGGCCAGCGGCCGCGGATGAGGCCCCACAGCCCGAGGGCCGCGAGTACCCACGTCAGCCCGTAGACAGCAGGCCCCAGCACATGGCAGCCAAAGGCGGCCGCAACCTCCCCCCGGGCCATGTGCGTGAACGCCGTTGTCATCCCGCAAAACGGGCAGGGCAGCCCCGTGAACAGGTGAAACAGGCAGGGGGCGAAATACAGCTCATGGTGCGTGCCCCAGCCCCTCTCGCTGGGGGTGAGAACCGCCGACAGCAAGAGCACCGTCAGGCAGCCGGCAAGCAAGAGGCCCGAGACCACGCGGTTGGCGCGGGGATCGTGTCCATAGACAAGCCCGCCGTCCTGCCCCGCCACTCCACTCATCGCCATCCTGCCCTACGCTCCTCCCGCGCATTCACTACCGCCGCGAGGCCCCCCGCCGTCAGCCGTTCCCGCCGTTGCCACCGCCGTTGCCACCGCCGTTGCCACCGCCGT
>CAZXDD010000078.1:0-1919 GCA_964639415.1 uncultured Armatimonadia bacterium
TAATGAGCGGTGACTGGAGTTCAGACGTGTGCTCTTCCGATCTGCCGTCTGTCGCGGAAAGCACGCAGGCGCGATGGTGGTCGCTGTCGTGATGCTGGGGGCCGCCGCCGGTCTGCCGTCGGCGGTGGCTGAGCCACAGCTCGCCGGGACCCAACGCGCCACCGGGGCCTGGGCGACGTGGCTCGATGCCAGTACGCTTCTCGTCGCGACGTCGGCGGGCCTCGGGATCGTCCCCATCGACAACGGTGACGCGGGCCCGCGCACGGTGGGTGTCGCGGAGCTGTGCCTGGAGGTGCCGCCCCTCCCGAACCCGGCCAACCGCCAGGAGGTCGCGCTGGTCACCTGGCGCAACGAGGCCGGCGGCCTGAGGGTGTCGGAACTGCGGGTCGTGGACCTGCGGAAGCCCAGCGCAACACGCGTCGTGGCAACCGAGGTATCGTCGCCCTCGGGCAAGGGTTGGGCGGCCTGGTCGCCGGACGGGACCAGCATCGCCTACATTGCGCCCAAGCAAGGAGCGCCGATGCGCACAGCGATAGTGATGCCCCCTGTCGGCCGCGAGGAGAGGACGGCCGACGCGTCGCAGGCCCCAGAGCAAGAGGCACAAGTTCCCTGGCGGGCGATCTGGGTCGTGGATGTGGCGACAGGCCAGTCGCGGCAGCTCACCGACACTCCCGCCTGCGAGGACACCTCTCCGGTCTTCAGTGCCGACGGGAGGCTCGTGCTGTTCTCGCGCGTCGCTCCAGAGCGCGTCTACGAGGGCCGCGCGGTGCTCTCTGCCGGACCGCTACACATACGGTCCATCATGGCTGTGGACTGCGCCACCGGGGAAGTGACGACCCTCGCCGAGCTCATCGACGACAGGCACCCCGCCCCGGCACCCGATGGGGCCCACCTGTGCTTCGTGCACCGCGAAGCGGGGAGGGGCAGAGGCCTGTACGTGGCGGATGCACTGGGGAAGAGCCCGGTGCGACTCGTCAGCGATGCCCTCTATCCCCGCCTCGAGGGCCACGCCCCCGTCTGGTCACCCGACGGGCAGTACGTGCTGTTCTCAGCGCTGGGCGACATCCATGCGGCGCCCAGGTCTGGTGCCAAGCCCCTTCGCTTGACAACCGGTGCCGGGATCCTCAGCGACTGGGAAGCCTCGCCCGATTGCCGACGGGTCGTCTTTCGCAGGGGGGCCGCGAAGCTCTACACCGAGGAGCTGCATTGGCCGTAGGCCCCACCGCTCATCCGCCATCGGTCTTGGCTCCGTCTGGCCCCCCTCGGATAGTCACTCGTACGTCTCACCATAGAGACACGGAGAATGGCCTCGAGAACGGCAGACGGCACAGCCCATAGGCCGTGCCGTTCTCAAGCCTCTCTCGCCGTTCTCTGTGCTCTCTGAGTTCTCCGCGATCTCTGTGCTACGCCGTTATCGTGGGTGGGAAGCCTGCGGACACGAGCCCGGCTCCCCAATACTCCTGTCGTTCCTCCCCCTTGACAATCGAACATATGTTTGGTATCCTATCATCGCCAGCAGCACCTTCGCTGGCTTTCTTTTTCGCTGTAAAGTAGAACATATGTTTGTAGACCACCGGGGCGATGTACATGGGCAAGCTTATCGACGAGCCAATCACCTTGCAGATCCGGCCTTCTTTGTTCCAGTCTCAGCCGTTGCCGAACCAATTCGAGTGGCGGGGCAAGCGGTACCAGATCGAGACCATCGGAGGCCAGTGGCGCACTCTGGGGCGCTGGTGGGAGGGCGAGGGGGAATGTCGCTTTCTCCGCGCCGTGACTCCCAATGGGCTGACCATGGACCTGTGCCAGAACATGAAGACAGGCCGCTGGACGCTGCACGAGCTGCAGGATTGACGGCGGTCGCGAGTCGGCGAGTCGCGGGTCGCGAGTCAACGGCGAACGGCGTCAACGGCAACGGCGTC
>CAZXDD010000078.1:2019-18998 GCA_964639415.1 uncultured Armatimonadia bacterium
AACGCCAACCGTGCCCCGTTGCCGTACAGCTCCGTAAGGAGCGGCACATCTGTAGCCACGGGCGTGAGCCCGTGGAAAACTACGGTCCCGCTCTGCGGGATCAACGGCTACGGCGTCAACGCCAACCGTGCCCCGTTGCCGTACAGCTCCGTAAGGAGCGGCACATCTGTAGTCACGGGCGTGAGCCAGTGGAAAACGGCGCCCCTGGCGTCCAACGGCTACGGCCGGGTCTCTACATGCCATTGACGCTGCTTACACGGCGCACCCTCTGTCCTCGCCCCGGAGAACAGGATGCCGCATCGTGTCCTTCATTCACCTTCATGTGCACTCGGCCTTCTCTTTGCTCGACGGCGCCTCACATGCCGCCGAGCTCACCGACCGCGCCGCTGAGCTGGGCATGGGCGCTTTGGCGCTCACCGACCACAATACCCTGGCCGGAGCCGTGCGCTTCTTCAAGGCCTCCAAGGCCTGCGGCCTCAAGCCCATCATCGGCGTGGAGTTCACCGTGAAACTGGCGGGCGCCGCGAGTCTGCCTGCTCCCGGCCCTGCCCGCGGCGGAGACGATCGGCTCCCCCTGGTCTCGCGGCCCGACACCACCGTGGACTACACGCGCCATGCCCACCTGACCTTGCTGGCCCGGAACAATGAAGGCTATCGCAACCTCTGCCGCCTGGTGACCTGCGCCCGGCTGGGACAGGCTCAGCACTCTGGGCCGTTCTCCGAGGAGTTCCGGAGCATCGACCGCAGGAAACCCGTTCTCTCTCAGGAGCATCTGGCCCAGTACAGCGCCGACCTCATCTGCCTGTCCGGCTGCGACAAGGGAGAGATCCCGCGTCTACTGTCCGCGGGCAAGTGGCGGGAGGCGCTGATGGTGGCCGACACCTACCATCAGCTCTTCGGGGACGAGAACTTCTACATCGAGCTGCAGAACCATCTCCTGGCCCCTCCGGCAAGTGGCCTGCGCTACAAGCTGCAAAGCCTCGCCGAGTGGCTAAGACTCCCGATCGTTGCCACCAACAACGTGCACTACGCCGAGCGCACCCGGGCCCAGGCCCAGGATATCCTGGTGTGCATTCGCGCCCTGCAGACGGTGAACGAGTACCACCCGGATCGGAAGGTCAACGGCGAATATGACCTCAAACCCGAGCATGAAATGCGGCGGCTCTTCCACGACCAGCCCCAGGCGCTACGCAGCACCGAGGAGATCGCCGAGCGCTGCCACTGGGAGCTGGACCTGGAGACCTTCCACTTCCCCAAGTTCGACCTTGCCACCGTGGGGGAGTATGATGAGGCGCAGGGCGACACGCCACCCGTCGCCGACCGCGTAGGTCGGGCTGACTCGGCCGTTGCGGCAGCGGATCGCGTAGGTCGGTCTTCCCAGCCCGACTCGGCCACCGCTCCCATCTCATCCCCCTGGCCCGCACCCCAGCCTCACGAGGACACCTCGGCCTATCTGCGCCGACTGTGCACCACCCGGGCCAGGCATCTGTACCCCTGTTCGGAGCAGGGCGAGCTGCCCTCCGCCGTCACCGGGCGCATCGAGCACGAGCTGTCTGTCATCAACTCCCAGGGCCTGTGCGACTACTTCCTCATCGTCTGGGACATCTGTCGGTTCTCGCGCTCGCGGGGGATCATGACCACCGGCCGCGGCTCCGCCGGTGACTCGATTGTCAGCTATCTATTGGCACTCACCTCCGTGGATCCTTTGGCCCATGACCTCCTGTTCGAGCGGTTCCTGAACTCCGAGCGGCGTCAGATGCCGGACATCGACGTGGATTTCGACTCTCGGCGGCGCGACGAGGTCACCGCCTACGTCTACCGGCGCTATGGCGCGCAGAGAGTGGCGGCGGTGTGCACGGTGAACACCTTCCGGGCGCGCTCGGCCATTCGCGAGGTGGGCGCGGCTCTGGGCCTGGACAAGGACGAGCTGGGCGTCATCGCCGAGACCTTGCCCCACATCTCGGCCTCGGCCATCGCCGAGGCGGCCCAGAGGTTCCCCGAGGTGCGGGGCGCCCATATTGACCTGGGCAACAAGACCCTGCTGCTGGAGCTGTGCCGTCAGGTGAGCGGACTGCCCCGGTACCTGAGCGTGCATGTGGGCGGGCTTGTCATCGGTGCCGAGCCCCTGACCAATGTGCTGTCCCTGTGCCTGGCCCAGAAGGGCATCGTCATCGCCGAGTTTGACAAGGATGACATCGAGGACCTGGGCATGGTGAAGATGGACATCCTGGGCCTGCGCACCCATACCGCCATCGCCGACTGCCTGGACCTGATCCAGGAGCGCACCGGCGAGCGCATCGACCTGGAGGCCATCGCTCTGGACGATGAGCCCACTTTCGAGCTGCTCCGCGCCACCCAGACCATCGGCCTGTTCCAACTGGAGAGCCCCGGACAGCGCAATCTGCTGGGCCGCGCGCAGCCCCGGGAGTTCGAGGAGGTCATCGCCAACATCTCGCTATTCCGCCCCGGGCCGGTGCAATCGGATATGATTCGCCCCTACATCCGGCGCAAGCACGGGCTGGAGCCGGTCACGTACCTGCACCCGGCCCTGGAGCGCATCTACGGCCGGACCTTCGGCGTCCTGATCTATCAAGAACAGGTGCTGGAGATCGCCGCGGCCATCGCCGGCTTCACCCTCGGGGAGGCGGATCAGCTCCGCCGGGCCATGACCTCGGACCGTTCGCGGGATGAGATGATGTCCATGGCCGACACCTTCGTGGAGAAGGCCGTGCAGCGCGGCGTGGAGCGCGCCGTGGCCGAGGAGGTCTTCCGACAGGTGTCGGGTTTCGCGGCGTATGGCTTTTGCAAGGCACACGCCGCGTGCTTTGCCAAGATCTCCTACCAGACCGCCTGGCTCAAGCGCCACTATCCCGCGGAGTTCCTGGCCGGTATCCTCTCGGCCCAGCCCATGGGCTTCTACCCACCGCGCACCGTGGCCGAGGAGGCCAAGCGCCTGGGGAGCCGGATTCTCCCGCCCTGCGTCAATCGTAGCGACGATCGGTTCACGGTGGAGGGCCGCGACATCCGCGTGGGCCTGCGCCTGCTACGCGGCATGAGTGAGACGGCCATGCGCTCGGTTTTGCGCGCCCGGCAGGACGGTGGCCCCTTTGAGTCACTGCGCGATTTCTGCCGGCGCACGGCGGTTCCGCGCCCGATTGTGGAGAACTTGATCCTGGCCCGCGCCTTCGACTTCACCGGTCAATCCGAGCAGGAACTGCTGTGGCTGCTGTCGGCCCTGCCCAGAGTAATGGTGCCCCACGCCGCCGGCGTCCGTGATGCCGCCGGCCGTCTGGAGGGGCCGAATGGGCAGTCGCGTCGACCATCCGGCCCGGCCGTTGGTTCGGATGAGGCCGCCTTCGCAGGCGCGGGCTTTCCAGCTCTTGCCCCGCTCCCCTCAAGCTCTGCGCCCATCCAACCCACCCTCGATTACGAGGATGATGAGGCCTTCCTGGATCAACTGCCTGATTTCGACCCGACCACGGCGGTGGGACGGGTCGCTTTGGACCTCAAGCTCATCTATGTGAGCACCACGGCCAATCCCTTCAGCTTCTGGCGGAAGAGGATGCAAGAACTTGGAGTAGTGCCCACCACGGCACTTTACAACTATAAGGACGGCGACATCGTGCGGGTGGCGGGCATCGTGGTGGCCCGTGCCCGCCCACCCACACGCAGCGGCAAGACGGCCATCTTCATCTCGCTGGAGGACGAGTTCGGGCTGGTGGATACGGCGGTCTTCGAGGAGACCTATCAGCGCTGCGGCCATGCGCTGTACTCCAGTCCGGTGCTGTGCATCGAGGGGAGGCTGATGCGCGAGGGGGCGCTGGATCTGTCGGTCACGGCTCAGAACGTCATCGGGATGGGAAGCTGGCGAGACTTCGCGCGCCGCCAGCGGCCAAGCCATCTGGGACAGGGAGTGATGCACAACCGGACCATGGAGACCTGGGAGCCGGGAGCGAACCCGAAGGTGGGTGAAAGGAGGGGATAGGGTCCCAGGCAGCCGGCGGCGAGGCCACCGGGGCCGCGCCGCCGGCCTCTGAGATGATCGCTATTGCGGCGCCGACCGGAACTGCATGCCCTCAACGACTTCGACCTGCTCGTCGTCGCCAACCACCCGCTCCTCGTCGCCCACGACCACGAGTACGGCCTCTTCGGCGGCGATGCCGCCCAGCTCCCGCACGAACTTGCCGGTGATGGTTGGCGTCTCGACGGCGTGCTGGGTGCCGTTGACGACCACGTGCTTGGCGGCGGGGCCGGTGCCGGAACGGAGTTCGGCCAGGGTCCGCTCCGCCAAGTCCCAGGCCGCGACCTCCGCCGCCACGCGCTGCTGGACTGTTGTACCCGCCTCACGTGCGGCGTCGGTGGCCTCCACAAGATTCGCTCGCAGACGGCTGCAGACGTCCTCAGTGTAGAGAGCGTCACCGGGGGGAAGGTTCCAGATGCCCCCGTGCAGCGCGGTGTTGCGCAGCGTGTGCTCCAGCTCCCGGTAGTAACGTCGCATCGGCAGGGCAGCGGGGCCGTACAGTTTGGCGCAGGCGTCGGTGAGGATCTCGTCTGCGGACAAGCCGGCATTCCACATGCGCCTGGCGGCCACATAGAACAGCGGCCAGCGCAACGGATAGGGGGTCTCCTCGTAGGCCGTCTGGGACTCATAGGTGACCCAGCGCACGCCCAGCGAGTGCCACAGGTCAAGGTCCCTGGCCGCGGTTTCGCCTGCGACCCACGGGAGCCTGCGCCACGCCTTGTGGGTGCAGCCCGGGATATACCACTCGTAGATGCCCATGAGGGCCCCGGAGGCCACCCAGCGGCGGAGATTCTCTGTCCAGCCCGTGTTGGTAGGACAGAGCGCGTCCGTCTCGGGGTGGACGTGGCAGCCCGAGCCCACGACCATCACGGCGACGCCGGGTTCCGCGCGGATCGGCTCAGGAGGCGCGGCCGCCGTGTACCAGTAGGCGAGGAAGATCACCCACTTGTCGGGGTGCGTCCGGCGCAGCCCGCCGGCCACGGCGTTGGCAAAGCAGAGCATGCGCGCCCCCGGGTTGGCTCCCGTGGCGCGACACTCGTCACACTCGCAGAAGCCGCCGCAGTCGTTGTTGGAGAGCGAGAACATGACTTGTTCTGGGTCGGCGTCGAAGAAGGCCCGCGCCTTCTCAGTCGTCAGTCGGATGACGTCCGCATTGGAGGTGCAAAGCTGCCACTCACCCTCAGCCGTGCGCTTCCCGCCGACGAGGGCGTAGTACTCCGGGTGCTGGGCGAAGTGCTCTTGTGGCGGGAGAATCTCGGAGTGGGCGTGCCCGGTACTCAGGGGCAGGCCGCCCAGGTACCAGCGCTTGTCCTGGCCGATCCACAGGCTACGCGCGGCAAAGGCGGGCGTATGGTCAACCTCAAGCGGCGGCACCGCAAGGGTCGCGGCGCGGGGCACAACCTGCCACAATGCATCAGGTCCGAACCACCCACAGCCGAGCCGCTCCAGCAGCATCTGCACCGCAAACTCCGACCCACAGAACCCGCCATCATCGTTGCCGGCCACAGCGATGGCGTCTCCCACGGTGCGGAGGATGACTCGTTCATTGCCCGGATAGCCGGTTGGGACCTGGACACCGGCCCGCTTCATGTATCTGCTGGGCCCTACGAGCACCAGCGTCCCGGTCCAGTCTGCGTCATCGGTGCGCAGGGGGAGCGTGGCGCCACTGATCAGCAGCACGTGCTCCTGCAGATCGCGTGCTGCGCGGAGGGCCTTTGGAGTCGGGCTGGCGGCCACGATGATCGATGCCCGGGGCTCGCCATCCCGCGTCAGGAGGATCCGGCCCCCGTCTCGCTCGGCGGGCAGCACCGCCTCGGGGCCCGGCTCATTGCCGCGAGTGCCCCATAGCTTGACCTCGCGGGTGTACCAGCCCCACTCCTTGAGCTTGAACAGGAGCCGCACAAACCGCGCGGGTGGGACAGGGTCGAGGGGCATCTCGTACCAGCCCGTGCGTTCCTCGGGGGTGATGCGGCCCGCCGCTGTCCATGGGCCGTCTGCGGCTGCAGACACACCGATGTCCACGAACTCCGGCTTGGCCGCCATGTCGAACAGCAGGGCCACCTTGGCCACCCGGTACTCGCCCTTCAGGTCGAATGTCACGGTCTGATCGGTGTGGTTGATGCCCGCGGTGTTGTTCCAGTCGTCGTATGACCCACCGCGATCGGTCAGGCGCTTGCCCTCAGGATCCGCGGGGTTGCTGAAGGGCGGGTCCGCGGTGTAGGTCACTCCGGTTGGTATCGCGGACTCGTCCCCAGTTGCGTTGTCGGTCAGGACGGACCACAGCGGAACGGCCCCGCACAGGCGGGCCGAGAGCAGGAGCACGACGCAGGTGATGTGGGGTCCAGACATAGCCGCGTATGCCTCCGTTTCGAGGGTTCGGGGCAGCGCAGGACGGTGGCAAGGCGGCCCACGGTTTCCGTGGGGGGCGGGACCCTCTGCCGACCGGTTGGGGAGCGCCCGGCCTGCTCCAGGCCGGGCGCCCTCCGTCTTTCCCTATCCGCTCGCCTACTTCAGGAACAGCTCCACCACAGGTATCGCCACGTTGGGCTTGACCACCGGCAGCTCCAAAGTCAGCGTATCATGGGCCTCGCCCTCCACCTCCGCCTGGTGGCCGGCGACGGCGTGGAACTTCACCTCCGAGGCATCGTTGAGAAGCTGGGCGTATTCCACCTTGCCCGCGAAGCCATCGAGATGAAGCTGGCGAATGGGCCAGTTCAGGATGTGCAGGTACAGTCGTCTCTTGTCCGGATTGTACGTGAGGCGGCAGTCGGCGGGAGTCTTGAACTCATCCGGCGCCTGGGTGCACCCGTAGATCGAGCGGCTGTGGCGCTTCATCCACTCGCCCATGCCCGACAGCCGGCTCAGGGCGCGCTCGTCGAACTCCCCGCGGCCGGTGGGGCCGACGTTCAGGAGCAGGTTCCCCCCCTTGCCCACGGTGTCGATCAGCAGCATCAGGAGCTGCTCCACACTCTTCCACGTGGCCTCATCGCGGTGATAGCCCCACGAGCCGGAGAAGGTCTGGCAAGTCTCCCACACGACCCGCTGCCCCTCCCATTCCAGCCACTTGCGCATCATGAACTGCTCGGGGGTGCGGTAGTCCCAGCCGCCCTCGACATCACTGAGGTCCAGCCGGTCGTCCACCAGGATGTCCGGCTGCAGCTCGCGCACCATCTTGATGAGGTTCTCGCTGTCCCAGTCGAGACGGCCCTTGCCGACGTATGAGTCTGGCCGGCAGTGCGAACCGGGCGGGTAACTGAAGTCGTAGAATAGCAGATCCACCCGGCCGAAGCCCGTGAGCAGCTCGCGGGTCTGGCCGCGCAGGTACTCCGCGTACTTCTTCTGGTCCCGGGGCTTGTTCAGCTCCGCCCGGTCGGGACTGTTGCGCATGGAGTGGAGGTCATCGATGACGAACTGCGGGTGATGCCAGTCGATCAGTGAGTGGTAGAAGCCCACGCGCATGCTCTGACCCCGAAAGGCGTCCACCATCGGGGCGATGAGGTCCTTGCCGTAGGGCGTATTGGTCACCTTGTAGTCGGTGAGGGCGCTGTCCCACAGGCAGAAGCCGTCGTGGTGCTTGGTGGTGACGACGAAGTACTTCATCCCCGCCCCCGCGGCCGCGGCCGCCCACAGCTCCGGCTCGTAGAGGTCCGGGTCGAAGTGCGCGAAGTACCTGTCATACACATCGTCGGGGATCTGCTCGATCTGCTTGACCCACTCATGCCGTGCGGGCAGGGCGTAGAGGCCCCAGTGGATGAACAGGCCGAAACGGTCGTGGACGAACCAATTGCTGTCACCGATGGTCGGTCTTACGTCGGACATGGCGCATTCCCCTCAGAGATGGGTGATTGTGCTCGGTGCACCGGAGCACGCGCGGGGCCAAGGCCTCCGCCGGGCCGCCGGTGGTCTGCGGCTTGATCCGGCCTCTACGCCTCCTCCAGCCGCCTGCCCAGCCCGACCAGTGCGGCCACCAGCTCGTCCTCCACCGAGGGGGCGAAGGGCGGATAGCCCAGTAGGTAAGGGACCATGCGGGCGGCGTAGTTGCCCTCCTTCTGGAAGGACTCCTTGACGGGGGCATAGCCCATGGCGTCATTGCACAGGCTCATGACCAGCACCGGCCGCTCAAACTCGGCCTGCACCCTCAGCTTGTAGCGGTGCATGATCTCGAACGGGCCGCCGAGAATCAGCAGCTCACCGATGCGGAAGCCCTGGATCTCGGCGGGATGGTCCAGTGGCCCCGCGGCCTCCTGCCGGGCCAGCTCGCGGCGCAGAGCGATGGCGTAGACCGTCGCCATGCGAACCGCATGGTCGGCGTCGTCGGCGTCGAGGACGTCGAGGATGGCCTCGCGCTCGCGCAGCATCTGCTCGAGCTCCTCCCGGGGAACCGGGGCACGGCTGAGGTGGATCGTCTGCCGCAGTGCCCGCACCGGCCCGTCCCCCAAGTCCGGGGCTTCCTGCAGGCCGGGGCGGATTTGCCGGGCATAGCGGGCCGCGATGACATCCAGCGCGATCAGCGACTCCTGCTCGCTGTGGTGCACCACACAGGAGTTGATGTCACCCTCGCAGCCCTGCAGGAACAGGCCCACGGTACCGGGCCACTCGCGCTCGAGCCAGTTGGTGGCAACCCCGGCGAAATCGCTGTGGATGTAACGACTGGTGGAGGGCCCTACCACCGGGTGACAGGAGAAGTAGGTCAGAAACCCGAGGATGCCGTCGCAGCTATCCACGCGCAGCACGTGGGCCTCGGTATCTGTGACCTCCGGCCTGGCGGGACGCCAGCTTTCCGAGAGCGCCTCGGAAAGCTCCGGTCTTGTGTCTTGCTCGCGGTTGTACCCGATGCCCTCGCAGGGTACCACGGTGTGGGCCAGGCTCGCCGGGGTGAGGTTCTCCACGGCCTGGACGCATGCCCGCGCGATGCGCCTGGGCAGAAGCTCCATGTAGGGCGGATCGTCGGCGCCCCAGCCGATGGTGGTCTTGGTGCGTGGTCCCGAGTGGGTGTGGATACCGTGGACGCAGACGTTGTCCGGGGGGAGGCCGGTGGCCTGTGTCACCCGCCGGCGCACCTCCGCGGTGACCTCCCGCGACACCCCGACCAGGTCGCAGCTACAGATGACGATGGTGCTTTCGCCGTCTGAGGCCGCGAAGGCCCGGGCATACAAGGGCTCGCGCACCGCTGTGGAGTGTCTGTTGAGGAACGGCCCATAGCCGTACAGCTCCACGCCCACCCGGGGGGTGATATCTACCTTTGCCAGGCCAAACTCGCTCATGGTGCACTCACCGTCTGATCCCAGGGGATGGCACAGTGAGACATGGGCTTCGCCCCCGGCCGCGGGGCCACCTCCCCCCCCGCACCGCCGCCATCTCCGGGAGCCCGGCGACGTCTGTGCGGACTGTCGGATGCGCCGTTTCGGCATCCGTGCAGGTCTGTGCCGGGCTGCGGCGAAAAGCCTCCTACTCTATCTGCGCGTATCCTGCAAGCAGACAGGAATCAACCACCATGCTGATGCACGTGCTTTCCATCGACGGACACACCGCCACCGCCGACGGGGTCACTTGGACCGTTGACCCGGACGCCCTCACCGCGGCGACAGGCGAAGACCTCTTCGAGGCGCTCTTCCCCGCCGGTCCCGGGAGAGACTGGTACGAGGAACTCGACCCCGACGCCGCCCTGTTCATCGATGCCGACGAGGCCCTTGCCGACGTGGGCTGGGAATCGATCTGCGACGACGAAGGTTTCCTCGCCGCCACCCGCGGCGTCGCCGAGGTGGTCAAGGGCTCCGACGCAGCCACCCTGGTCAATCTGGGATTGGCGTACGAGTCGGTGCTCTGCTTCGACGAAGCCTTCGCTGTCTTCGATGAG
This sequence comes from uncultured Armatimonadia bacterium, assembly GCA_964639415.1. Taxonomy (GTDB): domain Bacteria; phylum Armatimonadota; class Zipacnadia; order Zipacnadales; family JABUFB01; genus CAYRFY01. The sequence goes on from CAZXDD010000078.1 coordinate 11,898, forward strand.
GCCCGGGTGCTGTTCGAGGAACAGGAGGATCGCCCCGGCGAGCTGCTGGCGCTCCAGTGCCTGGCCCGCTCACTGAGCATGATCGGCGACGACGAGGAAGCCGAGGCCTATCTGGACGAGGCCCTCGACCTGGCCCAGGAGCTCGGAGATCGGAGCGCCGAGGGCTTTGTGCTCAACGCCCTGGCACAGGTATACGCCGAGAGCGAACGCTGGGATGACGCGGAAGTGACCTACGAGGAGGCCCTCGAATGCATGCGAGAGGTCGGGGAGCGCGAACCGGAGGCCGGTATCCTCAACAACCTGGCGATGCTGTACTCCGAGCTTGAGCGATGGACGGAGGCCAGGGCAACCTACGAGCATGCTCTGGGCATCTACGAGGAGCTCGGCGCCCCGGCCGCCATGGTGCCCGTCATGTGCAACCTCGCCACCCTGTGGCAGGCCATGGGCGAGCAGTCCACCGCTCTGGAGTCTCTGTCCCGGGCCATGGCCATCGGGCGGGAATCGGGGGCGGATGGCGTCCTGACGGTCATCTCGCACGCACTGCAGATGGGCTCTGAGGCCGCGGATGACAATGACTGGGATTTCCTCTTGCGGATGGCGCAAGCTCTGAGCGAGGAGGTCGGACCTGTGCCCGAGGAAGCGCCCGAAGAGGAAGATGTGGATGACATGGTGATGGCCTCCACCATAGCGCAGGTGGCGTTGGGGATGATGTTCACCGTCGGGCAGGCCCGAGGCGACCAGTCGCACCCCGCCATCGTGTCGACCGCCGAGCAGCTTCGCATATTCGATGACATGTCCGGCGGCCTCCTGGAGCTCGCGGGATGGCTGGAGGCCGCCTGCGATGAGCCCAACGGTGGCTTGAGGTTCGTCTAGCGTCGCCCGCCGTCCGCGCGGGCCGTGCAAACGACCGCACAGCCGGGGGCTGAGCCCCGGCGGGATCAGCGGCATCTCTCGGCCGTCCCCGCCGCAGCTCTCCAAGCCGGGTCCCCTCTCGTCTGACCACGCGGCGGCGGCCACAGGACATGCTGTGGCCCGCCGCTTGCAGCGGAGGTTGTTGCCATGAAACTCGCTTTCGCCGGGATGGGTATCATGGGCTCGCCCATGAGCCAGAACCTGCTCAAGGCCGGACACGAGGTGCGGGTATGGAACCGCACCCCGACCCGTTGTGCCGAGGCGCACAAGGCGGGCGCGATTGTGGTAGCGCGCCTGCAGGACCTGCCCGCCGGTGCCGAAGTCGTCTTCATCTGCGTCAGCGATACGCCCGACGTGGAGGCGGTCCTGTTCGGCCAAGGTGGTCTCCATGAGAGCCTTAGTGCCGGGCAGATCGTGGTGGATATGAGCACGATCTCCCCGGCGGCCACGGAGCAGTTCGCCGGCAGGCTCGCGGCGGCGGGTGTCGAGATGCTTGATGCCCCGGTCTCCGGCGGGGAGGCCGGAGCGGTCAACGGGACGCTCACCGTCATGTGTGGGGGCAAGCCGGAGGTGTTCGCCAGGGTCAGGCCCGCCCTCGAGGCCATGGGCAAGAACATCATCCTCTGCGGCCCCCACGGCCACGGCCAGCGCGTGAAGGCGGTCAACCAGGTCATCTGTGCCCTGAACATCCTGGCCGTCAGCGAGGGCATGTTGCTGGCGCAGCGGTCGGGACTGGACCCCGTCGTCGCGCTGGAAGTGGTCTCCAGTGGCGCCGCCGGGAGCTGGATGGTCTCCAACCTGGGTCCCAAGATGGTCCAGAACGACTGGGCCCCCGGCTTCATGGTGCGTCTGCAGGCCAAGGACCTCCGCATCGCGTCGGAAGCGATGGAAGCGGCAGGTGGGCTTCTGGCGGGAACGGAGTTGACGGCGAGGTTGTTTGCGGAGGCAGCCGAGGCCGGCTATGGTGACGAAGGCACCCAGGCGCTGGTGAAGCTGCTGGGGTGGGAGAGCCCGGGCGATGTCCGTGGTGGTCGCTGAGGCCGGCCGAGTGGGGAGGAAACGCGAAGGCGGCGTGACCTCCACGGCCACGTCGACGCAGAAGACTCGCAGACCGGCAGGAGACAGCGATGAGAATCGGTGTGCCGACAGAGATCAAGGATGGGGAGAACCGCGTCGCTGTGACACCGGCAGGTGTCGACCTATTGGTGCGGCAGTCCGCCGCCCACGAGGTGCTTGTCCAGGCGGGTGCCGGGGAGGGGAGCGGGATTACGGATGAGGACTACGAGCAGGCCGGGGCGCGCCTGGTGGATGTGGAGGAGGTGTGGGGCGCGGCGGAGATGGTGATCAAGGTCAAGGAGCCGCTATCCGCCGAGTACGGCCGGCTGCGGCCGGACCTGATCCTGTTCACGTATCTGCATCTGGCTTCCAGCCTCGAGCTCACCCGGGCCGTGCGGGACTCGGGGGTGACGGCCGTGGCCTACGAGACCGTGCAGACCCGGGACGGCAACCTGCCCTTGCTGGCGCCGATGAGCGAGGTGGCCGGGCGATTGGCCACGCAGATCGGCGCCCACTGCCTCACGGCCCACGAGGGCGGCCGAGGCGTCCTGCTGGGCGGCGTGCCCGGTGTGCCTCCGGCCGATGTGGTGATCCTCGGCTGCGGCGCCGTGGGCCTCAATGCGGCCAAGATCGCGCTGGGGATGGGGGCGCAGGTGACGATCATCGACATCAACCCCGGCCGCCTCAAGTACCTGGACGACATCGTCAGCGGCCGCGCCATCACCTGGTACTCCACGCCGTACAACATCGCCCGGGCCGTGAGGTACGCCGATCTGGTTATCGGCGCGGTGCTCATCCCCGGTGCCCGGGCACCCCATCTGGTAACCGAAGACATGGTGGGCAGCATGCACCGGGGTGCCGTGGTGCTGGATGTGGCGGTGGACCAGGGCGGCTGCATCGAGACCATCCGCCCCACCAGCCACTCGCAGCCCACCTACACACTGCACGGCGTGGTGCACTACGCCGTGCCCAACATCCCCTCTGCCGTGCCGCGGACGGCCACCTTCGCGTTGACCAACGCCACCTTGCCCTATGTGGCGAAGATCGCCGATCTCGGCTTGGACAGGGCCATGGAACAAGACCCCTCCATCGCCGGCGGCCTCAATGCGCGGGGCGGAGAGATCACCTACGCGGCCGTCCTGGAGGCTTTCGGCGGCGAGCTATGATGCCCGCCATCTGGATGAGCGCATAGGCGGGCTTCCTGACGTCTGCGGCAAGCTCCGCGGCCGCAGTCCCGCCGTCCGTGAACTCGTACGTCGGTGGCACGCGACAGACCTCCGCGCCGCGCTCGTCGGTCTGCGGCGAAGCTTCGCCACGAGGCCGTTGCCGTCACGCGGGCTCCGCCTATCTGGAGTACGTCCCTTCCAGCGTGGTCTGGGCGAGGGTCCCGCTCGTGATTGCTGCGAGCACCTCGGCCTTGCCGGCGCCCGGTTTGAGCTTCAGCGGCGCACTGAGCGCATAGAGCGTGAACTGGTAGCGGTGGGGCTTGCCCTTAGGCGGCGCGGGACCGCCGTAGCCGGTCTTGCCGAAACTCGTCTTCCCCTGCATCAGTCGCGGGTCAGCGATCTCAGCGTCCTTGGCCAGCCCGCCCGGCAGGCCGCGTACGTCCGGCGCCAGGCCGTAGACCAGCCAGTGGTTCCAGGTGCCCGCCGGGGCATCGGGATCGTCGCAGATGAGGGCCAGTTCCACCGTGCCTTCCGGCGGCGCGGTCCAGTCCAGTTGCGGTGACTCGTCGGCACCGTCCGCTGTGTGCCTGGCCGGGATTGGCTCGCCCTCGGCGAAATCCGGACTCGTCAGCTTCCAGTCCACCACGGTCGCCTCCTCGTTCTGCTGTTCTGGGAGCGCCTCCGTCATGGTTGGCGCCGCCTGACTTGGCATCGGACCGGGACCTCCACCCGGCTCGGCACCGGGCCTCCTGTCACAGCCCACCACCAGCAGCAGGGCCAGGGCGCCTCCCGCGACGGCCAGGGCCGTGCTTGTTGTGCGCGAGTTCATGCGTGCCCCCCTCGCTTGGGCGGCCCGAGGCCGCTTTGGTCCACAGGCTCCCCGGGGCCAACCCAACACGTGAGTCCCACGGCACCAGGCGCGTCGCGGGAAGACCGGCCCGGGGACTGTGGGTGCCGACGGGCCCCCCAGACTGTGTCGGGAGATCCGAAGCGCGCCGTCGCGGGACACCGCCGACTTCAGTCCTTCGGGTACTTCTCGGCCAGAAGGACGGCGATCCTCTCGGCCTCTTCGTCCGAGATCCAGGATGCGTCCTTGGCCTGCATCGCCTTGACGGTCTTCTGCCAGCCCTCCGCTGTGTCCGTCCGGCCCTCGATCTGCGTCAGGTCGTGGCACTTGGCGCACTTGGCCTCATACAGAGCCGCAACGTCCTCGTCACCGACGACCGCCTCCGGCTCCGGCGTGTCCGCATCCGTGGACGCTTGGCCGGCCGCCTTGGCCGGGTTCGCCACCATTGGGCCTTCGGTCTGCGAGGCCGGCTGCTGGGAAGGACAGCCCGAAAGCAACGCGACGGCAACGACGATGACCGGCAGAACCATCGCTCGGATTCCCGACATGGGTCGCTCACTCCAGTGCCGCCCTGCGGCGATGTGGTGGATAGCCCTACGCGTACGCCTCTGCCGAACTCCCGGGACCGGTGACCCGCACGTAACGCGGCCCGGCGGCCAACCACTGTGCGGGACCGGCGGGAGTGTGCGCCACTGCGGTGGCCCTTCGCCGCCGCCGTGGGCCCTGCCGCGGCCATCCGCGCGGGGGGACCGAGTAGCCGGGGGCCAGGTACGCGGGGGGCCAGGTGGCCAACGCGGGTCCAACGCCGGTCATCTGGAGGCCCGAGACTGGACCGAACACGCAGGATTTTCGCCACGCCGGCGGAATTGTCCTGCAGGAATCTCGGGCCGAGACATACGATGGGTGCTGGGGGCGAACGACTTGGGCGCTACCCTGGTGATCCTCAATCCACGGGCGGGGCCGGCGCCCCTGCAGCGGTCCTTGCCTGACCGCGTGGGGGCCTCTCTGCGTGCTCACGGGGTCGCCGCCGATCTGCATCTGACCCGGGGCGTCGGTGACGCCACCGACGTGGCGAGGGAGGCCGGGGCCAGAGGGTACCAGAGGGTTGTGGTCGCCGGTGGCGATGGGACCGTCAACGAGGCGGTAGTCGGGCTTGCGGGCGGCTCGGTGCCTCTGGGCATCGTGCCCGTGGGCACGGTGAACGCCCTGGCGCAGAACATCGGTCTGCAGTCCGGTGATGTGCAGACCGCCTGCCGCGCGGTGGCCCGGGGTTGCGTGAGGCGCCTGGACCTGGGCTATCTGGGAGGGCGCCCCTTCGCGAACATGGCCGGCGTGGGGCTAGACGCCCTGATCGTGCAGGATGCCGTGGGGCCCGCGAAGACCGTGTTCGGCCCCTATGCTTTCGTGGGCATCGGCCTGGCGCATCTGGCCAGGCGCGAGCAGTGGCGGTACGAGGCGGTGCTGGATGGACGGCACCTCGAGGGTGAGATGTGGCTGCTGCTTGTGAGCAACAGTCCCCGCTACACCTGGCGGCTGGTGCTGTGCCCTCAGGCTGCGCCGGATGACGGCTTCCTGGAGTACACCTTCATCGGTGGTTGTAGCCGCTCCGAGTTCCTGCGCATTGTGATGGACACCATGGGACTGGGCAAGCCGGCCTCCGGTAGCCCGTATGTGACCACCCATCAGGGGCGGCATCTTGTCCTGAACTGCGATCCCCCGGCTCCCTGGCAGGTAGATGGGGAGCTGGGGGGCCTGACGCCCGTGGAGTGTGTGACCCGGGCCGGCGCGCTCCCGGTGATCGTTCCCGCGGAGCAGATCCCTGACGGCGACGGCGAGCCGTAGGTCACCGGCTGCGAGCCGCGCCGCGTTGGCGGCGCCGGGGCCGGCGGTCGACGCCGCAGGCCGCGCCTGTCTCACATCCTTCCCCAGCGAGGTTAGCATGGAGCAGCCCGGCTATCTGGACAGTCGCAGGGGCACGCACCCCTTCTTCCACGATCCCTCGGCGCGGCGGCCGCATGTACTGGTCATCAGCGTGGACATGATCCCGCCCGAGAGCTATGCCCCCGGCCATCCGATCCGCGAGCACCTGCACACCCCCAACCTCGACCGGCTCATGGGCGATGGGGTGCGTTTCACCCATGCCTTCAGTTGTTCGCCGCTGTGCGGCCCCTCGCGGGCGGGATACCTCACCGGCCGCTACCCGTACCTGCAGGTGAACGAAGAGCGGGCCCACGACGGCTCGGAGTATGCACTGCGTCCCTCGGACGCCATCTTCCCCGAATACCTGCGGGCCACGGGCTATGTCACCAAGCACGCCGGCAAGTGCCACGTAGGGGCGGCCAAGTTCCTGGACGCCTTCGGCGAGAACGCCTCGCCCTGGGATCGCTGGGCGCCTCCCCTGGGCGACGACGACGGCTACCTACGATACCTGCGCGACATGGGGCTGGTGCCCCATGTGTGGTCCGACCCCATCCGGGGCCTGCGCCCGGACAGGACCACTGCGGGCAACAGCTACGGAGGCTGGGTCGTTCAGCCGGACGGCTCGGAGTTCCCACCCGAAGCCACCTACAGCCGGTATCTGGCCCGGCTGGCGGCGGACCATCTGCAGGCCGCCGTCGCTCAGCGCGGAGACCGACCCATCTACCTGCAGGTAGACTTCTTCGCCCCTCACCAGCCCTTCTTCGTCCCCACCTGCTACCGCGAGCGAGCAAGAGAGCTCGCGGAGCGTATCGAGCTTCCCGAGTCCTACTCGGAGGCGACCAGCGGGGAGGCCAAATGGCCGCGGGTCTACGAGTTCTACAAGTGGAACTGGGGCCTTTACGACCCGGAGGCGGCACGGCGCTACATGCTGATGAACTTCCTGCAGGTGGAGGCCCTCGACGGAGCCATCGGCGAGCTGCTGGCCGCCGTCGACGGTCTGGGCCTGTACGAGCAGTCGGCGGTGATCTTCCTGGGCGATCACGGGGAGATGAACTGCGAGCGCGGCCTGGTGGACAAGGGTGTCTACGGTCATCCGAAGGTGGCCCGTGTCCCGCTATCGGTGAAGCTGCCCGGAGATACGGCAACGGGCAGGCAGGTGGACGCCCCCGTCTCCCTGCTGGACATCGCGCCCACGATCCT
>CAZXDD010000079.1:0-18981 GCA_964639415.1 uncultured Armatimonadia bacterium
CCCCCCCCCCCTACCCTACACTCTTTCCCTACACGACGCTCTTCCGATCTCACCACCCCATAGCGGCCGCAGGCCGCCGTAAGCTGGGAGTAGATGGCCGCCACCATCTCTTCATCCGCCGCGCCCTCGGGCAGCAGCAAGGTGCCCAGGAACCAGCGCGGGGTACCGCCGGCGGTGGCGATGTCGTTGACATTGACCGTCACCGCATAGTGGCCGATCTCGTCGGTGGCGAAGGTGATGGGGTCGGACTTGAGCAGGAGGTACTCATCCGCGCCGGTGTCGATGACGGCCACGTCGCACCCGAGACCGGGCCCCACGAGGACCGAGGCGTCCGGGGGGATGGTGCCCAGTAGACCGGCCAGGAGGCCGGGGTCGAGCTTGCCCACCGGCAGCGCGGAGTGCCTCACCGGCGCACCTCCCCGGAGCCATCGCACAGCAGGCGGGCCAGATCGGGAACCGTGGCCACCACCATGTGGGCGCCGGCGGCCAGGTGCTCGGCCTCGGTGGTCTTGTCCGTCAGCACCCCGCAGGTCCACGTCCCGGCGGCCCGGCCACACTCGATGTCCGTTCGGTGGTCACCGACCATGATCGCCTCTCGCGGCCCGACGCCCAGCAGGGCCAGCGCCTCCAGCAGGTGCTCTTTCTCGGGCTTGACGCGCTCCACGTCGTCCCGGGTCAGGAGAGCATCATGGCGCAGGTGATGGCGCGCCAGAACGCACGAGACGGCCGTGCGGCAGTTCCGGGTGACGATGCCCAGACGGAATCCCCTGGCGGAGAGTGCGTCCAGAGCCTCGGCGGCGCCCGGAAAAGGCGCGGCCGTCTCGCAAGAGAGCATTTCAACGTCGATCAGCATCTGGGCGGCTTCGGCCTCGAACTGCTCGCGGAGCCGGCCCCCGGGGAGCTTGTCCGCCGCATAGCGGATCATCTCCAGTACGAAGCGGCCGTCCTCCAGCCGGTCCTCCCAAAGGTCCCAGGCCTGGATGAGTCGACGGGTTCGGCTGCGCATGAGCCCGAAGTCGATACGGGTATCGGCCAGCGTCCCGTCGAAGTCAAGCACCACGGCCCTGAGGGCATCGAGAGCTTCCGCGGGCAGGGCCATCTCTTACTCGGCCGCCTCCCTGGCCTTCTCGATCAACTCCGACTGCTGCCGGTCGAGGGTCTGGAACCCCCCCAGGTCGCCTTCGGCCAGAGCCTTCTGCTTCTCGCTTTGCAGGGTGATGGCCTGGTTCAGCAGATCGACCACGGCCGCCGGCGGGGTCGCGGCGGAGACCGGCGGGGCGGCTTCGCCCTCCGTGGTTGCTGCCGGCTCGACGCGGCCCAGGCCCTCGGCGACCTCCTGGGTGGTCTTGCCGAACAGGTTGGCCAGGGCGTCATCGAGGTCCACTCCGAGACCGACCCGGGCCGGATTACCGGTGGCCACGGCCACCATCTTCAGCTCCGGAATGGCGCTGGCGGTGGAGGCGATGTAGACGGGCTCGACGTACAGAAGGTCATTGGCGATGGGGATGACCAGCAGATTGCCGCGGATGATGTTGGAGCCCTTCTGGCTCCACAGGGTCTGCTTCTCGGAGAACTCGCGGTTCTGGCCGATGCGCGACTCGATCATCATCGGTCCATCCACCAGCAGGCCGGCCTGCATCTTGTAGCACAGCAACTGGCCGTAGTGGTCGCCGTCGCAGCGGGCCGCCATCCAGGCCACCATGTTGCGATCCTCGCGGCCCTTGAGGGTGAAGGGGAGCATGAGGATGAACTCCTCTTTCTCCTCCCCGGGGAGCTTCATCACCGCATAGTAGGCCTCCGTCGGTCGCGGCTCGGAAGCGTACAGCTCATTGGGGATCGACCAACTGTCCTCACGCTGGTAGAAGGTCTGCGGGTCCAGCATGTGATAGTCGGCGTAGATCTGCGCCTGGACGGTGAAGAGCAGTGCCGGGTAGCGCAGGTGGTCGCGCATCTTCTCGGGCATCGGCTCCTTCTTGAAGAGGTTGGGGAAGATGCGCTGGTAGCACTGGACCATGGGGTCGTCCCGATCGATCACGTAGAACTCAGGCACCCCGTCGTAGGCGTCGCAGCGGACCTTGATGGAGTTGCGGATGTAGTTGACCGCTATGTCGCGGTGCGGCTTGGAGTACGGGTACATCCGGGAGTAGGTGTAGGCGTCGATGATCCACTCCAGGCGGCCCTTCTGGATGGTGATATACGGGTCCGGGTCACAGATCAGGAAGTAGGGGCACAGGGCCGCGATGCGCTCGGGAACGGTGCGATTGATGAGCACTCGGCTGTCCCTGGTCAGAGACTGGGTGAACAGGAGTTTCCAGTCCTGGAAGCGGGCGGCGAAGGCGATGCGGCGCATCAGGCTGCCCACCGGGACTCCGCCGCGGCCGTCATACCTGTTGCTGACCTTCTCCTCGACATCGCCCACCAGCCGGGTGTAGTCGAGCTCCTCTTCCTTGGTATTGACCACCACATAGGGCTCGATCACGGCCACGGGCTCGTCCATGATCCTCTGCGCGGCCGCGCCGGGTCGGTCCGGGGTCTGCGGCGGCTGCCCGGTGCTGTCGTCGCTCGGGGTCTGTGGCTGCTCGCGGTCGCCCAGCAGCTCGTGGCGGCGGATGGACTGGATCAGCTCGATCAGCCGGGGTCGGATGCTGGTGTAGTAGTAGATGCGGGGCTGGTCGATCTCCATGCCCGGCACCGACTCGGGAGGGATGTTCTTGACCCAGAAATTGGGAAGGCCCTCGTCTGAGGACCCCTTCCGGATCTCGTTGACCGGCGAGGCGGCCACCCCGAAGCCGTGTGTATACTGTAGGTTCGTCTTCACCCAGGTCTCGGTGCCGGGGATCTTGGCCGAGTCGACCTGGCGCGGCGAGAGCATGACCTGCCGCACGCGGCCGTTGATGGTGTAGCGGTCCACGTCCACGTCGGGGAAGTCGTAGTACGCCCGCAGGGCCTGGATCTGATCCATCGTACGCTCCAGCGGCCGATGGTCCCACAGGCGGATGTTGTCCACCGTCAGACGGTTCTTCTGGACGTCCTCCCACGTCAGGACGCCGTCCACGCGGTGCAGCTCGGTGTCCACATCATCCAGGTCGTAGGCGGTGTTGGTCGCGGTGATATTGTGCTCGATGTACGGCCGCTCTTTCTGCAGCTCGGTGGGCTGCACGACGAGCTTCTGCAGGAGGGTGGGATAGCCCGCGCCTCCCAGCAGAGACACCAGCAGGACCACGGCCAGCGCTCCCGCCGGGACGAACAGCTTGCGCGAGCGGGCATTGGCGACGATGACAATGGCCGCCATCAGGCAGAGGGCCATCAGGCCGTAGGCCATGGGAATGCGCCCGTGCACGTCGGAATAGGTGGCGCCGGACAGGACCTGCCCGCGGTCGCCGACCAACAGGGCAAGCTGGCCCAATCGGTAGCCCCAGACCTTGACCAGCAGCGCCAGCGACACCAGCCCCAGGATGTGGTACCGCGCCCGGGACGTGGCCTGTACCGTGTTGCCCACGATGCGGATCGCCTCCTGGTACAGGTGCACCAGGGTAGAGGTGATGGCCGCGATCACGACCGCGTAGAACACGGAGCGGAAGGCGTACTGCAAGAAGGCGAGCTTGAACACGTAAAAGCCGGCGTCCTTGCCGAAGAGGGGGTCGGTCTGGCCGAAATCCACCGCATGGGTGTACTGCAGCCACTGCAGCCACTTGCCGCTGGCCACCAGACCGGCCATCAGGCCGCCGATGAGGGCGAAGACCAGCAGCGCCTTGTCGGCGTACTGCTCCACCTGGGCCCGCTCTTCGTCGGGCAAGAGGCGCTTGCCGATCAAGGTGATGTTGTCCGGCAGGGGCTTGCGGGCGAAGCGCAGGTTGGCCCACAGCCAGGCGAAGAACAGCACGCCGACCACGATACCCAACACCATGCGCGTGCTGAGGATGGTCGTGAACACCTCGGCCTGCCCCATGGCGCCGAACCACAGGAAGTCCGTCCACATCGTGAGGGCCTTGGCGATGAGTATCAGCGCCAGGATAACCCCAAAGACATAGGTCGTCAGCTTCGATGAGACCGTCACGGCTCGTCCTCCGTCTCTGTCGCTTCATCGTCCTGCGCCGTCGGCGGCGGGCTCGAGCCCTGCTGGGTCTCACCCAATTCGACGGTCTCCATCAGCTCCCGGAACTTGTCCACCTCTTCGGCGGCTTCCAGATCGCTGAACAGGATCTGCGATTGCGCTAAAACAGGGTCGGCCACGTAGATGGGGGCGCCGCAGCGCAGGGCGATGGCGATGGCGTCGCTGGGCCTGGCGTCCAACTGCCGCAACACTCCGTCGGGGCCGCGCAGCGTCATCAGCGCATAGTACGTGCCGCCCTCGAGCTTGACGACCTCGATCCGCTCCAGCACCTGCTCGACGGCGGCCAGTGTGTCGGCGAACAGGTCATGGGTCAAGGGACGCTCGAACTTCTCACCCTGCAGCTCCATGGCGATGGACCGCGCCTCGTAGGTGCCGACGACAATCGCCATCAGGCGGGTCTGCTCGACGTCCACCAGGATCACCAGCGCCTCACCGTCCGGGCTGAGACCGATCTTGTGCACCTGCATCTCGACCATGGGCCATCAGTCCTGTGTCCGGTCTGATCGCGCGGCCGCCCGCTGCCCAGAACACAAAGGCCTGCCGGTTTCTCCGACAGGCGATCGGGGCATGCGTGGCGAACCTACCCCCGCACCTAGCCTAGTGTAACACAGGGTGTTTGACCAAGTCAACGAATGTGGCCGCGGGCTCCCCCGGCCGCCCCACCGGAACTCGGGCAAGGCCCTGCAGTCTTTCGGCCACGTCCACGACGACATACGGCCTCCCCTCTACGCGCCCGCGGACATCGCCACCGGCGCGAGCGACGAAGCCCCGTCCCCGGACACAGAGGCGCGAAAAGCGCCCCGGGAGATCCCGGGGCGCCTGCTGGGCCAAGGTGTCCGTGCGCGGCTATTCGGGGAGAGGCGGTGGGGTATCGAGGCCGGCCACGCGGAACTCGTACCAGTCCGAAGTGCTCTCGGCGCCGGTGGTATCACGCGCGACGACACGCACCAGATACTGCTGGTGTGCCTGGAGACCGTCGGCGGTGGGGGCATTGTTGTTGGCCGGAACCGCGTAGTTGTAGCGCCAGGTGCCGTCGTAGATCGTGGTCTGCGCGATGGGCAAGAAGGGCAGCTCGGCGGCCGTGGGCAGAGAGATCACGCCGCTCCTGGGGGTCTGCAGCTCAAATCGCAGCGCCCTGAGCGCCCCGGCGTCGTTGGTCTGGATACCATTGCCGTCGGTGATCGCGGCCGTGATGGTCACGATGCCGCCGGAAGCGGGGATCGGGTTGTCGTTGCTGTGGGACACCAGGACCGACCCGATCTGGGGGGGCAGGGCCGGGGTGACGACGACACCGGAGCTGTGGGTGAGGTTGCCCACCACACCGGTGACCAGAAACGAGCCGGCTGTGCCGGTCTGCAGGGTGCCGTCGGCGAGCATGGAGTTCGCCCCCACATCCGCGGTGGGACTGGATAGCACCCACGTGGGCTGCACATTGACTTTGGAGCCACCGACGTAGACAGAGGCGCTGAACTTCAGGATGCCGCCCTGCTCGACGGTGGCCGATCCCGCCGGGTTGATCGCCAGTTGGGTCGGCGTCCCGGTGGTCAGTGGCAGAAGTGCGATGGTTGTCTGCGTGGTGGAGCCGGCTCTAGTGGCGGTTGGGACGCGGGCGCCCTGGTAGTTGCCGGAGCTGGGAGCACCGACACTGAGGTAGACTGTGCCGGCGGGCAGTCCGGTGAGTGTGAAGCTGCCGTCGGTGGCGGTGACGGTGCTCTGTCGCGTGCTCGCCTCCGAGACGGTCACCCGGGAGACGGGCGAGCCCACGGAATCACCGCGGACCACGGTGCCGGTGACCCTGGCGTTGTCCGCGCTGGGCACGGGTCCCATCTGGCCGCCGTCATCTCCGTCGTCGCCACCGCTACAGCCGATGAGAGCGAGTGCAAGGATGCATAGGGAGATAGCGATCGCAAACCGCGACATGTGAGAAGGCCCCCTCAGAAGGGAAGTCGGCTCGCTTCGATCATCCGGTGGGCAGCCGGCACGCACCGTCAGGCCCCGGCCGGGCCCGGCGCGGGCCCGACACACGGCTCAATCCATCCTATTGTAGCTTCCCAGGCCTCCCGGACGCAAGGCCGACCCGGGCCTTTTTTAGCGTCTCAGGCGCAGAGGGCTGAGCGCCGACACCTCTGTACCGTCCTCGGCGCGGGCCGTGACCCGTACCAGGTACGAGCCCTGCGGCGCCCGAGTCCCGGTATCGCCGCGACCGTCCCAGAGCACGACATTGGTCCCCGCCGCCCGCACGCGGCTGCTCTCCACAGTTCGTACCGCGCGCCCGGCGATGTTGATGACCGCGACATCACACGAGGCCGCACACGACAGGGAGAAGGCCACCTGCGCACCCGCCGCCGTGCTCTGTGCCGTCAGCGAGGACACACGCACTCCGCCGCCGCCACCTTGGGATGCTTCGACGCGCAGGTGCCGCACCCCTTCTTGCCCTGCGGTCCGCACCCAGTACCCGGTCTGATGCCGCATGCTCACCCGCTTGTCGCTATCCAGATCGTGAAGCGTGAGGCTGTAGTCATTGGGCACTGCGCTGAGGTCGGGCCACAGCAGTTGCACGGCGTCTTCGCCCGCGGGACAGGTGAGCTCCATGTCCCAGCTCATCTTGGGCTGCGCGACGGCCTTGAAGGAGGTGGCTGTCCCCGCCCCACCGGATGTGAACACCAGCTCCGGGCGACCGGGCAAAGCCGGCGGGCTGAGGATGCCGTCACCGCTCTCCCGGACGCCGCAGTAGTTGGAGCCGTCCGCCCCTGAGCCGCCGCGGGCGATGATCTGTACCGTCCATTGGCCGTCGCCGCCGGAGGCCAGGCCCTCCGTGGCCCCACCCACAGCGCCCGCCGTTCCGCTGGGCCTGGCCAGTGTCAGACTGCACGACTTGCCCGCGTACACCCACATCCCGCCCCACGTCGGCACCGAGGAGACCGCGCCGTACAGCGGGTGCACGAGATCGTAGTCCCTGGTCGTGCGGTTGTACAGCCAGCAGTACGCGCGCACGTAGCCGGCCGTCTCGGCACTCTGCAGGTCCATGGTATTGCCGCCCACGGTCACCGTGGAGGCGTTGAAGTTCAGAGCTCCGAAGTACGGGTTGCCCAGTTGCGTCCAGCCCGGGGTGAGCGCGACGCTCACATTCCCCGCCGGGGCCGAGGTGCCGCCGGGGGTCACGGTCACCGTGCGCGGCAGGTTCACGAAGAACCCCTGCCCCAGCCTCATCTGCTGCTCGGAGGCCAAGGTGCCGTTGGGGTACGTTTCGTAGGCTCCGGTGCTGGTCTTGTAGCGGGCATAGGAGAAGGTTGAGGCATCGATCCCAAACAGGCTGGAGGGACGGCGGTCCAGCGGGATGATCGGAGAGCCGATCATCTGGACGCCGGCGGGGAAGGTGACCGCGCCATTGGGGAAGCTCTGCACCGGTCCGGCGGCGACGACTTCTTTGCGTTCGTTGCCTGTGGTGTCGTAGGCCGTCACGGCGTAGTAGTAGTCGGCCCCATCCACGGTGCTCAGGTCGGTGAAGGTCCGGGCGGCGGGGTCTGTCAGCGAGCTGTACGGGGTCTTGCCGCTGACGGAGGAGAACACGCGGTCGCTGCGGTAGATGCGGAAGCCCGCCACATCGGCCGCGGCCACATAGCCCGTCCAGTCCAGATCGATGGCGCCACCGCTGTCGCCGGGATGGTCCGCGGCGGTGAGCGTCGTCACCTGAGCCGGCGCCTGGTCGTCGTACGACTGCACCGGCCCCACCACCGCGGACTCACTGCGGTGCGTGGCGTCCACCGCCGCCACGCGATAGTAGTAGTCCATCCCATCGGTGGTGGTGGCATCCACATACACCCCGGCACCCTTGGGGGCCGTGCCGATGTCGGTCCAGCCCGCCTGACCGGTGTCCACCTCCGTGGGCAACGCCCCCTGCGCCCGGGAGATCACGTACCCCGTGACACTATTGCTGCCGGCGCCGTCATCGGCCGACTTGGTCCAGGTGATCGTGATGCTGCCGCCCCTGTCACCACGGGTGTCGGCCGCCGCCACATTCGTGGGCGCCGCGATCCCCAGGTCGGCACCCATCGAGCGCGCGGCGTTCACCCGGCCGTAGCCCATCTTCCCGGCAAACCCGGGGTTCTGGGCATCGATATCGTCGCAGCCGTTGCAGATCAGTCTGATCAGCTCGGCGCCGTTCCGCGCCATGTTCTGCGCCTTCAGCAGCGCCGCCAGCCCGGACGCCATCGGAGCCGCGAACGAGGTGCCGCTGTTCACCGTGAAGTAGCTGGTGAACCCGCTCACCGAGGGGTAGTACACACCCGGCCCGTAGATGTTCACCCCCGGAGCGAACACCTCCACGAATGTCCCCGCCGTCGAGGCGTCGTAGTTGCTCCATGAGGCCTTCTGGTCGCTGAGGTTCACGCCCCCAACGCCCAGCACCATATTGTCCGTGAGCGGGTTGGGGCCATTGTTGCATGCCGGGGACAGCCAGGTGCTGGACGAGTCCGTGAACTCCCGGCGCTCGTTGCCCGCCGCCGCCACCGTCAGCCCCCCCTGGTTCCATATCTGCACGATGGGGTCGGTGAAGCTGGCTTCGTAGCCCGCGCCGAGACTGAGATTGACGATGTGCGCTCCCATGTCGGCGGCGTAGTACATGGCCTCCACTACGGTGGAGACGTACGTCGTCCCGTCGTCGGGGAAGACCTTCAGCGGCATGATCTTGGTCTGCCACGACACTCCCACCGTGCCCCAGCCGTTGGCCGAGGCGGCCGCGATGCCCGCCACCAGGGTCCCGTGGTTCACCTGCTCATCCGCGTCGCCATCCAGGTTCTCGTCGATACCGTTGGGGATCGGGTTGGGGTCGTTGTCGTCGTAGTAGAAGTCCCAGCCGTGGACGTCGTCGATGTAGCCGTTGCCGTCGTCGTCGATGCCGTTGCCGGCGATCTCCCCGGGATTGGTCCAGATGCGATCCACCAGGTCCGGGTGGTCGAGGTCGACGCCGGAATCGACCACGGCGATGATGACGTTCGTGCTCCCGGTGCCGATATCCCACGCCTCCGGGCAACGGATCTTGGGCAGGTGGAGCTGCTTGGAGTACTCGGGGTCGGTGGGAACCGCGGTGGTATAGGCGACGCGGTCGGGTTCGGCGAAGGCGATTCCGGGCCTGGCCGAGAGGTTCGCGGCGACGGCCTGCACGTCCGACCCCGCGGGCAGGTCCACGACCAGCAGGCGCCCCCGGCCAAGGCTCCGTGCGATGGTGCCACCCAGGGCCTGGACCTGCGTGGCGGCGGACGAGACCCGGCCGGCACCGGCCGCCGGACTGACCAGGACGCGATCGGCGACGGCCAGGTCGGCGCCGGCACGCGCGGCGGCGGCGGCACTGGACCGTGCCGTCGGCATCCCGCTATTGAGGTCCACCAGCGGAAGGGGCTTCGCCCGCGCCGCGTGGGCAGCGGGTATCAGGGCGCACAGCAGCAAGGCCGGCACCAGGGACAGCCTGGGACTGAGTCGGAGAGAGAGAGACAATCAACACACCACACGCCCGGCGGCGGCGCCGCGCGCACAAGCACGGCGCCGGCCACCTGAGATGGCCTTGCGAGGTACTGACGGTGCCGCCCGGCGCTTTGTTCCGCCCCGGCGCCCCCGGTGCCGCGACACGGGACCGGAAAAACGAACCCCGAGTCCGCGCTGAGGGCGGACTCGGGGCGATCACGCGACTCGGCTCCTGGACCGGACCTCTGGAAGCGCGGCCGAGAAGTCCGGCTGGTCCGTTTCATGTCATTCTGAGCCTCCATCTCGCGCAGCGAGATAGCGAGGAATCTCGCTGAATGCCGGGAGATTCTTCGAGCTGCTCCCTCCGGGAGCGGAAGCTCTCAGAATGACATTCCCGGCGAGAGTGGGGCTTGCGGCCGGACTTCTAGCGCCTCAGGGAGAGCGCGCTCATGGCCGAGGCCTGCTGCCCGTCCTGGGTCTGGGCCACCACACGCACCAGATAGCGCCCCGCGGGTACCTTCGTGCCCAGGGCACTGGTTCCGTCCCAGACGAGCGTGTTGACCTGGGCGGCCGCCACCGGAGAGCCTACCGCCAGCGTGCGAACCGAGCGTCCGGCCACATTGAGCACTTCCACCGTGACAGCGGCGTCCTGATTGAGGGTGAAGGCCACCTGAGCGCCGGCGGCGGTGGGTGTGGCGGCCAGGGCCTGCACCAGCAGGGCCCCGGCGGCATCGGCGTTGAGCACCACCTGGAACTGTCGCTGGGCCTCGACGGTGGCGTCGAAGGTGTACGAGCCGGTGGTGCGCATGTACATGCGCTTGCCGGTGGCGAGGTCTACCAGGACGGGCCGGACATCGGCCGGCAGCTCGGACAGGTCGGGCCAGCGCAGCGTCACCGGCCCGGCTTCGTCCACGACGACCCTGGCTGTGTAGGTTGCCGCTGTGGTGCCGGGAGCGGCGAAACGTGCCGCGGCATGGGCGCCGGAATCGTCGACGAAGTAGAAGTCCAGGCCCCGCACGGGCGGGCTGGCGATGGCGTTGAGCTTCGCCCGGCTGCTGCTGACGCCGACGAAGTTGTCCACATCCGCGCCGGCCCCGCATTCGGCCACGATCCGCAGCTTCCAGTCGGCCGTGACGGGCGGCGCGGCCTCAGCGGCCGTGGGCACCGCCGCGGCGTCCGGACGCGGCATGGCCAACTGGCCCGGTACGAAGGCGTGGAAGAACACGCCGGCGCCCTTGCGGATGATCTTGTCGGCGAAGTCGATGGTGGGGCTGACCAGGGCGTAGCTGCGGCGATAGCTATCGTACGCCCACATGTAGTCGCGGACCCAGCCCAGCGTGGCGGCCTCGGCGATGCCGATATCCGTGCGCCCCGAGGCGTCTACGGTGGCACCCACCGTGGACATGTCGCTGGTGTAGGGGTTACCGACCATGTTCCAGCCGGGCTGGAAGGCGACCTTGTAGGTGCCCGCCGGAGCCGGCTGACCCGCGATGTCGACGATGAGGGAACCGTTCGCCTTGAGCCAGAAGGCCCGACCGAGGCCCTGCTGCAGGAAGGCGTCTGTGGGGCCGTCCGCGTACCTGCGGTATGCCGCGGCCGTGGGGTCCCAGCGCGCCAGTTGCAGCTCGGCCGCCGGTATGCCCAGCAAGGTGGCCAGGTCCTTCTCCTGGGTGTCGGCACCCACGGCCATCAGATTGTAGCCGGCGTTGTAGGCGAAGGTGAAGTTCGGGCTGGAGACCACCGGGCCCACCGCGGTGACCTGCGGGTTCTCATTGCCCACCGGCTGGGTGTCGTCCACCGCCGTCACGGCGTACCAGTACAGGGTGCCGTCCACCACCGTGGTGTCGATGTAGCCCTGGGTGGTCGGGACGGTGAGCGACCCCTGCTGGTCAATGCGCGCCACACCGGTCTGGTTGATGTTGGTGAAGCTGCCGGTGGCACGGTATACGCGGTACTCGGCGAAGTCCGAGGGCGGCTCGTAGCCGGGCCAGGAGAGCGTGATCGACCCGCCGCTGTCGCCCCCGGTGTCCCGGGCAATGAGCTGCGTGACCGGGTCCGGGGCCAGATCGTCCAGCGGCGAGACGGGGCCGACGACCCTGGTCTCCGAGGAACTGGCGGCGTCGTGCACGGACACCTTGTACCAATACTCGCTGCCGATGCTCACCTCGAAGTCCAGGTAGATGGTGGTCCGCGGCGGCAGAAGCCCGCTCACGCTGGTGAACGGTCCGGTATCACCCACGGTGGAGCGCCACACCTGATAGCCCACCACATCGTCGGCGCCGCGGCCGTCGTCGGCCGAGCGGCTCCAGGTGACGGTGATGCTCTCGCCCTCATCACCGGGGGTGTCCACCGCCGCGATGCTGCGCGGCGCGGCCGGTGGGAGGTTCACCATGGCCGCGGGGCCGTTGATGCGCCCCGCGCCCAGCTTCCCGGCGTACCCCGGATTGACGCCGTCGATGTCGTCACACCCCAGCCGAATCCGACTGACCACATCGGCCGCCGTCGCATTGGGGTGCCGGGCCCTCACCAGACCCGCCAGCCCAGCCACGATGGGGCAGGCCATGGAGGTGCCGCTCATCAGTCCGTAGGCAGGGAGGTTGTAGGCCGGATCGTCGATGTAGCAACTGAGGATGTCCACGCCGGGGGCGGCCACGTCCACGAAGCTGCGGCTGGACCCGTCGTAGTTGCTGAAGTCCGCCCTCTGGTCGTTTTGGTCGGTGGCCGCAACGCCCAACACGTAGTTGTCGCCGAAGCCGGGGCCGTCGTTGCACACGGGGCTGAACCAGGTGGACTGATTGTCGGTGAACTCCCAGTCCTCATTGCCGGCGGCCGCCACCACCACCACATCCTGCGCGCGCGCGTGGGCAATCGGAGCGTCCCAGGCCCCGCTGTACCCGCCGCCGAGACTAAGGCTCACCACGTTCGCGCCGTTGTCGACGGCATACACGAAGCCCTCGATGATGACGCTGTAGGGCGCCGAGCCGCTGGCGGGAAAGACCTTGACCGCCATCAGCCGGCAAGACCAGTCGTACCCGGCGACGCCGGTGGCGTTATTGCTCACCGCGCCCACCAGTCCGGCGCAGTGGGTGCCGTGCGACACGCCCACGTCGTCGGCCACCACTTCGGCGTTGGGGTCATTGGTGCCGTCGAAGAAGTTCCAGCCGTTCACATCGTCGATGAAGCCGTTGCCGTCGTCGTCCACACCGTTGTCGGGGATCTCGCCGACGTTGACCCACATCTTGGCCGCCAGGTCCGGGTGCCCCAGATCGACACCGTCATCGACAACGGCAATCACGGTGTTCGGGCTCCCGGTCGTGACATCCCAGGCCGCGGGAGCATTGGTCCTCGGCCAGTGGTACTGCTGGCTGTACAACGTGTCGTTGGGCACCAGCATCTTGTGGGCGATCAGGTCCGGGTACGCAGAGTCGACGACGCCTTCCGCGGCCCACCGGGCCTGTCCCTGCAGCACCGACACGCCGTCGGGCAAGGAGACGACGTACATGCCGATCTGTGGGATACTGCGAAGCACCGTGCCCCCCTGGCGCTGCACGGCCTCGGCCAGCTCCGCCTCCGTGGTTCCCGCACGGACCTGCACGATCACCTGTCCCGCCGCGGCCTCGGGGGGCCTGGTCACGAAGGCGTTTCCGGTCCACACCCGCATTCCGGGGCCCGGCATGGGCTCGGTCTTGATCGGTGCGCCCAGCGCAGGAGACAGCACCCCGGCGAGTAGAACGATGATGAGCGATAAACAGAGGCATGCAGCGGTGGGGAACTTCACTCGGCCGTCTGTGATGCCGAGAGCAACTCCTCCGATGGCGCGACCCATACGAATCCGCCTCCCTGAGGTCGTGGTGCTTCAGAACAACTTGCGGAACTCCCGCAGCATGATAGCACGCTGTTTTGCAGGAAGTCAACGGCGCGGGCACGCCGGGGTGCCGCCGCGTGGCGCGGACCGCCCCGCCCGCCCGTTGCAGCGGCGACGCCCTGTACGGAAGCACGGCCGCCCCCGGAGCGGCGGCCCGGGCGCCCTGCGCCCGCCAACGGTCACCCACTTCGCCACACGCAAGGGCCACTCCTCCCTTCCCCCGCGGGTCGCCGTCGCTTCGAGCGGGTACCTGCCGATGGCCGCGACCTCGCCCTCCACTCTGTCCCTCGCCCGGCCCCCCCGCGGCACATCACTAGCGGCCGCGCCCAGGGCGATGGGTAGCTTCCTCCGGGGCGAAGAGCTGCATAGCTTTGCCCGGGCTTATCTGCACAAACCTGTCGCCGCTCAGGAAACCAAGAGCCACCGCCGGCTGTCTAACAGGGAAGAGAAAAGCCCGGCTCGATACCTACTTGACAACGGGTTGGGAAGCCACTATAATCGAATCTATATTCGACGAACATACTTGCAGCTACCGGGGGAGTAGGCCATGCCGGAGTGGATCTCAGAGCAGTTGTTCGCGACGATCTCGGGATGGGACATCCTGGTGTGGATCGGTGCCTACGGCGTGTGGCGGTACCTGACGGCAGACGCCGAGGTCACCACCCGCGACACAGAGACGCGCGGGGCCCAGGTGGTACGAGCCGGCACGAGGCCCCGTCAGGTCAGGTCTGAGACGGCGGATGTGAGCCGCTGGGAGCACAGGGCCATACTGCTGGAGAAGCAGCGGGAGTCTGTGGCGCATCGGCACCAACAGCGGCGCAAGGTCCGGCGCGCTGCGTAGGTCGGCGGTCTGCAAGTCGCTCGTGTCGACGCCGGCGTATCTGGAGGCTCGCGCTGTAGGCGTCATCCCGAGCGTCGCTGCAGACAAGGCGCACGGCAAGCGGCCCCCCGCAGATCGAGACGCTCGATGTGCGGATCGTGACCCGGTCTGCGGCCGGCCACCCGCAGACGGCGATGGCCCCGCATACCAAGAGCCCCGCATCCGGTCGGATGCGGGGCTCTGTGCCTGTCTGGGGGTCGGTCTTGGCCCACCGTGCTCCCGGGGGCTATCCCTCGGCAGGCGGCGCGGCGGGCTGGTCCTCGGCAGGCGGCGTCTCGGCGGCCGGAGGCTCCGGAGCGGGAGCCGCAGCGGCGCCGATCTCCACGTCCACGCAGAACCACTCCATTGCCTCGCGGGTGAGGTCGTTTTGCTCCCGCTCGCGGCGAACGCCTTTGATCCAGGCGGGGCGATTGGTCCACTGGCTGATCTCCAGGGTCTCGCGGTACTGATTGGTGACGGGGATCGCGAACCTGACGCTGAACTGCGTCTGGGGCCCGAGACTGGCGACGTTCAGCACCAGGCCGGTGGTGCGCAGCATATAGGAGACCACGGATCTCTGCGGGGCAACGAGGGGAAAGGCCTCCAGCTTGGGCAGCCGCCCCTCCTGTGGGAAGGTGGACATCACCTTCTGGGCGATCTCCAGACCCTTTTCGGAGGGGTGGGTGCGGATGTAGGTGCCCGGGTCCACCAGCCACAGTGCCGGGCGGTCGGTCTGCCAGCGGATCGGCACCGGCGCCCGCTCGTCCACGCTGTAGACGCCTATCTGATCGTCACCCACGCCGGGGAAGCGGGCGGTCAGGTCACCGGTGCGGCGGTACTCCTCGACGCCGTCGGAGGTGGACATGTTGGCCCAGTAGCCGTTTCCCGAGGGCAACTGCACCCACCACTGACAGACCCAGGTCTCCCCGGCCACGGCGGGGCGAGCGGGGATGCTCAGGGCCCGGAGCAAAGCGGCGGTCAGCCAGGCGAACTCCGGCGCCGAGGCGCGCATGTGGGTCATGACCTCGGCCGGCCGACGGCACCAGTCCTCCAGACCGCGCCCCCAGGCGCCCAATTGCAGTTGCCACTGCCCGCCCGTCGGGTCATCGGGCACGGTGCTCATCAGGTCGTACTTGACGTTCTGCACGACCCAGGAGTAGACGGCTCTGGCGACGGCGGTGGACTTGCTCCTGTCCGTCTCGGGCACCGAGGCCAAGATGGCCTCGGCCTGACTCCGCAATTGCAGCGAGTCGAAAGCCACCGTGTCGGAGGAGCGCAGGTAGGGCGTGACCTCGTCGGGATACTGCCCCGGGTCCAGCACCGCGGCCTCGACGGGGGCCATCGGGTCCATGGCCTGCTTGATGTCCTCCAGGAAGCACACCCGCAGCGCGAATTCGCCGGTGCGGTGGGCCTTCTCCGGAGTCATGGCCTCGCACAGTATCAGGGCCTCCCCGGGCCTGCCGGGCTCCGGCGCCACACCTCCGGCGTACCCGTCCAGATGGCCCTGCTTGCGGGCCATCACGATGTACCGCGATGAGGTGCAGGGAACGTCCTTGATGACAAACCGCCCCTCGGCATCGGTGCGCGATCCCAGGGGCGTGCCGTACAAGAGCACGTCGGCGCCCTCCACGGCGACGCCATCCTGGTCGATGACCTTGCCCTGAACGCTGCCCACTCCGCGGACAGTCTCCCGGCCGGCCACCAGCTCTTCCAGCGCCCTGTAGATGGCATCGATCTCGAGCCCGGCGGTGGCGAAGTCGCCCGCGCCCAGGGCACGTCCCAGGGCCCCGGCGCGCTCGTCCGGCACCACGTCGGCAACGGCGAACTGCTGGTGCCGCAGACGTGTGAGCCAGTTTTGCAGGGCGTCGTTCCGTGCCGCGGCGTTGTACGGCGAGGTGGGAACCTGTCGCACCGCGCACCGCGCCTGCCACACCCGCCAGTAATCGAACTGGTCCCGGTAACCGGGCACGCTGTGAGGCCAGAATCTGGGGTGGATTGCCTGGCCTTCCTGGGCCGACGCAACGCCGGCGAAGACCAGGGCGACACAGAGCCCGGCGATCACCGAGAGCCGCTGATAGCGCATGAGCCGACACACCTCCGTGGCAGCCTCAGGGAGGTCTGCTGGATAAAGCCTGCGAAAGTATACAGCAATTCCCGAACGGTTGCGAGGTGTTGGCGATGACGATGCCCTGTCGGGCGGCCCTGCTGGCGGTCGCCTGTCTCACGGTCTGTGCCGGTCTGCCCGGTCCCGCCTGCGGCGCCTCCCTGTGGGCCGAATATGGCGAGTTCTCCTCCTGGACGGATGCCCTGCCCCCTACCCCTCAGGGCGACGGCCACCTGGGCCTGCTCGAGAGCGACGCCCCCGTGCAGCTTCGGTTCGCCGTGCCCGAAGAGCCGGCGGTGGGCTACTGGCTGCGCCTGGGCAACATCGTGGGCTTCTCCGGTAAGGGCGGCTCGTACCAACTGATCCTGCGCCGCGACGCGCAGGATGGCCCCGTGATCCACGAGGGCCCCGCGGTGGCCGACGGCGATCAGTGGAATGCCACCAACCGCGACCCGATCGACATCACCTTTGCCCTCACCGCGGGCGACCGGGCCCGGGGCTATGTGGACGTGTATGCCACGGCCGTGGTGGAGGGCGATGGGTGGACCGTCTATCGCAACGGGGCCGGCCGCCCGATCGGTGCCTCACACGCGGTCCTCTCCCCCGAGCTACAGGCGCGGATGCAGACCGCCGGCGCCCTGCGCGACCGGCAGGTCTCGCTGCTGCCCATCCCGCGCGAGATCACTCTGGGTGACGGTGAGCTGCGGCTCACCGAGGGCACCGCCATCGTCTACGCCCAGGGCGCTCCGGCCTCTTTGGCCCATGCGGGGCAGGAGCTGGCGGCGCTGATCCGCGAGCGCACCGGCCTGGATCTGTCGGTGGGCCCGGTGCAGGCCCCCGCGGCCGGTGACATCGCGCTGGGGATCGCCGGTGTCACTGCGTGGCCGGAACCGGCGGCCGGGCAGCAGCAGGGCAAGGAAGCCTACGGTCTGACGGTGGACGCCGACGGAGCCCGGGTGGTCGGGACCGATGAAGCCGGAGCGTTCTACGGCGCCATGACCCTGGGCCAGGCGGCCCGCGTCCTGGACGCCGGGCCCTCGGTCGCCCACATGCATGTCAACGACCGGCCCGCCTTCGTCTATCGCATCATCCAGTACGACATCGCCCGCGGCCAGACCGTGGACGTCGATTACGTCAAGCGCATGATCCGCGAGCTGGCCCGCTGCAAGACCAATGCCCTCCTGTTTTACATGGAAGACGATTTCCGCTTCCGCAAGTACCCGTTTCTGGGCCGCGAGGGCACCTTCACCCATGAGAAGGCCGCCGAGCTCAGCGAGTATGCCGCCTCCTATCACATGCAGCTCATCCCGCAATTCGAATCGCTGGGCCACGCCGGCGCCGTCCTGGGGCACGAGGAGCTCGCCCACCTGCGGGAGGCCGGGGGCTCGTGGGTGTTTTGCACCAATGAGCCCAGAACGTGGGAGTTTCTGGACGATGTCTTCGGCGAGCTGGTGGAGGCCTTCCCCACCAGTGAGTTCATCCACACCGGTGGCGATGAGTTCGAGTTCGGGTTCGGCAAGTGCGACAGGTGTCGGGCGCAGGTGGATGAAGAGGGCATGGGGGGGCTGTATGCCGAGCACATGAACCGGCTCAACCAACTGGTGAAGAAGCGCGGGAAGACGATGATGTTCTGGCCCTCCCACCACGGTCCCACCCCGGAACTGAGCAATATGACCCTGCAGTACCAGGACCGGCTGGAGAAGGACTGCATCCCCACCGAGTGGATCTACCACGGCCCGCCGGAGTACCCCACGATCCAGCAGTATCAGGAGGCCGGGTTCCTCGACGTCCACTGCTGCCCGGCGGTGGAGAGCTACTCGCGCGTGTGGCCGGATTACACGACGACGCTGCGGGCCGTGCGCGGCTTCTACCGCGCCGGCGAGGCCCGCGGCTGCGGGGGGGCCTATTGCACCACCTGGGAGTTCATGCACGGGGCCCTGGTGGAGAACAGTTGGTACGGCCTGATCTTCGCCGCCGAGTGCTCCTGGTCGCCGGCGAGCACCACCGCCGAGGAGTTCGATCGGCGATTCGCGGATCAGTGGTGGGGCATCCGGGGCGATGACGTGACCGGGCGCATGGCCGATACCATGGTGTTTCCCGTGCCGCGCGGCGGCCCCGCGGGCCTGTGGTACTGGGGGCGGGCGGTGTCCGAGGTGCTGTGGACGGCACCGGACCGGGTGATGCGGCAGTTCGCCCTCAAGCAGAAGGAGTACGCCGAGGCGGCGCCGGCATTGGTGCAGCTGTCTCAGGCGGCCAGGCGGCGGGCGGAGGCCTTCTCGCAGCGCGCCGGCCGCAATGAGCTCACCTTCCGTGCGGCCATGCTGGCCTTCGACATGATGCACTATGCCGGCAGCAAGCTGGTGGTCTTCGGCGAGGCCACCGAGGACTACCTGGCGGCGGGAGATCTGCTCGCGCAGGACCCGCAGGGGGCTGCAGCCAGGGTGGCGCGGGTCGCCGAGGCCCTCGGCGGGCTCGGGGCGATGGCTGCGGAGGTCAAGACCGGTTACGGGTACTTCGTGCGCAACTGCGGGGCCAGATCGGAAGAGCGTCGTGTAGGGAAAGAGTGTAGGATAGGGTGT
>CAZXDD010000080.1:0-18899 GCA_964639415.1 uncultured Armatimonadia bacterium
CAGGACGGAGTTGAACCCGGCTTCCGCCACGGTCTGCAGGTGCTCGAGCGGGACCGAGTAGAACCCCACCGGCAGGAAGGGCTCACCTTTCACCCGCAGGTTGAGATCCGCATCCACTCGCACCTCATTGGGGTGGGGAAGGTACACATGCAGGGGCAGGGCCTTGTGACCGAGCACCTGCTCCCCGTGGCGGGCCTCCAGGTGCACCACGTACTCCCCGGCGGCGAGGCCCGCCGCGGGGAGCGCCGTCTCGGCATCGAACTCGCTGCTCGCCGTCTCGGTCTGCGCAACCATCCGCTCGCCCTGCTGCAGCCGTGTGTGCAGCGTGAGGCCGCGCAGCGTGGGGGGCAGGATGTTCAGCCTCCAGCCGAGTCGGATCTCATCAACCTGCTCCGTGGCGTAGATGGCATTGCGGTAGGTGGGGGCCAGCATCCTCACCTGCAAAACTGTCGGTACCGAGAGAATGGCCTGATAGTACAGGGCTTCCGTGTCCTGATCCGCCAGGGAGAGTTCGTACCGGGCGCCCTCACGGGCAGGCACCCTCATCCCCACATTGTGCATTCGCCCGGGCGCCGTGCTCACCGGCTGCCGGGCCACGAACTCCCCGTCGGGCGGCAGCCCTCTCACCGTACAAATCACGCGGGCCGTGGCATCCAGGTCGCAGCGGAGATTGAAGTTCAGCGCCCGTTGCGTGGCGTCGGTGACCAGTCCGCCGGCGGTGACGATGCTCACATTCAGCGGATTGTCGCTCTTCACCAGGCCCATCCAATCCAGCAGCCACTCGGCCCCATCCGTGCTACTCTGGCTATTGAGCCAGACGCCCGACACCTCCCCGCCGTACCTCCGCAGATCGACGTGCCGCGTCTCCATCTGCTCCGGAGTCCAGTTGGCGATGACCCAGTCCTTCTGCCACTGCCCGTCCACGCGGAACTTGACGAAGATTCCGCCCTTGAGGTTGTGGGCCCGGATCGCGAAGAAGGGGTGCTCGGCCAGGGACACGGCCGGGAACTCCTGCTGCACATTGCCGATGTAGCCGTGCTCGAGGGTGTAGTGGGCCACGCCATCGGCTACGACGGGCGCGTACTTGCCTTCGGCGAGATCGGCACTGTCGAAGGGGCACTCCCAGCCCACGTGAGCGGCCCAGCAAGACGGCCCCAGCAGGGCGAGCAGAAGGGCGGACGGTATCGCGCGCATGGCTATGCACTCCCTCTTTGAGCTGACGGTCCCGCATGCGCGGCATCGCGGGGCTTTGCCCCTGCACCCCGACGATCCTGCGGAGCGTTTGGGGGCCCCGGGCCTCAGCCCCCACTCGCGTGGCGCGTTGGACGACTGCCGTTCTCGCTGTGCCGCAACAGTCTCCCTAGCTCCCCATCGCCTCATGCCACCAGCTCAGGAACGGCTCCGAGAACCACTTGTCCGGCTCGTCCTTGAGCGTCTCCAGTATCGTGTCAACCATGACGCGGGAGCCGATGGCGCGAAGAGTCGCCGAGCCGATAGTGGAGAATCTCACCAGCCCCAGCTCGGCCAGGTACTCCCCCATGCCCCGGAAGTCATAGCCCGGCCAGGTGAAGTTGGTCGTGGCGCTCTCCCCCGCTCGCGTCCGCCGGTAGTAGTCCAGCACCGCCTCCCAGCGGCTCACGCGGGCGTCCAGGTCTGCCCGCGTGCTCTCCGGCGCCTGCGCCAGGGCCCATTCCACCAGCACCGACTGGCAGTAGTGGCCCATGGTGTTGACGGTGAAGTCCACGCCCAGGAAGCAGTAGTGGGCATCCCACCGGTACAGCCTCTCCCACGGGCTGGCCCCGGCGAAAGCCGCGTCGCCGAACAGGCACGGCCGCAGGCCCCACTTGCCGTGGTCGGCGGTCAATTCCGCCGCCTGCGGGCCGATGGCCGAGACCGAGTGGGTTGGGTTGTTGCTGCGGATGCTGTCGGGCCGTTGGCGGAAGGTCTCCGTGATGATGCCCGGGTACGAGGGCGAAGTGTCGTAGTCCCACTCACTCAGGTCCTGCGACCCGTTCCACCACAACGTCGGGACCGCCACGGTGCCCTCCGGGCCAACGGCCTGCAGGAAGCCCTCGATCACCGTATCGGGCCCACCGACGACGGTCCCCATGCTGCTCAGCGAGCTGTGGAACATCACGATGTCGCCGGGCTCTACGCCGACTTCGCGCACTCCGGCGGCTACGTCCTGAGCGGTGACGGTCAGTGACTTGTCCCCGGGTTCGGGTCTCATGGACTGTTGGCCCCTTCGGTAGGCTTCTGCGCGGACGCGGCAGAGGGTTCGCCGGCGGGGGGCGCGGCGCCTCCAGCCCCGAATCGCCTGCGGTGAGGGCGGAGGACTCGGGCGTCGGCGCAGGCGGTACACGGAGGTGTGCCCCACCCGTCCTACGAAACTTGCCGACCAGGCCACACCAACCGATCACAGGGGAGGCGGCGCTCATGTTGTCTCAGGCTACCGGATGCGCGGTGGAGGCGGCCCACCACGCGCTGTGGGACCGCTTCGTGGACCGCCATGGCGTCATTCTCGACTACGTGGGCCTCGAGGGCGAGGTGCAGCGCCCCACGCCGGAGGACTGTCTGCTCTGCCGCCCCAACGCCCTGTCGTGGGGGGCTCCCAACGAGAACGGTGCCTTCTTCGGTGGTGTGTACCTGGAGGCGGCCGTCGGCCGCTTTGCTCTGACGGGCGCCGACAAGGACCGCGAACGGGCGCGCACCATCGCCGCGGGGCTAGCGCTGTTGGCCTCGGTGGGTGAGAAGCCCGGCTTCATCGCCCGGGGCGTAGCCGAGGACGGGCATAGCCACTTCCCCATCGGCTCCAACGATCAGACCACGCCCTGGCTCTACGGCATGTGGCGCTACCTCAGCAGCGACGTGCCCGACGCTCAGGAGCGCCGGGAGGTCTTGGCCAAGCTCATCGAGGTGGTCGAGGTCCTCCACGCCTGCGGGTGGCGGACGCCCTGCGACCGTCCGCCCTTCGACTTCCGCAACTGCCTGACCGAATGGACCTTCGAATCGGCCCCCAGGCTCCTGTGGCTGTGCAAGATGATGGCCGACCTGACCGGGGACGCCGTCTGGACGGACCGCTATGACGAGGCCCTCGTCCAGCGCAACCCCGATCGTCCCGAGGGTCCGGACCGGCTCGCCATCTGCCGGCGGGGAATGGTCTTCGAGTTCGGCGGTCGCCACTCCTGGATCGCCTCGAACTCCGTGGCCGCGCTACGTGCCCTGTGGGAGCTTGAGGACGCCCCGTCGCTGAAGGAGGCCTACGCCGAAGGCCTGCTGCACAGCGCCGAGCTGGCGGCCGAGAGCCTGCCTCTGGCCCTCCAGTTCGACCCCGAGGATCCGCGGCCGTTCTCGTGCAACTGGCGGGTGGTCAACGAGCTGTGGCACGAACAGAGGACCGTGCAGGAGGCGGTGAAGCTCGGGAAGCTGCAGTGCGGTCGGTTCGCCC
The DNA here is from genome assembly GCA_964639415.1 of uncultured Armatimonadia bacterium. GTDB lineage: Bacteria > Armatimonadota > Zipacnadia > Zipacnadales > JABUFB01 > CAYRFY01. The sequence continues at coordinate 3,449 of CAZXDD010000080.1, forward strand.
GCGAATCGCCGCGCTGGCCGTACGAGGCCGGCTACGTGCGCGAGCCGCTCTTCGCGGCCTGGATCACCTCCCTGTGCCCCAACGTCGGGTTCCTGCAGACGCTGGTGCCGCGGATCGCCGCAGCGATCGAGCACTACCGCTGGGACCGGCTCTGCATGTCGCAGTTCTTCGGCGCCGAGCTGGCGTACTATCAGTTGCTCGGAAGTGGCGTCGCACGGTAGCACACGGCGACGCCGCATCGCGCGATAGGAGGAGCCCCATGGCGCAGTTCGAAGGCCGCGACGACGGCACGCTCCGCGTGGACTGCGACTTCCCCGGCGGCAACATCATCGTCGACGGGATGCGGCCGGGCTGCCGGCGCGGGCGCCCGATGGTGGGCAGCGGCCGGTGAAATGGGCGGCTCTACTGCCCCTGCGCGGGTGCCGCCTCCTGCGCACCGGCAGCCGGAGCCGCCAACGCTCGCACGTGGGCCTTCCCGTCACGCGCGAAGGCCACCTTGGCGCCGTCGGGCGAAAGGGAGAACACGCCCTCGATGCCGGCGCGCTGTGTCAGCCGCCGTGGGAGGCCGCCCTCCAGGGCGGCGGCGTACAGGTCGCCCGAGGAGAGGAAGCAGACATCGGCGCCGTCCGGCGACCAGCTTATGTAGCGAGGGGGATCCACGGGATAGAGGTCGCCTGAGACGAGACGGCGCGCTTCCCTGCTCTCCGTGTCGTAGACCCAGATGGCGTCGCGCCTGGGCTCGAAGCGCGTGAAGGCGATGGTCCTGCCGTCGGGCGACCAGCGCGGGAAGGAGTCCACCGTGCGCTCGCTGACGGCGATCGGCTCCTGCGCCCCGGGCGTCAGCACCATCACTGCGCAGGCCGTCATCGGGCCGCTATCGTCCATGACGCCGTCGGCCGTTCTGTCGGTGTAGACACGGAAGAACGCCACTGCATCCGAGACGGGCGAGACCTGGGGAGCCAGGTCGTAGCAAGCCGGCTCGTGCGTCAGTTGGCTCGCTTCGTCTCCGGAGATGGCTGTCTGCCAGATGGCTGAATAGGGCACCTGGGCCGTGGCGGTCGTCTCCGTTCTCTGCGCCTGTCCCGTCTCGGGGTCGTACCTGACCTTCGACTTCGTCACCGTCACCTCGTGCAAGGGCACGCCGCTCTTGTCGGCGCAGAAGAGCAGGGCCTTGCCGTCCCGGCTCCAGGTCAGGCCCGCCGATTGCGCATTCACCGGGCGGTCCGTCGCGCTTCGGGCCTCGCCGGTACGCAGGTTCAGCACGCTCACGACGGCGCCTGCCGAGACCCCTTCCTTCTCCACTACCGTGAGCGCGGCCACCGAGGATGGGTCAGTGGGGCTCACGATCGGGACGGCCTCCGGATGGAAGCGCGTCGCCGTCGCCAGCGTGCGCGTGGTACCGGCCTTGAGATCGACCTCCACCGCGCCCCTTTCCTGGAGCACCAGCACCGTTGTCGCGGAGAGCCACATCGGTGCAAAGCCGTCGCACAGCGGTCCTTCGGCATCCGCGCATGCGCAGGAAGCCCAGAGGTAGGCGGCGAGCACCGCCAGAACGAGCCCGACCGCGAGGTGACCACCCACCCCGACCTGCGCGCCGAGCCGGGGTGACACAACGGCGCTCTTGGGTGTCCGTGTCATGTGCATCACTCTCCTCACGTGACGACCGACGGTTGAGCTGGGCAGCGAGGGCGGTCAGCGGATGCCACCGGCGCCCCGGGCGAGGGCGCCTGGACAGTCACGTCGAGGGCGCCGGTGGCAGGTGGCTCAGGGGGTCGGCGGCAGCCCGCATACGGGGCACTTCGCCGCGTGCGGACACGAGGTCATGACGTAGGTGAACCTCTGCGAAGGTACACACACGGCATGGACGATGCACATGCAGTAGTCGCAGTAGTCAGGGCATGAGTTCCCGTACTTGCCCCCCTTCTGCCACCAGCCGTGCCCGTTGGCGCATGTATCGCCGTGGCGGCAACTAGGTGACACCCTGTTCTCCGTCTCCCAGGTGACGTCCCATACAGCGGTGTTGCAGATCACGGTGTCCGTGAGCCCATGCCGGGAATCACCCACCTTCTGCCACTGTGGTGGCGGCGTCGTCTTGACGTTCTTGCAGCAGTTGGAGGTCTGTGCGTGCACGGGCGGCAGCTGTATGTACAGCCCCACGGTGACAGCTACGACGAGCAACGCGAGTCTCCTGACCATCCTGCATCCCTCCTTCGGTCTGGTGCCGTCTGTCGATCGCCGAGTGGCACTGCAGGCGCCCTCGCGAGAAGCCTCCGGCAGGTGTCGGTCGTCATGGTCGCGGATCAGCAGCAGGCAACGGAGCTTCCGTACCCCCGCCGCAGCCCTCAGTCAGCTCGGCGACGACGGACCGGTACTCGGCGGCGTACTGTGTGTCCGCAAGCGCACCGAAGACCGTACCGGACATCGCCAGAGCCACCCCGGGTGTCCCGCTGCTCTGATGGTAATCGGATAGCCACTGGAAAGCAGTCCACAGAGGGATCGCCCGCTGTACGCCCTCGTAGTCACCGGCGCGGGCGGGCAGCGCCAGCATGACCTCTTCCCCGCGTGCGGGGTCGCCCAGTCTCAGCCACGCATTGGCCAAGGCCGTGTGCAGACGGCACAGCGACACTGCAATGAGCTCGGGCCCCCCAGCCAGTGCTCCGGCGAAGGCCTCCACCGCCTGCTCATCAAGTCCCACTCCTGCCAGCGAGTGCCCGAGAGCGATGCGCTCACTCACGGGTAGCCCGTCGCTCTGTGGACACGCCCATAGCGACAGAAGGCCGTTGGCGTCGTGGAGCAGCTCCAGCCCGCGCCCCAGGGGCACGGCCGCTTCCCGCCACGCGTCACCGTCCGTGCAGAGCCTGAGGGCCGTGCCCAGACTTGCGCACAGAGACGCCAGTAGCTCACGGGGTTCGAGGCGCTCGGCGGCCTGCACCCCGCGTCCGAGGGCTCTGACGTGGGCGGCCAAGAATGTCTGTACCTCAGGCCCGAAGGCCTCCCGGGGCACTTGGGCCAGCCGTTGCAGTCCACGGCCGGCGAGGCTGGGAACCCGCCCGGGAGTGGGGTCAAAGGCCGGGCGAGGGAACCCGCGCGCCGCCGTCTCGAAGTCCGCGAGCTGATCGGCGAAGGGCGTCACGGCCCGGGCGACGAAGCTTGCCCGGAGTGGGTCGGTCTTGGGGGAGAGGCGATCCAGCGCCAAGTCCATCATCTCCCCGGCGAACCGGCAGTCGATGGGCAGCCAACGGGCGCAGAGCGCCGACGCAGCCGCGGCCAACTCCTCGGGTGGACTGCTCTCCGGGGCGAGGTGGGACAGATAAGCCCGCGTCAGTTGCCGCGCCTCTCCGAAGCGGCGCCGGTCCATCAGCTCCTCGATGAGTTGCGCCGGAGCCTCGCCGGTAGGCCGCATGTCCAGGGCCTTGCGGCACCAGCCGTCGCAGGCCTCCTGTGCAGCGGTCGAAGCCGGGGCTTGGCGCGCCGCCACCTGCCAGTTCATCAGTAGCAGCGCGGCGTGGGTTACCGGGTCGGCGGGGGCCCCAGTGCTGAGCGCTCGCGACAGGCTCTCGGCGAGGTTCCGGTACGGGGCGATGCTGTCCGGCGGCGGCCCTGCTTCGGCCGAGGCAAGCCTGCCGTACTCGCCGCAGATCGCCTCCAGCCCCGGGTCCTGCGCCGGCATCGGACAGCGAAGCAAGGGTTGCCAGCGGTCTACGAAGAGCCCGGACAGCACCGCGCATATGCTCCGCCCCTTCACGATGCGGATGTCGTAGGTCTCAGGGCCCCTGAGGGCGAAGCGATGCCACACGCCGGCGCCGAACTTGGCGAAGTCCGCCACAGCCACCACCGCTTGGCTGGCGTCGGTGATGACAAGGCACTGCTGCCGAGGATGCCAGGTGCCGTGCCAGTCCCAGTCCACCGCGTAAGTTGACACACACCACCAGCCGTCGGGGATCTCGATTGTGACCCGCAGATCCGGGCCCTCGTTGTCGAAGGGGTGCTCTTCGCCTTTGTCGTCCCAGCATGAGTACGTGTGGAGCCCGGCTACAGGGTTGGCCAGGGCCCGGTTGTCCTCGGTAGCCGTGGCGCCGATCCAGTTGCAGAAGAGCGCGTCGGGGCCGGCGAAGGTGGACACGGAGTATGCCAGAGGGCGGTCGGCCGACAAGTGCTCCAGGGCCGGGTCGGTGTACTGCATCGCCCCGGGGACCCCGATGATGTCGGCGTCGCTGCCCATGGCGCTGAGGACAAAGCCGTCATTCCCGTACGCGCCCGGCCATCGGCCCCGGGTCTCCCGGTCCTCTCCGAGCGGGACGGCGTTGGGCGACAGCGTGTGCCGCTGCTCCTGAATGCGGAGCACGGCCAGGACTGCGTCACGCGAGCAGCTCTTCTGCGGCGAACTCGCTACGAGCCGCTGAAACGACTCGAGGGCCGCGTCGTCGCGGCCCAGAGCACCGTAGACGACCGTCAACTCGTCCAGGATGCCCGCGCGCTCGTCGTCGCTCTCGGACCGGCGCCACAGCCCTGCCAGACACTCCAGCGCTGCGGCGTAGTGCATGCCGCGGCGCAGGCGGAGGACCTCGCCCAGGGGGGCCCCTGTGGCTGCCGACATGTCGTCGTCGGCCACCACGAAGGCAGGGCGTCCCCAGATCCCGCCGCGTGCCGAACCGTTGTAGACCTGGACCGCGAGGACGTTGTCAGCTCCGAACCGCAGGCTGTCGGAGGGCACACCGTAGAGACGTGGCTCGCCGGCGGCGGAGTGTGGTACCGGGGGGAATGAGCCTGTCGCAGCGATGCACCTACCGTTGACATAGGTCCGGTCGGCATCCAGAACCAGGCCGAGGTCCAACACAAGGGGAAGGCCACGCCATCCGCCGGGGACAGTGAAGTGGAGGCGGTACCATCCGCCGACGCCGTCCCCCGGCTGGCGCTGATCCCAGGTCTCGTCGGGCATCCCGACGCTCTCCCAGGAGCCGTCGTCCAGCTCGCGTGCGGAGCAGTCCGTCTCCAGGTCTTGCCCGCTGGCCCTGAACAGCCACCGGTCAGCGTCGGCCGCCCGGCACCCGATGCGCGGCGACCCCAGAAGTCCGCCGGTGCCGATGGTGTCGAAGACCTTGACAGCGACGACGTTCTCCTGGCCCCACCGGACGAGACCCGACGGCAGGATGTACTCGCGGTCTGTGCTGTACGCCGAGGCGGTGTTGGGGGGGAACGCGCCGGTGCCGCCGACCCTCGTTCCGTTGCAGTACGTCTCGTCCACGTCGTCGATGATGCCCAGCTTCAGCACCAGATCGCGGCCCGCGAACTGCTGCGGCGGGCTGAAGTGGAGCCGGTACCAGCCGTACACGTATTGCCCGGGTTGCTCGTCGTCCCATGAGCGGTGAGGTAGCCGGACGGGCGCCCAGTCCGAGTCATCGAGTTCAGGGGCTGAGTAGTCGGAGGCTCCGTCGGCGCCGGTTGGCCTGAAGAGCCACGTATCCGCCGCAGTACAGGAGCTGCCGGCGGCCAAGCAGACCACAACAAGCAGCACGAGTCGGGTGACCAGCACCCCAGCCCGACGTGAGTCTGGAACTGGGTCACGCCCCGGCACGCGATACTGGATCATTTTATGGGATTGCATGGAGCCCCCCTAGACTAATGTGGCGATATCTACACAATGTCATTGTAGATGACCCAGAAGCCTCTGTCAATGACTTTCGACGTAGTCGGCCGATGAGAGCCGCATTACAACCGGCATCGTCCTGTTTCGCGGCGGTACCGTCTGCGGCAGCCGCCGTGGTACCACTGTACTGCGGCCGATAGGAGTTAGGCAGAGCACTTCTGCAGGTGAGCTTGACCTGTTGTTGACAGCGGGCCGTCCAGGAGCCGGAGCCTCGGCTCGCATCCGGCCCAGACCGAAGGGGGCACGCCCATGGTCCAGCCCGAGCAACCCCGCAATACCACGCTCCGCGTGGACTGCGACTTCCCCGGCGGCAACATCATCGTCGATGAGGTCGCCGGCGACACGATCCGCGTCCATCAGGACCTGCGCGACACCGAGGGCGACTGGTTCTACTTCTACTTCCGCGTGTGCGGGGCCGCCGGGCGCACGCTGACCGTGCGGTTCACCGGCTCGGAGGTGCTCGGCCCGCTGGGGCCGGCGGTGAGCTACGATGACGGGGCGACCTGGGGCTGGCTGGGGGCCGAGGCCCTCCGGGGATACGGGGAGTTCCTCTGCAGCGTCCCGCCAAAGGCCGATGCGGTGCGCTTCGCCTTCTCGGTCCCCTACACGCAGCAGAACCTCGAACCCTTCTTGGCTCGATGCCGCGACAACCCAAACCTGCAGGTGGAGACCCTCTGCAACAGCCGCAAGAGCCGCCCAGTACCACTTCTACGGCTGGGTACCCGGGGAGCGGGCTTCGGCATCGCCCTCACCTGCCGCCACCACGCCTGCGAGATGGTGGGCGACTATGCACTGGAAGGTCTTGTCGAGCGCGTACTGACCGAGGATGGGGTGGGGGAGAGGTTCCGCCGGGCGATAGACCTGGCGATCGTGCCCTTCGTGGACATGGACGGGGTGGAGGATGGGGATCAGGGCAAGAACCGCAGGCCGTATGACCACAATGGCGACTACGTCGACCCGCAGATCTACCCCGAGACCCGGGCATTGCGCAACCTGCTGTCGGCGTGGCGGAACCTGCGCGTGGTACTGGACCTGCACTGCCCCTGGATTCGCGGGGAGCAAGACACCCACGTGTTCTTCTCCGGAGCGCGCCGGACGTGGGACGAGGTGTTGCGGTTCGGCCACCTGTTCAACGGGCTTGCCACCGGCCCGTTGCGCATCGACCCGCGCTACTCCGTGGCCTACGGGGAGAAGTGGAATGTGGAGCACCCGCACCTGCTTTTGAAACACTTCGCAAGCGAACTGCCCGGAGTGCAATTGGCCACGGCGCTGGAGATCCCGTACTCGATGGCCGGCGGCGAGGTGGTCCTTCCCGACAGCGCCCGGGCCTTCGGGCGCGACCTGGCGGTGGCCCTGCTGCGGTATGCGGAGGCGCGCGCCCAGAGCGGTGGCGCTCGTCCGTAGGTTGTACGTCCCGACAGAGGCGTTCTAGACACGTTCCGGCGGTTACCGGGTCGACGAGCGCCTTCCGGGCGGTGTCATGCTGATGCGCGCCCGCGGCCTCGAGGAAGCCGCAGCCACGAAGCATCTCGTATCGTCCACAGAAGACCGCTGATGCCGCGGGATCCCTCGCTGTCCGGCTTCGCCGGACCGACGCTCGGAATGACAGGCGCTCCCAATAGGCCTCAGAACCCCGGCGTCGTCCCGAGCGACGTCGTTCGCCCTACCTGCGCTATCCCTTCGCCCTGAAAAGCACCACATCGCACCGCCCGCCGTCCGGCCGCGCGAAGGCCTCGCTGAACCGGTACTGCTCCACGAAGCCCGCGGACTGCAGGAGGGCCAGCTTCGCCTCGTCGCAGGCGGCCACCGTGGCGTGGATGTCCGTGGCGTCCGCCTCCGCCGCCAGACTCAGGGTCTCAGCGACCAGAGCGGCCCCATCGGCCAGGTAGTGCGGGTGCAGCACGACGTCGAACACCCTCAGGCCCGTCTCGTGCCGCGAGCCGAGAGCCAGCACGAAGGCGTAGCCCACCAGGCTGCCGGTCGTTGTCTGCAGGACGGTGATCGCGCCGCGACCGTCCTCGACGAAATGCAGGGCGGAGATGAACGTGGGCACGCGGGCGGCAAGGCCGGTGAGGTGCCGGCGCTCCCTCGCAACGATCCACGGAGCGGAGAAGTCCAGCATGCGGTCCAGATCGTGGCGGTCGCCGATGTGGCCCGGCCGCACCGTCACGGGCAGCCCGGGGGCGAAGTACCTCTCGTCCAGAGCGGCAAAGCTCGGGGCGACCGAGGGCTTGACCAGACCCATCGGCCCGCAGGAGCCTCCCGGCGGGATGGTCTCGAAGCCGTACTGCAGGTAGATCCGCCCGGCGCCCTCCCCCGCGGTGCACAGCAGACAGCTTCCGGCGGGCTCGGCGTTGAAGTGATCGACGACGATGCGCGTGATCTGGTGGGCGATGCCCCGACCGCGCCAATCCGGGTCGGTGTAGACATGGCCGAAGTTACCGATGCCGTAGGTGCGCCCATCGTCGATCCGCGGCAGTCCGTACCACACCTGCCCGACGATGCGCCCCTCCACCTCCCCCACGAAGTAGCGGTCGATGCAGCGGTCCGCATACTGCCCCGCCACGCGCTGTCGGATGCCGCGCATGCTGTCATCATCCTTGTGGCGAAGGAAGTGCAGCAGCCGCCGAGCGTAGTCCTCCTCAGGCGGCTCCATGAGCTTGACGGTCATGTTAGAGCCATCGCGCAGGGTCACGTCGGTAAGGGTGGTGAGCATGGGGGCCTCGCTTGCGCGTTCCGCGCTGTACGCCAAGGGTGGGCGGGCTACCCTGCGGCCTTGCCAAGGTAGCGGTCCACTAGGGCCTCGAGTTGGCTGCTGTGCCGACAGACCTCCACGCACTCCAGCGGCCCGTGGCCGTGCCGCTTCTGTTTGTGCTTTGGCGCGGAGCCGACATTGCTTCTGACCGCACCGATGACGCGGACGTGTCTCGGTACGCCCCCCGGCAGCCTCTGGACCAGCACTGTCGCGGTCGACTCCAACTGGGCAAGCGCTTGGTCATGTTCGGTGCCCTTGCACTCCACGAAGCACAGCACACGGCGCAGTTCGCCGTTGCGCCGCCCTACCACGTAGAGTAGCAGGTCGCACAGCTTGTCGTCTTGCCCAAGGCCAGGTGCGTCCCGGCTGCCATCGGCATGCTTGTCCAGCTTGAAGAGGAGAACGTTGGTGTCGGGCATGGACGACAGTGCGGCGCTCACTCCGCCTTCCGTGTGACTGCAGTCCTCCTCAAGGGCGCAGAAGAGCAGTCTGTTGAAGGGCATCTCATCCCCCGCTAGAGGTTGTAGTAGATGGTGCTGATGCGGTCGCTGACGTCGCCGAATGTGCCCCAGTCGATGTAGCCGTCGTCGTCCATGATGCTTCGCACCTCGCCGCCCTCGAACAGGTACACGCCCACCTGATCCGGGGTCAGGAAAGCGCGGGGGTCCTGCAGGTAGAACATGGCGGCGGTTTCGTCACGGTCTTCGTGGGCGCCGGCCTTGAGCAGGTTGGCGAGGTGGTCCACGAGGTAGGGGCTGTGCGTAGTGGCCATCACGTTGAGGCCGCTGTTGACCAGGATGCCCAGGAACTCGGTGAGCTTTGCCTGCGCCTCGGGGTGGAGGTTCATCTCGGGCTCGTCGATGCAGAGGGTCTCGCCGGACTCGGCCTGGTAGCGGAGGTAGATGGCCAGCAGCGCTAGTTCCTTCACCATGGAGGAGCACACGGCGCACTCCAGACGAACGCCGGTCTCGGGGAGTTCGAACACGTACTCAGTACCGCCCTCGCCGTCGTCCGCAGCCACACTCCCCCCCAGAACCCTGGCTTCCAGAATGTCTGCCAGCCCCGCGTGGCCTGAGGGCCGTCGTGATGCCTTGGCCCCGTCTCCGGCGACCCAGAGGGCGTTCGCGAGTGGCTGTGACATCGCCCAGTCCGCCCGGTCTGGGCTCGGATCGCCGCTGCCGAGACGAATGGTGCTCTCCAGCACCTTGAGGGGAGGCATGAGACCACAGAAGGGCAAGGGACGCTCAGTCGGGAAGCACACCACGTCGCGCACCACAGCCTGGTGGACGGCCTGCAGCAGCGTGGATGCCGCCAGTTGCGCCAGCAGCTCGGCTGAGGGGCTGTCCGCCGCGCCGTCGACGACGAGGCCCTCGCATACGGTTCCGCCGCGTGCCTTCCTCAGCAGTAGCGCTTCGCTGCCATCGCGTCCGCCAACGCGAATGCGGATCTCCATCTTCGCCAGCCGCATGATGATCGCGTCGAGGTCGTCGGCCACGTCAAGCGAGACGGCAAGGCCCGGGAACTCCTCGCGGGTCGTCCCCACATAGGCGGCGAAACGCCGCGCGGCCATCCTGCAAAGATCACCAATGAACGCCCTCACAAGGTGCGGCCCCGCCTCACCCAGATCCACCCTCGCGGTCCCCCTGCTCGCCAAGTCTCCCGCGAATGCGAAGACCTCCTCGTAGCCGGCTCTGTCGGCACCTTCCTCGACCACAGCGTCAACAACCGCGTGATGGTTGTATGCCCCCGCTATCGACGCCCACAGGTGCATCGCCCACGTCTTGCCCGCATTGTTGGGGCCCACGAAGATGGTCAGGGGCTTGACGTCGATGGTCGCTTCCTTGATGGGGCCCAGATGCTTGATGTGGTACCTCATGGTTGTGCCCCCAAGCATGCGCACTTCGCAGGCAGTACAGGTATGGATACGGAGTATGCACGCGCGCGGACGCCGTGTCAACGGACCCGCGCCCGCCGGGTGGTGTCTGCAGGTAGGCTCGTCGTGGCGCCCGCTTCTGCAGAGCCACATTTGGCTTCCCGGCCTGCGGGGCGACAGAAGGGTGGCCGGGGTGGTCGGACACCCGCGACCGGGACCCGACCCTTCCCGCAGGCGGGGGCTGCATAGGGCGCTGTCGGCCTGCCTGTGACGTGGCCGGGTTGGGTTGTGCCTGGGTCGACGGGCTGAAGCCCGTCGCTGAGCGACGCCGCTGCGCGGCGTCACCGGTCCTCCGGACCGGACACCTTCACGGCTACGGCCCCCCCTGCCGGGCAGCCGGGTACGCAGGCACGGAGCCAGCATGGCACCCCGGCGCGTCCCCACCTACTCTCGGGGAACGCCCCCCCGCCCGCCGCCCCACCCCCTCCCGCCTCACCGTTACCGCCCCCCGTGGTTCCCGAAGCAGCGCAGAAACTCCCGCTCGGCCTCCAGTGTGCCGATCAGGACCAGCTCCGATCCGGGCTCAAGCTTGGCCTGAGGCGGCGGCGAGACCGTGGTCTGCCCCTCGGCGATCACCGCCACGATACTGCAGCCGCTTTTCGCCCGCACCGCGCTCCCGGCGACCGTGCGCCCCTGCAGCGACTGCGGCGTGGGCACGCGGATGAGGTTGAGGCCCTCGGCCACCATGAGCAGGTCGCTGCGGCTGATGAGGTTGAAGATCGTGCCCGCACCCAAGGAGGCGTAGGACATGACGAAGTCGGCGCCCGCGCGGTGCAGGGTGTCCACGTTCCGGTCGTGAGTGGCCCGGCAGATCACCTGCACGTCCGGCCGCAGGCGCCGGCAATAGATGGCCAGGTAGATATTGGTGTCATCGTCCTGGGTGGTGATGATGACCGTCGGCGCCTGCAGGATGCCCGCCTGCTTGAGCACCTCCAGCTCCGAGGCATCGCCCAGCACATAGCGCTCGTCCCCCGGCGGGCAGAGCGCCGGGTCGCGCTCCAGGATGCGGTGGGGCGTTCCGCGCCGGCGCAGCATGTCCGCGGCGGCTCTGCCCACGCGGCCTCCGCCCACCACGAGCACCGGGCCTGTGGGACGGTCGCCTCGGCTTTGCATCAGATCCGTGTCCAGAGCATCCAGTTGCTCCCGGGTGCCCACGAGGATGGCCACCGCGCTGGGCTCAAGGACGGTCTCCGGACCGGCCGAACGGAACTGCCCCCTGTCCCAGACTCCGGCGATGGTGACCCCGAAGCGCTCGCGTAGGGCGCTGTCCTTGATCTGCAGTCCGGCCAGAGGCGTGCGACCGATGGTCACCTCGGCGATGCTCAGACCGTCGAATCGTCCCACCGTGTGCGCCACCGCGTCGCTCCCCTCGGCCCGGCGGGCCAGCGCGTGCCCCAGCATCTCACCCAGCAGCAGGACATGGTTGCTCCCGGCCAGCTCGAGGATGTCCGTCGACGCCGCGCGGGCGGCGAGCGCGACGACCGGGACCGTCGCCGAGATCCCCCGCACGGTGAAGGCGATGTTCGTATTCACCTCGTCCGCGCCGGTGGCCGCCACCAGCGCCGCGTCTCGCACCCGGGCGCGGTGGTACGTCTCCGGGCTGTCCGGCTCGCCAACCATCACCAGATAGCCCTCATCATGCAGAACCAGGGCCTCGGCCACCGTGGGGACCAGCAGCACGTGGGGCACACCGTACTCCACCAACTTGCGGATGAGGGCCTCCGATACGAGCTCTCGCGCCGTGACGATCACGTGCCCCCTGGTTCCCGCAGGCAGCTCCCGCGGCGCCTGGGCGTTCCGCTGCGCCTCCAGCCACGGCGCCCAGAAGAACTGGATGAAGGTGAAAGGGAAGATGATCAGCAGGGAGATCAGCCCGCTGACCAGCACCACCACGGCGTAGGCGCGCCCCAGATCGGAGTGGAAAGTGATGTCCCCAAAGCCCAGGGTGGACATCACCGTCATCGTCCAGTAAAACCCGGTGAACCAACTGAACTCGCCCCGCCGGCCCTCGTACTCCATCACGTAGTGGAACAGCACACTGTAGACCGCCATCAGCAGCGTCAGCAGGCCCAGCAGCCGCAGCAGTTGCAGCGTGTTTCGGCGGAAAGTGGCCGAGCCCAGCAAGAACGCCATCAACGAGGGGAATGCCTTCATGGTAGCCTGTTCGGTCTTGGCGGAGCCCTCACCTGGCGGGAGGCCCTCGCCCGTGTTCGGCCTGTCCAGCGAGACTTCGCCTCCGGGACGGGTCCTCCTCCTCTGGGGGAGGTCGGCAGGCGCGCCGGCCGGAAGGAGCAATGGGTACGGCGTGTCCGACCGCCGGCGGCGCCGTACCGCGTTCGCCCATCTCCCCAAGATACCACAGGTGACAGGTATGCTCAGAGCCATATGGACGATGACGCTTCTCCTCGGCTGCGCCTGGGGCTGCCGGGCCCAGCCGCGGATCGTTGCCTCCTGGGACTTCGACCAGGGCACAGGTGATGTGCTGCGCGACGTCTCAGGCGCCGGCCACGAAGGCACAATCCACGGCGCCACGTGGTGTGAGGGCCGGTTCGGCGGGGGCCTGCGGTTCGACGGTGTGGACGACTTCGTGCTGGTGCCGGCCGCTCCCGGCCTGGACCTCACCGACGCCATGAGCATCGAGGTCTGGGCCAGGCTGGACAAGCTCGGGGGCAATCAGGACAGGGTCGTACTCTCCCGCGCCGACCACCCTCTGGCCTACGACGGCTGGGGACTGAACTGGGGCTATGGAGAAGACTTCCTGTGGGGCCACGACGGCGATTACAGGTACCTCGGCCACATCGGGGCCGGGCAATGGCGGCATCTCGTGCTGGTGGTGGGTCTCGGCGGGTACAAGGTGACGCTGTACGTCGACGGCAAGCCGCGCAGCGACAGCCTGTGGGGACGGCCCATGGTGCCGCCGCAGTTCCCCCTGTACATCGGCAGACGCGGCGAAGGCCATCACTTCAGCGGCGCCCTGGACCAGATCACCCTCTACGCGGGCGCCCTGACGGCGGAGCAGGTGGCGGCCAGATACCGCGGTGAGGCCCTGCCCACGGAGCCCGAAGTGGCCGGTGGACGCAGACCCGTGCCGACGGCCGCCGAGCCGCTGGAGGCCGGTCGTGTGGAGCTCCTCGGCGCCTGGAGTGGCCTGACGGGCGGCGAGAGCACGCCCGACTTGTACCATAACCTCCACCTTGCCATCGCCAACCGCGGCCCTGAGCCCCTGCGGATCACCGACATATGGCTGGACGGCTGCCATGCGAGGGGGACGGACGCACCCTTCGCCGGCGCCGCAACCGAGTTCGTCTTCGCCGGCACCGTGCCCAGCGTCATCGCGTCCGGAGGCGCCGGGGTGCTCAACCTCAAGCTCCTGCGCGGGGCCCCCGTGCCCGACATCGTCTCCGTGCTCATGCAGGAGGCCGGCGGCGCCGTGCTGCAGACCGAGGCGAGCTTCGGTCCCGGCTCGGCCCGCTGCGAGAGCCTCGCCTTCGACGAGGACCTCCGCGGCGCCTGGGCCTATCTGAGGGCCAATGAGGACTGCGAGCTGCAGGCGGTCTCCCTGGCCGGCGCGGACGTCGATGTGAACTGGGCCGTGCCCGACAGGAGCATCACCGCCGGCGAGCTGCTTCCGGTGCGTCTGAACCTCTCCGCGCCGCTATCGCCCGGCACGCCGGTTGTGCTGAACGTAACCACCGACCGGGGCACCTGCAACGCCTTCATGCACGCCTTCGCCGCGAGCTTCCCTGTGGGCATGTACCGCGTGCAGCGTCAGGTCGTGGGCGAGGATTACCGCCCGCCCGAGGGTCGCGAGTGGCTCGCCCAGTACATGGACACCTTCGCCGTCTCCGGCCGGGCGACCGGGCAGGCTCCCGACGAATGGCTGGACGACTGCCGCAGGCACTACATCGACACCCTCGTGCCCGACTACGTCGCCCGCGGCGGCGACCCCTCCATCGCCGCGCGGTTCGGACTGTCGGTGGTGCCCTATGCCTTCACCATGGACAGGTATCACGACCACCCCGCGATCTCGGCCTGGTACCTGGCGGACGAGCCGGGCCGCGAGCCCGTGGATGAGGTCCTCGGGCGCATCGAGACGATCCGGGCCAAAGACCCCACAAGGCCCATCGCCGTCACCATCAACCCGCCGGTCTGGCCCCGGGGCATGGACTTCGATCATGTGGACATCGGCTACCAGGACACCTATCCCGTCTCGGGCGACAGCCTCGATACCATCGCACAGAATGTCTCGCTGTACCGCAGGATGATCGCGCCCAAGCCCGTCGTTTTCATCCCCCAGTGCTTCCGCAGGTCGCCCAACCAGACCGTGGGCTGGAACCGCTTCCCCACCCCGCACGAGGAGCGGTTCATGGTCCTGATGTCCCTGGCGGCCGGGGCGCGGGGGGAGGTGTACTTCGCCTACAATGTCGAGCCCAACGAGCCCATCGAGGGCTGTGGGCTGTCGAAGGCCCCCGAGGCGCAGGTGCTGTGGGCCGAGATCGGACGCATCAACCTGGAGCTGCGCACCCTCGCCCCGCTGCTGGCGCGCTCCTGCGTCATCGACACGGAACGCACAGACGGCGTGGAAGTCGCCCAACTGGCCCTGGGCCGAGACACCATCGCCTGCATCGTGCTGAACCACGACTACGAGTACAGCAAGGAGACTTTCGCCCCGCACGCCAAGGGCAACCTCGCGCTCTCAGTGCCCGTGCCCGGGTGGATGGAGGTCGCCGACGCCTTCGCCGTCACGGCCGACGGCCTCACGAGCGTGCCTTACGAAGACGGCACCCTCCGCCTGGAGCGGCTGGACGCCGGGACAATCGTGCTCTTCACGAGCGACACTGAGCTGAGGCAGAGGCTGGAGACGAGGAGGGCGGAGCTGATGGGGAACGCGAGCTGACGGCAGGCTCCGCGCAATTGTGGCGACACCAGAGCCGATGCGCAGTACCCCGCCGTCCGGACGAAGGCTGAGCGGTCGCTCCCGTCGCCGGATCAGCCGTCTGCTATCCGGCCCAGTCAGCGCGGCGCCAACTCATCCATCGAGGGCAGCGTGAAGCTGAACACCATGGGCAGCGAGATGCCCACCGTGCCCTTGCGCAGCCGCCTCAGTATGCCGCCG
>CAZXDD010000081.1:0-18739 GCA_964639415.1 uncultured Armatimonadia bacterium
TCTCGGTCGAGCAGGCCTTTGGCAAGCTGCGAGACAAGGTCACCGCCACGGTGACGGCCTACGCCATCCGCGTCGGGCAGACCGACCTGGTTGTGGTACCCTCGGAAGACGTGGCCGAGATGGCGCTCAAGAAACTCAAGAGCGAGTATGCCGGCGACGACGCCAATGTCGTCGACGTGAGGTTTTTGCAGGATAACGTGTTCATCAAGGCCGTGAAGGCCGATCCCAGCGAGGTCACCCGGGACGTTCATGAAGCCGTAACTCAGCTTAAGGAGCCCGCCGGTGCCACGCAGGCTCACGTGGTGAAGAAAGGCGAGTCGTGGCAGAGCATCGCCGACGACCACAAGATCACCAAGGCGGCGTTGCGCTCGCTGAATCCCGATAGGGGGACGAAGGACCCTCCGATCGGGGCCAAGGTCAACGTCCCCGGCGGCAAGTCCAGCCTCACGGTGGTCACGATCCGTCAGGAGACACGGACCGAGACCTTCAGTGCTCCCAAGGACGAGGTTGTGCCGGTGGATACGCTCCCGCCGGGTGAGAGGCGCGTGACGGATGAGGGCACGGCGGGCAAGAGGCAGATCACCGAGAGGGTCATCTACCACAACGGGGAGGCGGTTAAGAAGGAGATAGTGGATCGAGTGACGATCAAGGAGGCCGTGCCGCGCCGGATCATGGAAGGCAGGCGGCCTCCGGGGCATCCGGTGGGCGAGATCGAGGCGGGACAGACCAAGTCTCAGTAGTCCAGAAGTCGGGCCGGAAAGCCCGTCTTCGCCGGGAATGTCATTCTGAGAGGGTCCGCTCCCGGAGGGAGCAGCTCGAGGAATCTCCCGGCGTTCAGCGAGATTCTTCGCTATCCCGCTGCGCGAGATAGACGCTCAGAATGACATCAAACGGACCGGCCGGGCTTCTCGGCCGCGCTTCTAGGGCCCGTGGCCGTGGCCAGGGCGTCGCCGGTAGCCGACCTCAGCGGACCTTAGCGATGCGGGTCAGGCCGTTTTGCGAAGCACAGTCCAGCGCGGCGGAGAACTCCCGCTTTGTGATCGGCCGATCGAGGGGCGGGTGGGAGCCTGCGCGGTAGCAGGGGCGGTACTGATCCATGATGTTGACGTAGGTGTCTGTGCTCAACCGGCCCAGGAACTCCATCACCCGATCGCTGCCGGCTTTGCCGCCGGGCAGAACCAGGTGTCTCACCAGCAGCCCGCGTACCGCCACGCCCCGTTCGTCAGTGCGTAGATCCCCCACCTGCTCGTGCATGACCCGGACCGCCGCCATATTGTGCTGCGGGTAGCCCGCGGCGCCGGATAGCTCCCTGGCCGCGGTGGCATCCGAGTATTTGACGTCGGGCATGTAGATGTCGACAATCCCCGCCAGAAGTGCCAGGGCCTCCAGGCTCTCGTACCCGCCGCAGTTCCAGACCACCGGTAGCCTCAGGCCGTCTGCGGCCGCCAGCGCGAGCGCCTCCACGATTTGTGGAGCGAAGTGTGTGGGTGTGACGAAGTTGATGTTCTGACACCCGGAGTCCTGCAGCCAGAGCATGGAGCGCGCAAGCCCCGCGGGCGAGGTGGGGCGCCCCTGTCGGCCGTGGCTGATCTCGTGATTCTGGCAGTAGACGCAGCCCATGTTGCAGCCGGCGAGGAAGATCGTGCCGGACCCTCCCACTCCCACCAGCGGCGCCTCCTCACCGAAGTGAGGGGCCACGCCGGCCACGAGCGCCGTCTGCCCGCAGCCACAGAATCCGGTC
Organism: uncultured Armatimonadia bacterium; assembly: GCA_964639415.1. GTDB lineage: Bacteria > Armatimonadota > Zipacnadia > Zipacnadales > JABUFB01 > CAYRFY01. The sequence goes on from CAZXDD010000081.1 coordinate 1,742, forward strand.
TCACCGGCGGCGCGCTCCGCCCCGCACTCCTGAGGGCACAGTCGGCAGGGGCTCTGCAGCCGGCTCAGCGCTTTCGCCCGCTCCGTGAGCTCCCCGCTGTCCACAAGCTCCAGGTATGAAGGCCGCATCGAGGGAGTCCTCCTGCGCCGTTTGGTTGGCGACCCGGCCGCCGACGACTAGCGAAGCTCCGCCTCAAACCGACGAGCACGGCGCGGAGGTTGCTCCGGGGGCGGCGACACGGCCCGGCGGCGAGCTTTCCGGCTCGCCGAGTCGGGCCGGAAACTCAGATTATGCAGGTTACTGGCAGGCGCCGACTCACGTCGCCTCACCCCCCCGGCCCCGCCTCTCGGCGTCTCTTCGAGCCGCTTGTACTCGCCTATACGACCGGCGAGACGGGAGGAGGGGGGAGAACGGCACTATAGCGACCGATAGGGGCCTGGCTGTGGTGAGATATGGCCGCAATGCGCTCATGCATAGTGTGAGTGGAAAGCCCGACCTACGCGTTCACGAACGGCGTGATCGCGACCCCAGAACCTGGTTCATCTGCGCACAAGTCGGTGCATATAGGCATCTAGAGAGGTGTGGCCCAGAACCCCGCCTTCGCCGGGAATGTCACTATGAGAGCGTTCGCTCCCGGAAAGAACTGCTCGAGGAACCTCCCGGCATGTAGCAGGACTCCTCGGCATCTCGCTGCGCGAGATGGAGGCGTGGGATGAGATGAGCCGGGCCGGCCGGACTTTTCGGCCCGGCCTATGGGGCGCCGGCGGGCTCCCCGCCGGTTGCCGAAGGCAGGGACGATCCGGGAGCGTACGGGCCTGTCGGCCGCAAAGAGGGTGGCATGGGACGGTTACCATCGCCGTATGCAGAGCCGGAGTGCCCCTGCGGCGGTGCCGCGGGCGCATCGGAGAGGCCGGCGGACTAGGCGTCCATCGTGCGGGCGACCAGCCGAGACGTGTAGTCGGTGGCATCGTACGCCGTGACGTCGAAACGCACGGGAGTGACGGAGATCATCTGGGCCTGGATGGCGGCGATATCAGTGCCGTCGGCACTGTCGAGCTCGGTGGCCTCGCCGTGGTACCAGAAGTACGGCCGCCCTCTGGGGTCCTGGCGCCTCTCCAGGACGTTGGAGTACGCCCGGCGCCCCAGTCGGGTGGTCTGAACCCCGGCGATCTCGGCGGGGGAGAGGCTGGGGACGTTCACGTTGAGCAGGACGCCCTCGGGGGCGGCCGCTTCCGCGTAGAGGGGCGCAAAGCGGCGGACGAAGTCTGCCGCACCCGAGAAGTCGCAGTCATGGTAGGCCGTGACGGAGACGGCCAGAGACCGGAGGCCCTGCAGGCAGGCTTCCATGGCGGCGGCCACCGTGCCGGAGTAGTAGACCTCTTCGCCCAGATTGGCCCCGGCGTTGATGCCGGAGACCACGAGGTCGGGCGGTCGCGGCTCACCATAGCGCCCCAGAGCCACGCAGTCGGCGGGGGTTCCACTGCACGCATAGGCCTCCACCGCCAGGCCCTCCAGCTCCGTGGGCTTGAGCCGCAGGGGCTTGTGGAGGGTGATGGCGTGGCCGGCGCAGCTTTGCTCGCGCTCCGGGGCGCACACCACCACTTCCCCGAGAGGCGCGAGAGCCTCCGCCAGTGCCCGCAGACCCGGGGCGGCGATGCCGTCATCATTGGTGACCAGTATGCGCATGCTCAAAGGAAACAGACCACTTCCAGGCGGACGACATCGGGGGTGTCGCCGATGGCGTCGCGGATTTCGGCGGGTATGGGCTGCCCCAGAGCCACAGCGAGCAGACCGACGCCGTCGATCTGCTCGCGTCCGACCTGGATGCTGTTGATGGGGACGCCGGCGTTGCCCAGGGTCGTCCCCAGGCCGCCGATGATGCCGGGCACGTGGGGATTCCGCCGCCAAACGAGGAGCGTGTGGCCCTGCGGTGCCATGTCGACGCTGAACCCGTCCACGCGCAGGATGCGGGACTGTGCGCCGTCCAGTACGGCTCCGGCAACCAGGGCGGTGCGGTCGCCCCACTCGAGGTTGATCTCGAGGTAGCGCCGGTAGCCGTGGTCGTCGGCCGTGACGCTGTGGCCCACCTCGATGCCGCGCTCGGCTGCGACCGCCAGAGCGTTCACATCGTTCAGCGGCTGGTCCACATGGCCGGCCAGGGCGCCGGCCATGAGCCGGCGCGCAAGGATGGGGAGACCCTCCGCGGGCACGGAGGAAGAGCTCTTGACCCATACCCTCTTCAGGGCCCCGGTGACCAGAGCCCGGGCCAGTACACTCAGGTGGCCGGCCAGACGGAGCTCGCCCTCGATCTCCGCGGCCAGCTCCGGGGACACCGCAGGCACGTTCACCGGCGAGCTGGGCGGCCGTCCACTGAGAACATCCACCACCTGGTTGGCCACATCCACGGCCACGGTCTCCTGCGCCTCACTGGTCGAGGCTCCCAGGTGCGGCGTGGCGATGACGGCCGGGTGGCTCACGAGATCGGCATTCACATCGGGCTCGTTGGCGAACACATCCAGGGCGGCGCCGGCGATGGTGCCCTCCTGGAGAGCCGCGAGCAGGTCGTCCTCATCGACGATGCCTCCCCGGGCACAGTTGACCAGGATGGCCGTGGGCTTCATCCCGGCAAGATGCGTCGCCCCAATGAGCCCGCGCGTCTCGTTTGTGAGGGGTGTATGCACGGTGACGAAGTCGGCCTGCGCCAGGACCTCGTCCAGGTCCCCGGCTCGGGCTCCGAGCCGGGTCAGGGCGTCCTCGGGGGCGTATGGGTCGAAGACAATGATCTCCATGCCCAGACCGCGGGCCCGCCGGGCCACCTCCGAGCCGATCCTGCCCAGCCCGACGATCCCCAGCACCTTGCCGCTCACCTGGCGCCCCATGAAGCTCTTGCGGTCGAACTGGCCGGCCTTCATGGAGGCCGCCGCCTGCGGTATGTTGCGGGCGGCCGACAGCAGCATGGCCACCGTATGCTCGGCCGCCGCCAGCACGTTGCCTGCCGGGCTGTTGACCACCAGCACCCCGTAGTGGCTGGCGGCCGCCACGTCGATATTGTCTACTCCCACCCCGGCACGCGCGATCACCCGCAGCTCCGGGGCCCCGGCGATCACGCGGGCCGTGGCTTTCGTGGCGCTGCGCACCAGCAGCGCGCTGCAGCCCTGGAGCAGACCAATCAGCTCATCCTCACCCGGACTGCCCGCCTCCACCACCTCCGCCACCGAACGCAGGATCTCCACTCCCGACTGCGAGACCCGGTCACACACAAGCACTCGAGCCATTGGTCTCACCCACCATAGGCGCTGTGGACCGCCGCCACAGCGCTCTTAGCAGTGCACCGGTACCCGACAGCGCACAGCGCTTCCGCCACCGCCGTGATGGTGGCGACGATATCCTCCTGGGTCACCGTCCCCAGGTGGCCGATACGGAAGATCCTGCCCTTCAGCTCCGACTGCCCGTTGGAGATGAGGATGTTCGCGTTGGCGAGCACCGCCTTGACGATGGTCCCCGAATCGATGCCCTCGGGGGAGGCCACCGCCGTCACCACGTTGCTGGCGTACGCCGGGTCGGCGAACAGCTCCAGGCCGAGGGCCTGAATGCCGGCTCGCGTCGCTCGGCCCCCCGCGGCGTGGCGGGCGAACACACTCTCAAGCCCCTCGGCCTCTATGAGGCCAAGAGAAGCGTCCAAGCCCTGTATCAGCGGCACCGCCGGGGTATAGGGGGTCTGGCCCTTGGCCAGCGAATCGCGGGCCGCAGGCAGGTCGAAGTAGAACCTGGGGGTTCGGCAGACCTCCGCCAGCTCCCAGGCCCGCGGGGACATGGAGACGAAGGAGAGCCCCGGCGGGAGCATGAAGGCCTTCTGCGAACCGGCGACCACCACGTCCAGGCCCCACTCGTCGGTCTTGACCGGGATGCCCGCCATGCCGCTGACGCAGTCCACCACTGTGATGCATCGATAGTCGCCGGCGATCTTTGCCAGGGTCGCCACGTTCTGTGTCACACCGGTCGACGTCTCGTTTTGCACGAAGAGCAGGGCCTTGAAGGGCCTGCGGGACAGCAGGTCGGCAACCTGCTGCGGCTCGGCGGCCTGGCCCGACGGTACGTCCAGGGTGGTCACCAGCGCCCCGTAGCGCTGGGCGATCTTGGCCATCCGCTCCCCGAACTTCCCGCCCTGCACCACGAGCACGCGGTCGTCGGGTGAGATCACATTGGTGATCGCCGCCTCCACGCCGCCGGTGCCGGAGGCGCTGAGGATCAGCACATCGTTCTGGGTCTGGAAGACGCGCCGGAGACCATCGGTGCAGCGCCGCAGGAGGGCGGCGAACTCCGGACCGCGGTGGTACATGGTGGGTCGGCCTACCGCCTCGCGCACGACCTCAGGCAGGTTGGTAGGACCGGGGATCATGAACAAGGGATCATCTGTCACTGGACGACCGCCCCTCCGTCGCGATGCGTGCCCGCGGGGATCGTGACCCCGTCGGATACGACGACACCAGATAGTACACAATGGGCCCCCACACTCACTTTGTCCCACAGAATGCAGTTCGACAGCCGCGAGCCGGCTCCTACTTGGCAGTCATCTCCGAGGCAGACGTGGGGACCAAGCACGGCGCCCGGCGCGATGGAGACGTTCCGGCCCCGATGCACCGGGGGCACGATCCTACCCTCGGCGTCACCGCCGTGATCCGTGGCCGAGAGCCCCAGCCACGGAATGGCCCCATCCAGCAGACAGCGCGAGGCCTCCAGGTAGGACTCCAGAGTGCCGGCATCCGCCCAGTAGCCCTGGTTCTCGGGCACGTAACCCAGCAGCGGCAGGCCGGCCTGCAGGAGCCCCGGGAACAGCTCGGTCTCGTTGGAGTACGCCCGCCCCTGTGGGATGTGGTCCAGTACCTGCGGACTCATCACGTAAAGCCCGCTGTTGACCGTATTGCGCCCTGTCGGATCGGCGCTTTGCTTCTCCCGGAACGCCCGCACCCATCCCGTGGCGTCACACTCAATCAGCCCAAAACGGGAGACGTCGGGAACGCTGCGGAGGCAGAAGGTCAGGGCGGCGCCGGAGGCCTGGTGGGCCGTGGTGACGGCGGCGATGTCTACATCGTACACCAGATCGCCGTTCATGGCGATGAAGGGCCCGTCCAGCGTCTCCCGCAGATTGCCGACGGCGCCCGCGGTTCCGAGGGGCTCGGTCTCCTCGACGTAGGTGAGTTGAACTCCCCAGGGGCCGCCGTCACCCAGAGTCTCTCGCACCGCGTCTGCCCTGTAGCCCATGGCGAGGATGACGTCGCGCACTCCGTAGCGGGCCAGCAGCATCAACTCGTAGGCCAGGAGTGGCCGGTTCAGCAGCGGCACGGTGGCCTTGGGGCGCAGCAACGTCAGGGGGCGCAGGCGAGTGCCCCGGCCGCCAACGATCAGCACCGCCCTGGTGATGGCCTGTCCCAATATGCCCTCCGGGTGGCCTGGTGGCCAACTGCGGCCTTCGCCCCGACATCGCTTTTGGCGCGGGCCGGGCGCGTGACGGGACAGCCCAAGACGCTCCCCTCCCGGCCCCTACGGCTCATGGTGGCCCGGGCCGCCTCCGAGCGGTCCGCGACGGCCCATCGGGAGGACCGGCGTCGGTCCTCGGACAGGCCCGGACGCGCCTTTGGGCCGACGGGGCGCGCGGCCCAGATACAAGCGGGGCAGAACTACTGGTCCGCCGAACGCCGGATTCCCCGCAGCCGAAGCTGTATCCCCCGGGTGCCGTTGTACTCGTTGATCTCGGGGCAGTGGCAGATGTCCGCCACCGATCCGCGCTTGAGCCACTTGAGCTCCTCGGCCATGTTGAAGGCGATGCAGTCCACGGGGCGGTCGCCCTGAGAGACAAGAAGCTTCAGATGCTGTGCGTCACGGCCCACGGCGCGGGCATCCACCACATCGACGCCCCGGGTCACGAACAGCGGCTCGGGGTTATCGCGGCCGCAGGGGCCGATGGCCTCGATGCCGTCCAGCAGCTCCTCGTCCACCTCGTCCAGCAGGAGCTCGGCGTCGATGGGGAGCCCGTCCCGGATGTCGCCCAGGTCAAGGCTGTCGGCGGCCCGGTTGACGGCCTCGCGGAACGGGCCGATCTGCTCGACGCGGAGCGTGAGCCCCGCCGCCAGGGCGTGACCTCCATGCCGCATGAGCAGGTGGCTGCAGGCCTCCAGCCCACGACTGATATCAAATTGGTCCACACTGCGCGCGGAGCCCCGGGCCTCGTCTCCGGTCTCCACAAGCATGATGGTGGGGCGGTAGTAACGCTCGACGATCTTGGAGGCGACGATCCCCACCACGCCGATGTGCCACTGTGGCGATGAGAGCACCAGGACCTTCTGGGCATCCAGCTCCTCGATCTGCTCGATTTGCTCGATCGCCTGGCGGTAGGTGACCTCCTGCTCGCGCTGGCGGTCACGGTTGGAGTTCTCAAGTTGTAGGGCGAGCCGCAGGGCCTCGTCCTCGTCATCTGTCAGGAGCAGCTCGAGGGCATCGGTAGCGTCGCCCATGCGGCCGGCGGCGTTCATGCGCGGGGCCAGGCGGAAGGCCACGTCGGAGGACCGCACCGCCCCCGTGATGCTGCAAACCTGCATGAGAGCGCGGAGGCCGACCTTCCGTGTCTCGGCAAGGAAGCCCAGCCCGAAGCGGGTGAACACCCGATTCTCGCCGACGAGAGGCACCACGTCGGCGACCGTGCCGAGGGCCACCAGATCCAGGAAGGCGCGCTCCAGCGATTCCTGGGGCAGGCCGAGGCGGACGCAGACGGCGGAGGCCGTCTTGAAGCACAAACCCACTGCCGCCAGGTCCCGTTCCGGGTACTGGGAGTCCGCGCGCTTCGGGTCGACGACGGCCAGGGCGTCCACCTGCCGCTCGCCGGGCTCGTGGTGGTCGATCACCACAGCGTCCATCCCCAGCCGGTGCGTCTCCTCAATGGCATCCACCGCGTTAACGCCGCAGTCCACCGCCACGGCCAGAGTGGCCCCGTGGCCGGCGGCCTGACGCACCGCCTCCACGTTCAGCCCGTACTGGTCGATCACACGGTGGGGGATGAAGTAGAGCACATCGGCGCCCAGCTTCCGCAGGAAGCGGGTCATCAGTGCCGTGGATGTGATCCCATCCACATCATAGTCGCCGTGGACCAGGACGATCTCCCTGTCCTCAATGGCCCTGACGATGCGGTCGGCGGCCGCGGACATGTCCGGGAGCAGGAACGGGTCGTGGAGCTGAGTAAGGTCGGGGGCGATGAACTCGCCGCAGGTCTCGATCGTGTCGAGGCCCCGGGCGCGCATAACCGCCGCGACCGCGGGGTGGATACCCAGCGCACGTGCCAGATCTGATTCGAAATCGAAGTCCCGAGGTGGCGCGTCCCACGTCGGCGGTGTCTGCGTCTTCACTGAGTTACGTGCCACCCATCCCGGGCATTTGGCGAAGTATAGGGTATGCCCAGAGGCCTGTCAAACCGCGCCCGGCGGCCTCGCCACACCGCCCATCGCAATCGTCACGAGGAGACCTCCACGAGGATCTTGAGCACCTCATCGGGTGTCTGGGCCATCATGCGCAGGCCCTGCTCGGAGCGGTCGAGGTCGATGCACTGCGTGACCAGTGGCGTGGGGTCGATCAGCCCATCTTGCAGGATTCGGACGGCCGGCGGGATCGTGCCTCCGTGCAGCCGGGAGCCCATGAAGTCCAGCTCCTTGCGGACCATGAGGCTTCCGGGGAGGCGAATGTCATCGCTGACCAGCCCCAGCAGTACCACGCGTCCGCCGGCGACGACGAGGTCCAAAGCCTGGCCCACGGTGGCGGGCTTGCCCACGGCCTCCACGACCACCTCGGGGCCGGTGGCGGCGCAGAAGCCCTGCAGAGCCGGCAGGAAGTCGGGACTCAGAGGGTCGAGGCCCAGATCCGCGCCGAGCCGCACCGCGGTCTGTCGCCGCACGCCGGAGATGTCGCTCATCACCACCCGGGCTCCCCGGGCCTTGGCCACCATCATCACGCACAGCCCGATGGTTCCGGCGCCGATGACCAGGACCGTGTCGCTATCGGCAATGCGGGCGCGGCCCGCGGCCTGCACGCCGATGGATACGGGCTCGACCAGGGCCGCCAACCGGTGGGACATGTCGTCCGGGACGCGATGCAGACACTCCAGGGGTGCCGTGTAGAACTGGGCCAGGGCTCCCGGTGCGTGCACCCCCACGACCCGCATGTTCTCGCAGCAGTTATACCTGCCATGGGTGCAGGGGTGGCAGTGGCCGCAGGGCATGGCCGGGTCCAGCACCACTCGGGCGCCCTCCGCCAGACCCTCGTCCAGAGGGCGGTTGAGCAGGCGCAGCGGCCCACCGGGGCGGGGAACGAGCTTGACGATCTCGCCGACCACTTCGTGCCCGGGCACCTCGGGGAAACGGAAGAAGGGCTGGGTGCCCTCGTAGGCGTGCAGGTCGGAGCCGCAGATACCGCAGGTCAGTACGCGGACCAGGGCTTCACCGGGGCCGGGGGTGGGTGTGTCGGTCTCGACCAGGGCGGCTTGGCGGGGGCCGCTGATGACAAAGGCGCGCATGGGACCGACCTCCATACGTGTCAAACAAGAGAGCCGGACCGCGGCTGCCGGTACGGGGGGCGCCGGCCGCTGTCCGGCTCACAGGAGCTGAGTGCGTCCACTTCCGAGCACACGCGCGGCCGCTGCCCATCTGTCAGGTACCGCAGCAATCCACCGCCGCCACACGCCGGAGAGTGTGGGCGTCCCGGCCACGCTTCTAGAAGTCGGAGAGCAGGGCTGCCACGGCCACGTGCTCGTTGGCCAGGGCCAACTGGCGCGGCGTCCAGGAGTAGCTATCCCGCGCCTGGGTGTCGGCGCCCCGCAGAGCAAGCTTTAGACATGCCTCAGACCGCCCGTAGCGGGCGGCCTTGTGCAATGCCGTGTCTCCCTCCGAGTCGGTGGCATCGATGGGCGCGCCGGCATCCACCAGTAGCGGGATCACGTGTGCATGGCCCCGGGCCGCCGCCCAGTGCAGCGGAGTGCAGCCGTCCACATCGGTGGCCGTGACGTCGGCACCGCCGGCGATGAGGACCTTGGCGGTTTCGCGGGCCCCCGTGACGGCCGCCCAGTGCAGAGGTGTGCACTGCTCGTGGTCCCGGGCATCCACGGCGGCACCGGCGACGACGAGGCTGGTGGCCGTCGCGCTACTATCGCTGAGGGCCGCGGCATGCAGCGGAGTGCGCCCCCAGGCGTCGGCCGCGTCGGCGTTCGCCTTGGCCGCCAGGAGCTTCTCGGCGACGGCCGGACGCTCCCAGAACGCCGCCCAGTGCAGGGCGGTGGCCCCGTAGGCCGCCCGGCCGTCGAGCTTGGCCCTCCCGGCGATCAGCTCATCCACCGCGCGCCCGTTGTCCCAGTAGGTCGCCCAGTGGAGGGCGTCGGCGCCCGTTGCCACGATGTAGGGTTCGTCCGGAGCCACCTGGCCCCGGGAGCGGAACGACTGGTCCAGAGCATAGAGGGCCATGCCGCGCGCCTGAGCCATGGCCGAGGGTCCGGTGGCGGGGCCGATGTCCAGTGCGGCCCCGCGCGAGGCCAGGTACGACGCCATGGCCCGATCGCCCCTATTGGATGCGATGTGCATGGCGCTGAGGCCACGGCCGTCGCGGGCATTGAGCTCGGCGCCGCGATCGCACAGATAGCGTACCAGGGCGAAATGCCCCTCCCGCGCGGCCAGATGCAGTGGGGTCGAGCCGTCCAGGGCACGGATGTTGACCTCGGAGCTGAACCACAGGTCGCCACTGCTCTCCACCAGATAGCGCACCACCTCAGACCGGTTCTTGAGTGCCGCCCAGTGCAGGGGCGTGCGGCCTGTCGCGTCGGCTTCGAAGACCAGCTCGGGGTCCTCGTCCAGCAGAGCCTGAACTGCAGCCAGGTCGCCGATGCGCGCGGCCTGATGGATCGGACCGGCCACGGCGGCCGGCATTACGAGCAGCGCAAAGATCACGGATGCCCAGAGCGCACTTGAATTCATGGCTGCATGACCTCCCTGAAATCCACTCAAGAGCGGCGAGGGTGTGGCCCGGCGGGATGGTGCGAACCAAACCTGATCCCACGGCTATATTAGCAGTCAGCGCCGTGGCGGTCAAACGGCGTGGCCGTGTACGGACGACGGCGCGCCCTACGGCAGGAAGTTGTACATCGGTTGGTGCCTGAAGATGCCGAAGAGCCCCCACCATGTCCCGGCCAGGAACTCGCCCAGGATCATGCCCAGGAACAGGCGCGAGGCCGGCCGGAAGGAGGACATCCCGCCGTAGCGCAGGATCAGCGATTTGACCAACCAGGCAACGAAGATCGAGGGAGCAAACAGCGCCATCGACCATCCCCCGGCCACGGCGAAGCCCGCGGGATGAAACGGCCACCAGGCGAAGCGGGCCCGCATCGCGGCCAGAAGCACCGTGAACGCCCCGCCGAAGAGCAGTGCACCCACCGCGTGCCAGTTGGTCTCGCCCGGACTGGTGAGCCAGCTTTGCAGCCTCGCGAAGGCCTCCTGGCCCTTGCCCGACCGGCCGCCGAACTCGAAGCCCGAGTTGAGCATGAAGCCCCAGCCGAAGAGGATGCCCAGCGCGGCCGCCACGGTCAGCGCCGCCGCCGCGCCCCGCTGGCTCACATGGGTCTCGTCGGCAAGCTTCATGGTCTCGATCTGGTGGGGCATGGGATGGCTGCGATGCGCGCGGTTGAACCCCCAGAAGTACGAGAACATGATCAGGTTGCCGGTTCCCACCGCCCGCGGCCCGAGTATCTCGGTGATGATCTCCTCAGGCCCGATCTTGTGCATGTCATGCACCGGGGAGCCCAGCTCGGCCCGCACCCGGGCGATGGCGATGGACAGAGCGAAGTACATCACCAGGAACACTACCGCGGCCCACAGGGCCATCTTGGCCTTCAGGCAGAAGCCCACCAGCAGGGCCAGGCCGAGCAGGGCCCCCCAGAAGGCCCATGAGTACGGCATGGGCTCCCGGCTATCGTCGAAGTCCTTGCGCCCCAGCACCCCGCGCACCGCCTCGGCCAGGTGCCTGCGCGACGACCACAGACAAAAGCCCCCCAGAGCCAGGTACGCCGCGTGCATCTGCTCGTCGATCCACGGCGCCTTGGGCAGATTGCCCCAGCCCAGCATGGTGGAGCCGATACGCATGAACTTGGACAGGACGTAGAAGAACCAGGAGCTGAACGCCAAGTCCAGAGGGATGAAGAACGACAGGCCGACGCCGAAGGGGAAGACCCGCATCGGGGTCCAGCCGATGGATCTCCACGGCATGTGGACCACATAGGTGCCCAGGTCCCACGATGAGCCCGACTCGCCGAGAATGTGCGGAACCTTGGGGTACAGGAAATGCAGGCCGTTTAGGATATCGATGCAGAAGGCCGCCGACAGGCCGATCCAGAACAGGGGGCTGCGCCAGATGGGGGCGTTCGGCCTGGTCATCTCCAAAGGCAGATAGACGATGGGGAAGCTGAGCTTGGCCTCCTCGGTCCACTGTTTGCGGAACAGCGTATTGAGGCACAGCATCACGAATACCAGCGTGAAACTGAATCCCGACCAGTACAGAGCCACCACCGCCCACGGTCGCCAGTAGGGGGTGGCGAACATGGGCATACCGCTGTCGAAATAGGCCTCGAGGGCGGCGCTGTCGGTGACCGTCAGCCACGTCGGCATGACCGTGCCGAACAGGTCCTCCCAGCGGTTCTCCGGTGTTGCGCCCCAGATCGGGTGTGCAACCACCTCGACCATGGTCTGAACCTGATCCAGGCCGCAGGCCGCAGAGGCCACGCTCAGCATCCCGTAGATCACGATCAGCTCGCCGTGACTCAGCGCCCAGCGGGGCTTCAGGCGACGCAGGAGCGCGTTTGCCCCGACTACGAGGAACAAGGAGGCGATGGCGTTGAAGATCAGGCTGACGGTGGTGGGCCGGCTCTGACCCGAGAATAGGCCCAGTACCACGAACCAGGCATTGAAGGGGATCAGCACCAGACCGACGGCCACGGCACGCCACGAGACGGGAGCGGGCCCAGTCGCTGTGGCGGAACTCATCTTGCTGTCGGGTTCATACATGGGCTTATCTGCAGTCTCGATAGGTTGTAGGGGTGTGCGGCGTCCGTTGCAGCGTGTCGGCGGTTCGGTACGCCATAGCGGTGCCGGGTGCTCCTTCACAGGACGGCCCCAGAGAGCCCGGGCTCGCGGGCGGATGTGCGCTTGTCGGCCACGCCCCTATATCTCCGCCAGCAGGGCCGTCAGGCGCGCCCGCCAGATGACCTCGCCCAGTTCCGCTGTGAGCGCGGTGACGCGCAGTTCCATGCGCGTCCACTCGGCGGCGTCCAGCGCATTACCGGCCTCGATGCGGGCGCAGAAGCCCGATACCTCCTCGCGGTAAGTGTCGGTGAGCTTCTCCAGCTCCCGGCGCGCGGCCCCGTCCGGCTCGCGGTCGGCGGTGCGGGCCAGCTCGTCCAGCTCAGTCTCCAGCCTGCCGATGGCCTCCCTGGCCAGGGCGCGGTAGGTGGTCTGCGCGAACCCGCCCTGCTTGTACACCACGATGGGCCCTGTGCGCTCGCCCTTGCGGAACTCAGCGCCCATGGCCCCCAGTTGCAGTGCCGTGGGCGACAGGACCAGATGGGCGAAGCGCTCCGGGTCGTGGAAGTTGGCCTTGGTCTGCGCCCAGTTGGTCCATTGTCTCGCATTGCCCACCAGTCTGTCGCGACAGACGTTGAACCCTACCACAAGGCCCGGCTTCGGCTCAACGCCCAGGTCGGCCCACGGGATGGCGACCTCCAGGGTCCAGTGGTCCTCCGAGAGCGTGGTCCTGGCCTCCACGTCGGCGCTCCAGGCCGCCTCGGTTCGCAAAGAGTCGTAGACGCTGCCGGCGGCGTTGATGCCGAACTGATAGTACCGGTCGTGGCTGTGGGCCGGGTCGACGAAGATCTCGATGCACTCGCCATGGAAGACCTCGGTCGAGTCGCGGGCCTGAGCCACCGGCGTGATCTTGTCCATCAACGGCTCATCGCACACCACACCGAAGACCAGGCGCGAGCGGTCGTAGATCACCCGGAACGAGGTCTGCACATCCACCAGCTCGGGGCTGTTGTAGTACGTGAACCCGCTGACCACAGGAGCGCGCCGCCACGAGGGTTCGTCCAGAGCCCCGTCGATGTTGATCGCCTCGTAGGCCCGGGCGCAGGGGTAGACCTTGATCTCGTAGTCATCTTCGGCCCGACAGACCCCTGCGAGCACGAGCACGGCGAGCACCGGAAGTGCGCGATACGGATGCATGGGTGCCTCCTTTGGCGGGTCCCCATCGCCCGCGGCGGGGGAAGCGTCGCCTGCCGTCGCTGTGGCGCCAACGCCTCGCGGCTCAGAGACCGCGGACATAGGGGCGGTCCTGCACTTACCTGACGGTGAGTTTCGCCTCGGTGACCTGGCCGGTGAAAAGCTCCCTGGCCTCGACGGTCCAGTCGCCCGGGAGATCGTTGTAGGCCACCGGGATCACGAACTCGCCGCCCTGCGTACCGGCCAGCACGTTTTGCTCCAGCCAATCCAGCTCGCCCCGGGTCGTGCGCACCCTGACGCGATAGGCCTGCAGTCCCACCGCATCGGGAACGATGATGCGCACCGTGCGCACATCGCCTCCGGTGGCCTCGAGGGCGTCTACCGTAACCTCGGCGGCTCCCGGCTCCTGCGGGCAGAGCGCGAAGAAGGTCGCCCGGCAGGGGATAATCGTGGTGGAGAAGCTGCTCAGCTTGCCCAGGGCCCTGTCATTGCGCAGGTCGTACACATACATGGGCTGCGGAAGCCTGACCAGGGCCTCCTCGCCGATACCGGCCTCGCGGAACAGTGCGAGAAGCTGGTTCTCTCCGCTGCGCCAGCGCACGACCGAGACCCCGCTGATGGGGGCGCCCGCCGGGGTGCTCAGAGTCACCTGGGGCACCACTTTGGCGTCGCCGAACTGCCCCGACAGCCATTCGTCCGTGTCGCCCTCCGCCGGCTTGTCGGCGGCGCTACGGAGGCTGTCCATTGTCAGGTTCAGCAGGATCGCGCGGCCCTTGCCCACCTGGTTGACGAGGAGGGCCGGGGCGCCGGCCACCTGGCGCGCGGCCTTTCCGGAGGTGGGCGAGATGCCGCCATCCACCCTGGCCTTGTCCAGCGGGTCGCCGGGTGCCTCGACGGTCATGGCGGCGCCGGTGGCGGTGCGGCGGGCACCGAAGAGGTCGTCCAGAATCCCCTGCGCCCGCGGCCTGCAGTGCCCGTCGTAGATCCCGGGGCGAACGTCGGCGATCACCGTGCCGCCGCCCTCCACGAACTGCCGGATCACCCGGGCTTCCGCCTCACCAATCGCCTCGGCTCTGGGCAGGAGCAGTAGCCTGTACTTGCTGCCGTCGAACTCACCCAGGCGCAGCATGCGGTCGGTGACGTAGGAGAACTGCAGGGCCCTGTCGCGAAGCAGGCGGTGGGTGGCGACATGGGCCGCCTCGTACCCGCCGAAAGAGGCGCCGTCGGCCAGCTTGTGGGCGAAGACCGAGGGGTATGAGTACAGCACCGCGATGCCGTCATCCTGCATCTGCGACTGCAAGAGCAGGTCGCCCAGGCCCTCGCGCACGATGCGGGTATCTTCAAGGATGTCCTGGACGGCCGGGAAGGGGCGTAGGTCCGGGGCCAGCCAGCCGTGGAAACGGCCGATGCAGTCCCAACGCCAGTACCACACCGCATCCATCCCCAGCGTCACCATGCGCCAGTACTTGGACACCAGCGAGTCGGCATCCTTGGTGTAGCCCATCCAGTTGGAGCGCGGCATCTGCCTGGGAGCGATGGAGCGGACCACCTCATCCGCGGTGCCCGGATACGGCGACCAGAACTCATTGCTGCGCACGATCAGGTCGAGATCGTCGCCGTCCTGGAACCGCCCGGCCCCCTCAAAGCCCGTCTTGGCCTCCGGGTCGATGTCGGCGTAGGCCGCCGCGTACTTGCGGCAGAACTGCACGAAGTTGTAGGACTTGAAGGCCTGGCGATCGAACCAGCGGGGGTAGTTGCCCTCCTGCAGCGAGTTGGCCTCCTCGTTGTCGCCCTCCTTCGACAGCCCCACTTCGTCCCATGATGTGAACTGGGTTCCCCACGAGGCATTGAGAGCCGCGAGGTCCCCGTACTGCTCGGCCAGGTAACCTCGGTAGGCGTCGGCGCAGTGCTCCGACAGACAGCAGCCCCGCGTGTCCACCTCATCGCCCAGCGAGTAGACGAACACCCCGTGCTGCCTGGCGCCCTCGTACTGAGCGGCCAGCCTCCGCACGTGCTCTTCCACCGCCGTCGCGTCGTTCCAGCAGAAGGGCTCCATGATCCCCTCGGGCGTCTTGGGGGTCATGATCCTGGTGGTGTACGGCACCCAGGCGATATCGTAGGCGGCCACGAAGGGCGGCGGGTTGCCGCCGCGAAGCTGCAATGTGACGCCGGCCCTGGCCAAGGACGCCTGGGCATAGGGCGCCAGCGTACCGCTCGGTACGTCCCAGATCAGGAAGTTGAACCGGTCTCGGTTCCGCTTGGTGACGTTGAAGTACCGGTGGGCGCTACAGACCTCCTGGCCCTCCTGGCTCACCACGGCCTCCACGGTCACCAGCATGGGCATCCAGGGCTGTATCTCAAACTCGAACAGCGCCGGGGCCACACCGATGGGCAGGTCCTTGTAAGCAAGAACCCTCCGGCGCCGGTCCAGTAGGCGGACCTGCAGGGCCTCGCCCTGTACGCCCTGGCCCTCCACGTTCACGCTACCGACGATGTAGTCGCCCACTTCGCCCCAGGACCGGACAAGAGTGACGTCGCCCAGGCTCCGGCGGCTCTCCACGGTGAACGGCGCCGTCGCCCAGGTGACGACACGCTCGTCAGAGAGCAGCCGTGCGTCCAGGTGCCAGCTTCCCGCGGGGAGAGTGGGGATCTCAATGCTCAGAGGCTCGCCGGGCGCGGGCAGGCGCTCGATGCGCCGGACTACCGGCGGCGAGGCGGGCTTGCGGAAGGCAATCTCCAGCACGGTCCCGGCCGTACCGGCGACCCCCGAGAGACTCAGCGCGGCCCTCTGCGGCGGGCCCTCGCGGTCGATGCCCGTCTCCGGCATACTCAGGCCGATCCTCGCCGAGGGCTCCTTGCTCGCCGCCCACAGCACCGCGCGTCCGAAGGCCTCCTGCCAGTAGTCGTACTCCACCTCCCAGCCCTCGTGGTAGTCGATCCTGGCCCGGTTCGGGATCACAACTCCGCGCCCCTGGCCCACGCGGTACGCCGGGCCGATCACCGGGCTTGCCAGGAAGGCCACATCGCGCACCAGGTTCTTGTCCTTCAGCACCCTGGAATCACTCTCGCCTACAAAGACCAGGCCGGCGCCTTCGGTCACCTGCTTGACGAGCCTGTACTGCTGCTCGGGGGACATGCGCTCCAGCGGGATGCCCATGCTCACGAAGCAGTCCCAGCTTTGTTCCAGCAGGGCGCCAATACGCGTCTCACCCACGGCGCCGCCGTGCCAGTGGCTCTCGGAGCTGTCCACGATCTGGGCCCAGAATGCCGCCTCGGCCTCGATATCAAAGCGCTGCATGAGCTCCACGCACTCGCGGGGATTGGTGCCGCGGCCGTCGGTGATGAACAAGACTCTCGTCTTGCCACCCACGTACGGCTGGGCCCAGTCGGTGTGCGGGGTCTCGAACTCGAAGGTCAGGGCATGGTCGACCTCCAGCTCCGCCATGTCCTGAGCGGCCCCCGGGGAAGTCACAGCGGCGAGACTGCACAGCACGAGCCGGATAGCCTGTCGCATGATGGGCCTCCTGGGGTACGGCAGTCGGCGAGTCGGCGAGTCGCGAGTCAACGGCAAAGGCGAGTCAACGGCGCCGCTCCCTGCGTGTCCCGCGAGCGGGACACGCTTTGCCTCTCCTTGGCAAACACCGCTCAGGAGAGGGCTACGGCCACTTTCCGTCGTGGATTGGGTAGGTCCCCAGCCCGCGGTCCG
>CAZXDD010000082.1:0-17339 GCA_964639415.1 uncultured Armatimonadia bacterium
TCAGACGTGTGCTCTTCCGATCTGGCTGCCTGCACGCTGCGCCTCGATGGCCCGCGCCTGTCGCTGCGGCTGGAAGTGGACAACGACAGCCCGCAGGTGGCTCTGCGCCGGACGCGGTTCCCACTGCTACGGCTCAGACGGCTGGAGGAGGGCACCGATCAGTTGCTGGTGCCGCGGATGTCGGGTGTCGTGCACCCCAATCCCGTGGGGACGCGCATGCGCTACGAGGGCGACTATCCTTCGGGCGCGGCCCACATGCAGTTCCTGGCCTACTATGACGACGGCCGCGGGGTCTATGTGGGGTGTGAGGACCCCAAGGCCTGGAGCAAGACGCTGCTGGCGGGCGCCGCGGGCGAGGATTGTGAGATGGCGGCAAGGTGGTTCGTGGGCTGTCCGGGGGAGGGAGGAAACGGCTTCTCCCAGAGCGGCGAGGTGGCCGTGGAGCTATTCGAGGGCGACTGGTTCGACGCCGCCCGGCTCTACAAGCGGTTCGCCCGGACCGCCGCCTGGTGGCCGGCCTCGCGCTCCCGGGAGGACACGCCCAGGTGGTACCGCGATCTGACGCTGTGGTTCATCGGTAACGCCAATACGGAGGCCGCGGAGAGGGCGCTCATCGAGCAGCGGCGCTCCCTGGGGCTTCCGGTCGGGCTGCACTGGTACGGCTGGAACACCGAGAAGTTCGATGATGACTATCCGCATTTCACCGCGCGCGAGGGTTTTTCTGAGACCGTGGCGCGGCTGCAGGCCGAGGGGATCTACGTCAAGCCGTACATCAACGCCCGGCTGTGGGAGACCCGGGATCGCGGGGACGAGGACTATCAGTATACCTCGGTGGCGCTTCCCGCGACGCTCAAGGAAGAGAGCGGGGAGCCGTACATCGAGGTCTACGCCAAGCGCTCGTTCTCGCCGATGTGTCCGGCCACGCCGCTGTGGCAAAGGACGATGGCGGACCTGTGCTCCCGATTGGCGGACCGCGGCGTGGGCGCGATCTACCTGGACCAGGTCTCGGCGGCGCGACCGCGGCCCTGCTTCGATAAGGGTCATCCCCATGCCGCGGGCGCCGGAGAGGCCTGGCTGGAGCAGGGGTACTGGCCGATGCTGGCCACCATCCGCAGCGAGCTGAGGGCCACCCACCCGAACGTCGCCCTCAACAGCGAGGACGCCGCCGAGCCGTACATGCACCTGATGGACGGCTACCTCCCCTGGCGGTTCCTGGACGTGGGTCATGTTCCGGCGTATCAGGCCATCTATGCCGGGCGCATCCAGCTTACCAGCCGACACTTCGACGACACCAGTTACGAGGCGCAATTCCCCAAGGCCGCCGAGCAGATGCTGTATGGCGAGCAGATCGGCTGGTTCAGCGTGGGCAAGCTCGCGGAGCATCCGGCCTTCGGTGCCTTCGTCAAGAAGCTGGCCTACACGCGCCGAGCCTTCCTGCCCTTCTTCAACGAGGGAGATATGGAGAAGCCGGCGGCTTTGGGCGAGCCCACCCCGAGCATCACCGCCGACTGGGGCTTCTACGGCCCGCGCATCATCAGCACTCCCGCGGTGCTGCACAGCGTCTGGCGCCTGGGAGACAGCATGGCGGTGCTGTTTGCCAACACCACCTGCGACCCGGTGACCTTCGAGCTCACACCCCGGCCAGAGGCGTGGGGCCTGGAGGCGGGGTCGGTGCAGGCGCTGGAGTTCTCCGAGGGCGCGGCGCCGATCGGGGCGCAGTGGCAAAGAGGAGAGACCCGCAGCGTGACCGTGCCGGGCTACGGGCTCAGTGCCTGGCTGCTTTGCAGCGGCGATGCGTCCGCGGCCGAGCATCAGAGCCGCGTGGCCGCGGTATCGGAGCTGTTCTTGTACCTCCGGCAGATCGACGACGAAACGGGGATGACGCCGGAGCGCAAGCGGGCGGAGCTCCAGAGCCGGGATCCGTGGCTCGTGCCGGAGGTACCGGTGCGCTCGGCGGCGGAGTGGATATCCGCCGCGGAGGCGCCCACGCTGGTCCGAGCCAGGGCCTCGGAGGACGAGAGCTTCGTGGGCTGGATCGCCAACGAGGGCTCGCTGTGCTTCGGCCCGATCGACCTGGGACAGGGCGAGGGCACCGCAGTGGTGGAGTGTGAGGTGGGCGTACCGGACGCCACCACCAATGGGCGTCTGCTGGTGATGGAGGCCATCGAGGGTCACGGGGAGACACTGGCCGAGACCGGGCTCGCCGGTACGGGCGGGTACCATAGCTACGAGACGGTGCGGCTCGCGCTGCCGGCGGGGACGGCGGGAGAGCGTGCTATCGTACTGCAGGTGAGGGGCTCGGGGAGCGGGATCTGCAACATCCGGAGGTGGCGGGTGGTGTGGGAACCACCGGAAGGATAGCAGTGTGAAGGGCGCGGAGCGGCGAGCCCATCGGCAAGTGGTGGGGCCGATGCCCACTCAGGGACGCCCATCGGTGGGCCCCAGCGCCGCATCGAGGCCGTCTCGGGCGGCCGTGACGAACCGACTGAGGTCGCGGTGGACTGCCTGGAGGAGCGCCTCCTCGTCGTGTGCGAGCTTCCCGTACTTCCTGACACGCGCAGGCTGCAGGTCGTCCACCGACACCCGGATTCGGTCGGCGAGATTCGACAGCCACACCCATGTGTTGTTGGGGTGCTGAGGGCGCTCGAACTCGGCCAGCTCGTCCGGGGCCAGTTCCGCGGCGATCTGTCGGAGCCGGCCCTTGAGGTCGCGCAGCGGAGCAAGGACGGCTTCTGCCTGCTCGGCCGGCAGCGGGCTCAAAGGAGCCCCCATTCCGGTCGGCGAGCGCCCCTCTCCGGCGGCCTCCTCCATTTGCCGGAGCATGCCGCAGACCGTGGCATATGCCGACACGATGTGCCGGCGCTTGGCCGCGCTAAGTCTCACGGTCGGGATATCCCCCTCCGAGCTTACGAGCCGCACGCCTCCAGGCATCGCCTTCGCCTTCGCAGAGGCTCTGGCTGTTTCGATAGTCGGACTTGGCCACAAAGCCATCGCACTGCTTGGCCAGCCCGGCCACGATGTCGCGCTCCAGGGCCGCCAGGCGGAGCGTCTCCGGCCGCCTGGAATGCGCCCGTGCCTGCCGCAGGTGCGCCAGGCACAGGCCGTCGGAGGCCCGATAGGCCGCACACACATCGTCCTCCTCGATGTGGTCGAGCAAGACCTTCAGCATGCCCCGCACCACCTCGGCCTCGTGGTCACACAGGAGGCACGAGGTCCGCCATTCCGATGGGTTGGCGTCGCGGGCGCGGCGCAGGAGGTCGGCATAGATGATCGAGCCGCCCAGCGGGTCACCGATGCGCAGGGCCTGCCGGGTGTGCCGCGGGCAGAAGGCGCCTCCCTCGCGCAGGCGCTCTCTGGTGGGCAGATCGTTGACCAGCTCGTAGAACAGCGCCTGCAACCGGCTCTGGGACGCTTCGTCGGCCAGGCGACAGATCGGACAGCCGCCTTGCCGGAGCGCGTCCATGAGGCGGTGGAACGGGATGTGACGCGATGGCCGCTTAGCCTCCATTGGCGAGACCCACCGGCGATAGAGCGCCCAGCGCTTCGACGATGCCGTCCAGTTCGCTCATCTCCTGCTCGGCCCTCTCCTGGGCCTGCGCAACGTCTCCGGTGACGCTCTGCTTCTGCTCGATGGCGCGGGCGATTGCTCTGTCCGCCCCACTGAGCGCCTCCCCGAGGCTGCGGTCCAGCGAGCGGGTGTACTCGCCGAATGCGGCCTGGGCTCTCTCGGCGAAGTCGTGGCGTAGCCGGCCACACCCCTTGTCGTGTTCCTCCAACAGAGCCCTCATGCAGGCACGCACCACCCTTTGGCGAGCGCCGGGCATCAGGTGCACCAGAAGCGACCCGGTTAGGCCCAGGCGGGGCTCCCAGTCCCAGTCTCTCCACAGGAAGCGTGAAGGGGCCGAGAGGTAGCCGACGGTCGCCACCGACCGGGGCGGCAGGTCGAAGACCTCCCGGGCCGACTGGTAGACGGCCTGTAGGGCCTCATTCGTACGCGTGGTGAAGCGCTCCAGGCTCGTGGCCAGCTCGCCCTCGAGACGGCGCTCCTCGGCCTTCCGCCACTCGCCCAGCACCTCAAACAGCGTCTGCCTGACGAACTCGCTGCCCTGCTGCAGGAACTCGCCGGCGGGCAGCGCATCGTTCTTTTCGGCCCAGGCGAGCAGCTTCTCACGCAGCAGGGGCACCTGGCGCTTGCGCTCCCGATCGTAGTCGTGCTGCAACGTGCCCCGGATGAGCTTGCGCGCCGCTTCGCGGATCAGGGCGATGTCATCCTCTCGCTGGGCAAGGATGCCGTCTCTGCGCGAGGTGTACTCCTTGTAGCGCCTCTCGATCTCGTCGACGCTCATGCGGAGCGCCTGCCGCTCCAGGTTCAGGCCCAGTCTCTCATCCTCAGCGACCTGCAGGGCGTTGCGCACGACGGACACCGCCAGTGTCTGCGCCTGCTCCTCGGCCTGGAACCGCCGCAACTCTTCCTCGAAGGCGGGCAGACCGCTTTGGGCGAGGCGCTCGGAATCGCCGGACACCCGCCCCTCCAGGGCTTCGCGGGCAGAGACCGGAAACAGATCGGCCGACCCATCGCCCAGCACCTGATGGAGCACCTCGCGCGTGAAGCAAAGAGACTCCTGCAGGTCATCGGGGCGGAGTTGGTCGATCTTGTTCTGCACCACGAACAGCCTCGCGACGTGAGGCCGCATCTCCAACAGGAACTCACACTCGCCGCGGCTGATGGGCGGGTCCGAGCCCACCAGCAGGATGGCGCCGTCCACCTGGGGCAGGAAGTCCCGTGCGGCCTCGGTGTTGTGATCGTATACGGACCCCACACCGGGGGTATCGACAAGCTGCATGCCCCGGCGCAGCAGATCGCAGGGCACGCCGACGCGGACCAGCTCCACCCCCTTCTCGTTGCCCGGATTGCCCCTCTCGGTGATGTACTGCTCCAGCTCGTGGCGCTCGATCTCCCGAACCTGCCCGTCGAGGAACTGCGCGCCGATGCGCAGGCCGGGGGCGTAGTAGAGGAGGGTGACGACGGAGGTGAGCGGCACGACGGCCGAGGGTAGGAGGTCATCGCCCAGCAGCGCGTTGATGAAGGTCGTCTTCCCGCGCTTGAACTCACCGAAGACCACGAGGTTGAACGTCTGCGTACAGAACCTCTGGGTCAGATCATCGACGCGCGCTGAGCTCGCCGCATTCCCTCGTCGGAGGGAGAGGGCCGACAATGACCTGAGGTGGCCCTCGATCGCCGCCTCAGTCGCGGTTGGGTTGGGAACGGCGTTGCCCACGCTCGCGCTCTGGGGTCCCATGCCGTAGCTACGCCTCCTTGTCGCCCACCAGCTTGAGCAGCGCTCTTTGGGGTGCGCGATTCTCGTCATCGGTGCGCGTCCACTTCGCCGGCGGGGCGTTCTTCTGGGCAAAGGAACGGAGATTGCCGACCAACTCCACGCGCCGGGCCTCCTGGCAGGACAGCAGCGTCTCCCGAGCGCCCGGAGCAAGGTCTACTCGCAGCAGTTGCTCCAGGTGGGGGTAGCAGACCCCCGGCAGTCTTGCGTAGTGCCGCCGGGCGTCGGCGTCGGCCAGCCGGCGCCCCAGATGCTCGACCAGGGCCTTCTCGACGAGCGCTCTGAGACGGCACACCGGGCAGGGCTCCGCGGGCGCAGGTGGTGTCGGCACGGCATCAAGCACATCGGCGCACACCTGCGCTATCGTGATCTGGCCCTGCACTCGGGCCAGTAGCCATGTGTGGGCGCTGCAGAAGCCCCGCGCCCGGCATACGGCCCGGCGCATCGCCGGCTCGTCGGACCACCGCCGCGGCAGCCGGCAGAAGTACTCGTAGGACACGTCCGACAGCACCTTGCACACAGGGCAGCAGACATAGCCCAAGGCGTCCACAAGGGCACCTCCTGCGTCCGGAAGGAAGCGCCGAACCTCGTCCCGCCAGAAGTCGGCCTCACAGCTTTCGGCCTCCATGCTCGCCCGACCTCGCTTGTAGGCAGCAGACAGCACGGCACCTGCAGGGAACGGGACCCGGGACCGTCTCAGCGTGCCGGCTCGTGCGCGTCCCGGTAGCGGCTCACGCCGCCGGCCCGTCGCCGGGTTGACCAAGGCCATCTCGCGGCAGCAGGGCGAGCAACGCCAGCGTCCCGACGCCACAGAGCGCCGCCGAGACGCCGAAGCCCACTCGCACTCCGAGTGCCGCCCACAGGCCGCCGACCAGGATGCTGGCCACGAAGTCGCCGATCCCGTTCACCGCCGCAAGGGCCCCGAAGCCGAAGGCCCGCGTCTGCTCGGGGACGAAGTCCGCCGCCGTCGCCTTCTCAACGGCCTCCTGTGCCCCCATGCAGATGCCGGACAACCCGAACACCGTCGCCATCAGAGCCAGGCTGTGACCGCCCGAGGCGATCAGCGCCGCGGCGGAGAAGCCACATGCGTACCCGGCGACCAACACCCGGCGCCTGCCGATCCTGTCGCTGAGTGCTCCGGCAATGTACGCGAACGACGCGCTAACCGCGTTGTACCCGATGTAGAGGGCAACGGGAAGGCCGAGGGCCGCGCCGGAGCCGAGCGCCCCCGAGCTCCCGGCGGCCCACAGGATCAGCAGCGTGTTTGAGAAGTCACCGCTGCCGAAAAGCCCCACCGCGACCAGATACCGCCGGAAGGCGCCGGGAAGAGCGCCCGCACGCTGCAGGGGGTTCTCCCGGGCACACCGGACCTCACGGACGCGCTCGCGCACCCCAAGCCCGATGACCGCCGCCGCCAGCACCCCCGGGACCAGTGAGACCACGAAGATGCCGCGCAGGGGGAATGCGTGAGCCAGGAGCAGCAGGCTCAGGGCGGGCCCCAGGACCGCTCCGAGCGAGTCCCCGGCCCGCTCGAGGCCGAAGGCCTTGCCGTAGTCCTGGGGCTGCGTATCATCGGCCAGCAGGGCGTCGCGCAAGGGCGACCGGAACCCGCGCCCGATCCACGCGGCCGTTCGGCCCAGCAGCACGTGCCACCACGAGGTGGCCAGAGCGAAGGACACCTTGCCCAGAGCCGTCACCAGATACCCGGCGCTGCACCAGTGGCGTCGCCGCCGGAGCCGGTCGCCGATCGCCCCGGCCCAGAGCTTGGCGGCACTGGAGAACAGGTCGGAGAAGCCCTCGATCAGCCCCAGCACCGCCGGCCCGCTCGAGCCCGCCAGCGTGACCAGGAACAGCGGCAGGACCGCCGTCGCCATCTCGTGGCTGATATCGCTAAGCAGGCTGGCCAGACCGACGGCCACCACCGTACGGTTGAGCCATCCCGCCCGCGGTCTGGATGCGCCCTGCTCGTGGTCCATGCTGTGTTCCGGTCCCTACTTGACTGCTCTTGGCCGGCGCGGCGGAGAACGTGGACCTACGGGGCGTCGGCGCTCTCATCCGCAGCCCCGGCGCTCAGGACCGCCTGCCGGTCGATCATGCCGCGGTAGAGGCCGTCGTGGTCTACCACCGGCAGGCGTTTGAGGCCGTGATGGGCCATGAGGCGAACGGCCTCCTCGATCGGCGTGTCCTCCGTGACGGTGACAAGGTCGGTCTTCATGACCTGGGCGGCCGTCTTCTCTTCGGCGGCCCTGGCCAGATCCGGCCGCCGAGAGAGGTAGTCCCAGAAGCCGCCGCGGCGGCCGGACACCGCCGAGAGCACGTCGATATCGGCCACCAGCCCCAGCAGCCGTCCGTTTTCGTCGACCACGGCGACCCGCTGGATTGCTCGGCGACGGAGGAGCTCGAGGATGTCCGCACCGGTAGCCCGGGCCGGAACTGCGTCTCGCTCGCGGGCCATGATGTCCCCGACTACCGCCGCATCGCACACCCGCACGTGGTGGGCCGCAAGCGTCTGGGTCGTGGCCACTCCGTCCACGATGGCGCCGAAGACGTCCAGACGGGCCACCATCCCCACGAGCTTGCCCTGCCTGTCCACCACGGGGAGGCGCTTGAGCCCACGTCGGAGCATCACCTGCACTACCCGATCGAGGCGCTCGTCCTGCTCGACGGTGACGACCGGCCGGGTCATCACGTGCTCCGCCGTCAGGTCGCTGATGCCGCCGAGGTACTCCTCGAGCTGCGGGCAGTCCAGTTGAGCCAGGAGCCCGAGGCGGATGGGCATGTGGGCGCGCTCGATCAGGTCTCCCTGGGTGATGATGCCCACGGGCCGGGACCGGTCGTCCGCCACGGGTACGGCGTTGAACGCGGCCGCCAGCAGGAGGCGGATGACGTCCGCGGCGGGCGTCTCCGTGCCGATCGCCGTGACCGGGGCGGCCATGACATCGCGCACCCTCAGGCGGGGCGGAACCAAGCGCCGGCGGACACTGTGGACAACGACCGCAACGTCGCGCACGGCAAGAATGCCGTCACCGACCATGGGCTGCAGATCGTCGAGCAGACCCCGGGCTTCCGTCGCGGGGACCACGATCTCCACCTTCACCGGCAGGTTGTAGGAGAGCACCTCGAGGCGGGAGCCTGCCATCTCGCCGCCCTCGTAGCAGCCGGCCACCGCCTTGGAGACGAGACAGCGCGCCGCCGACGGCGCCTCGGCCACGTGGCCGAGGACCGCTTCCCACAGCGGCCGGCCCTGCCAGCGGGCCTCCTCGCTGGTGTACAACTCGATCACGCGGTAGACACGATCCATGGCCGCCTCCTCACAGGATGCGCCCGACCCAGGCCCCGGCCAGCACCAGCAGCAATCCCGCCACGTTGTTCGCCGCCAGATTGAGCGCCGTGATGCTCGCCTGACCGTCCCGGGCGAAGTTCATGCTCTCCAGGGCGTAGGTGGAGAAGGTCGTGAGGGCTCCCAGGAAGCCGGTCACGAAGAACAGGCGGAAGGAGGGGCTCAGGAGGGTGCGTTCCACGCCCAGGGAGAAGGCCAGGCCGATGAAGAAGCACCCCACGAGGTTGACGCACAGCGTGCCCCAGGGGAACGCCTCCCCGTACAGACGCGCGGCGGCCGTGCTCACTCCATAGCGGCAGGCGGCGCCCACAGCGCCGCCGAGCAGTACAACCAGTAGTTTCATGCGCGCGAAGTCACTTCCTCAGTAGGCCGGGCGGAGACCAGAGACGGTCAGAGGCCCTCGTCGCCGCATGGCCACGAGTGGCGCCCGGTTCCGTGGCCGATGGGGTCCCGTCGGCCGCGAGCACGCGGCAGGGCCAAGCCCGCCGTGCCCGGCGTTCGGTCTCCGAGGCAGGGCGACAGGGTGTCCTACCGCACGATGGTCACCGTGCAGGTGGCGTAGCTGAGCACTCGCTTGGAGATCGAGCCCAGCAGCCAGCGATCGATGAACGAGGACCTCCCGCGGTGCCCCATGACGATCATGTCCGCCTCGCTCTGGGCGGCGTAGCGGACGATCTGGTCGGCCGGGTGGCCGACACGCACCTCAAAGACGGGCGCCACGCCCGCCGCCAGGGCCTGCTGCCGCAGGGGCTCCCAGCTCCTCTGATAGTACTCCTCCGCCGCTTCAAGGACCGCGTCCATCTCCACGGCAACCGGCGGCTCCGGCGGCTGCGCCACCGACAGAACATGCAACTCCGCGCCGAGCTTGGCCGCGATCTCCAGAGCGAACTCGAAGGCGCGCCGGGCCTTGTCCGAATCGTCCCATGCCACGACCATCCGCTCAATCATGCCGACTCCTCCTCAGTTGCCGCCTGAAGCGGCGCCGCTCCCTCACCATTCGGTGGCTCCTCCGGCTCGTCCAGCAGATGCCGAGGCAGGTAGAAGGCATTGGCGATCAGCGTCGGCACCACCGCGCTGGCGATGACGGCGGCCACCAGGAATGAGTACTGCTCGGTGGTGATCAACTCGTGGGTCAGACCAAACAGGGCCGAGATGCTGCCGAAGGTCAGCCCGGTACTCATCAGCAGCGTGGTGTACATGCCGTCGCGCCGGGAATGGGCGAAGAGGCGGGTGGTAGGGTAGACGGCGACCAGCTTCGTCGCCATCTTGGCGAGCAGGAGGATCAGAAACACGCCGGGGGCCGCGATCAGCGCGGGCACCGAGACAAACGACCCGGCACGGATGAAGTAAAAGGGGGTGAGGAGGCCGAAGGTCACGGTGCGCAGGCGGCGGATGAGCTGGTGATCCCGGCCGACCGTGCCCGCCAGCACCATCCCGATCACGTAGGCCGGGAGCACGGCCTCGCTCTCGGCCCACGAGGCCAGCGCTCCCATGCCGAACAGAAACAGCAGCAGGTACTTGACCTCCAGCTCCGACGGCCGGCCCCCGTAGCGTCGGAAGAAGCGCGGGGTGAGCCAGGGCAGGAGGGCGAAGACGGCCACGCTCACACCGGCGAAGATGGCCGTGCGGTACGTGAACGGGGAGAACAAGAGGCCCAGCGCCAGCACGGTGCCGAGGTCATTGATGAAGCAGGCGGCCAGCACCGTCTTGCCAAAGGCGGTCTTGTTCAGACCGAACTCCAGCATGACCGCGTAGACCACGGCGACGGAGGTGGTGGAAAGAGCGACGCCCGCCAGCCAACTGGCCTGGGCGTCCCAGTGCAGGACCCAGTAGGCCACGGCGGTGCAGCCCAGGAAGGGGGCGATGAACCCCGCCAATCCGATGCCCGAGGCCTCTTTCCACTTGAGCCTGAAGACATCCGGGTCCAGCTCGGCGCCGGCCATGAAGGTGAGGAAGATCGCGCCGGTACCGGACAGGAACTTGATCCAGGAGGCGTCCGTACCCAGCACCGCCGCCCCCAGCAGCGCCCCGATGACAAGCTGCGCCACGGTCCCCACCACGATCTCCGAGAGAGCCGTGGCGATGCGGAACCAGATGGAAAGAAGAGTCGCCGCCAGAGCCAGGCCGAGCCACAGAGCGGCGAGCGCCCACGTCTCAGTCATGATTCTCGTGTCCTTGCGGGCTGTGGGGCGTCGGAGGGCGGCTGATTGGGGACACCCGGACGCAGAAAAACTCCCACACACCCGCGCTGGGGTGGTAGGAGTCATCAGTCCTAAGGACGTTGGCAGGGGCAGCGGACCCCTCCGGCGAACTCCATCGCCAACAAGAGCATAGCGGGTTGGCCCAAGGGTGTCAAGAGCCTGCTGGCCCAACGAATGGCCCAACGAGGTTCGCCGACGCCGGCACGGCCGACCCGCAGTGATCACCGAAGCGAGGGAGAGAGACCATGGGCACGAAGATCGAGAAGATCAGCGCGATGCAGATACTGGACTCCCGCGGCAACCCGACGATCCGCGTGCACGTCACGCTGAACGACGGCGTTGCAGCCACTGCGTCGGTGCCCTCGGGCGCATCGACGGGCGAGAACGAGGCCGTGGAACTGCGCGACGGCGATGCGGCGCACTACGGCGGCAAGGGTGTGTTGCAGGCCGTTGCCAACGTCAATGAGACCATCGCTCCCGCGCTGCTGGGACGCGACCCCTCGCGTCAGGCCGAGCTGGACCGGCTCATGATCGACCTCGACGGCACCCCCAACAAGGGCCGTCTCGGTGCCAACGCGATTCTCGGGGTGTCGATGGCGCTGGCCCGGGCCGCCGCCTTGGCCGCGGGTCTCCCGCTCTATGCGTACCTCGGGGGTGTGGCCGCCGTTCGCCTGCCGGTGCCGATGATGAACATCCTCAATGGAGGCAAGCACGCCGACAACAGCGTGGACTTCCAGGAGTTCATGGTCATGCCCGTCGGTGCCCCCAGTTTCGCCGAGGCGCTCCGGTACGGCACGGAGACCTTCCACGCCCTCAAGTCCATCCTCAAGCAACGCGGGTACGCAACCGCGGTCGGTGACGAAGGCGGCTTTGCCCCCGATCTCAAGAGCAATGACGAGGCCTGCGAGGTGATCGTCGAAGCCATCGAGGCCGCAGGCTACCGGCCAAAAGAGGACATCGCCATCGCCCTGGACCCGGCGGCCAGCTCCTTCTATGAGAACGGCGCCTACCACCTGACCAAGTCCGGAGGCGGCACGAAGACCAGCGCGGAGATGGTGACCCTCTACGGCGAGTGGACGGCCCGCTTCCCCATCGTGTCCATCGAGGATGGGCTGGCCGAGGATGACTGGGCCGGCTTCGCCGCGATGACTTCGGAGCTCGGGGGGCGCATCCAGATCGTGGGCGACGACCTGTTCGTCACCAATACGCGGTTCATTGCTCGCGGAGTAGCGGAGCGCAGCAGCAACGCCGTGCTCATCAAGCTCAATCAGATCGGCACGGTGACCGAGACCATTGAGGCCATAGACCTCTGTCGCGAGGCGGGCTGGGGGTACGTCATCTCGCATCGCTCGGGGGAGACTGAGGACGCTTTCATGGCCGACTTCACCGTAGCGATGGGCGGCGGGCAGATCAAGACCGGCTCCGCCTGTCGCAGCGAGCGCATCTGCAAGTACAACCGCCTGCTGGAGATCGAGGCAGAGCTTGCGGGTGCCGCTCGGTTCGGCCGTCGGCGATAGCGTGACCGGCCTGCTGTTGGCCATCGCCCTACCGCTGGCCGCCCTGGGCGGCGTCATGGCTTTCACCATCACCTACGACGAGATGGAGCACCACCTCGATCACAGGCGGGCAGTGCGAGAGGCGGCCAAGGCGGCCGTCGCGGCAGCCGTCTTCCTCGCCGTACTCACCGTGCTGGCGGGGCCGGTTGCGGCGGGGAGGGCGCGGTGAGCCACCGATGAGGCGGCCGCGCCACACCGTGTGACGTTCAGGGCAGAGCCGTGGTGCGGGTGCCGCCCGGCGGCGGCCGCCGGCCGATGCCGCAGGGACCGAGGCCACCGCGGCCGAGCGGCTGGCCGACGAAGTCACCCATCGGCCGGCCGCGGGCTCCGGTACGACACGGTGAGGGCAAACCCAACGGCAAGCAGCACGGCGGCGATCCGCAGGGCCGTGGCGAAGGTGCCGGTCTGCTCCTGGGCGTACTCCATCAGCATGGGTCCGGTCACACCGGCCAGGCCCCATGCCAGGAGAACCTTGCCATAGATCGCGCCCATACAGCGGGCGCCGAAGGTGTCGGCCACGAAGGCCGGCATGGTCGCGAAGCCCCCTCCGTAGCACAGCAGGATGTAGCAGCAGATGGCGACGAAGGCCGCCGAGTTGGTGACACCGGGTAGAGCGAGCAGAAGAGGAATCTGCGTGCCCAGGATCAACAGGAAGGTGGTCTTGCGGCCAATCCTGTCGGAGAGCGAGGACCACAGGATCCGGCCAAACCCATTGCACAGTGACGCCGCCAGCACCACCGCCCCGGCGGCCACCGCACTGAGGCCGACCTGACTTTGCGCCATGGGCGAGAGGTTGCTGATCAGCGCGATCCCGGCGGTCACGTTGATGAACAGGATGCCCCACAGCGCGTAGAACTGGTACGTGCGCAGGGCGGCCGCGAGATCGCAGGGCTCCGAGCAGCAGGAGGCGCTTCTCCGCGGGTCCCAGCCCCGGGGCACCCAGCCCTCAGGCGGATTGGCCATCTGCGTCGCCGCCAGGCCCAGGACCGAGAGGAACACCACGCCGGCCAGGTAGAACGTGGCACTGATACCAACCGCCGGGATGAGCAAGGGGGCGATCTGCCCCATGACCGCGGCGCCCAGCCCGAAGCCCATCACCGCGACGCCGGTGATGAACCCACGCCGCTCCGGGAACCAACGGACCAGCACCGTGATGGGCGTGACGTAGCCCAGACCGTTGCCCACCCCCCCGATCACGCCGTAGCCGATCCACAGCAGCCACAGGCTGCCGATGGAGGCCGCCAGCCCGGCCAGCAAGGTGCCCAGACCGAAGAGGGCCGCGGCTATCGTCGCCACCTTGCGGGCCCCGGCTCGGTCCACGAAGCTCCCGCCGGCGGCCGCGGCCAGCCCGATGCAGAGGATCGCCAGCGTGAAGGTGAGACCGACCTGGGTGTTCGTCCACCCGTGGGCTTCCATGAGGGGCCGTTTGAACACGCTCCAGGCGTAGACCGTGCCCAGCAACAACTGCATCGCGACACCGGCAACGGCGACGACGAACCTGCTCTGGAGCGGACGACCCCGCGCGGCAGCCAAGACCGACATGTCGCATCGCCACCCAGCGGTACGTCCTCGTTTGCGCTGTCTGCCAGTGCGAACGCAGCCTGCCCCGTGGGCTTTCGACCGCCTCACGGGAGCCGCGAACGAAGCTGCATTCGCCACCGCGCGGCCGTCACCTCCCCGACACTCTGTAACGGCAGACACCGCCTCCACGCGGAGGACGACGGCACCTCGGACGGGAAGAGTAGCATCACGTGAACAACGCCGCCTTTGTCAGGAACCCGGGCATGCCACCGCGACCCGCGATCCTGCCGGTTCTTGCCTCCATGACCCTCTGCGCGCTGTGGGCGCCGTGTGCCCTGGCGCAGACGGACCGGCGTGCGCCCGAGACGAGGAGCACCTCAATGGCCCCACAGACCCCGACCGCGATACCCGACCCGCGCCACATCTCAAACGGCCTGGAGATACCCACCGGGTCGTACAGCGACCAGCCCTACATCGTGCAGACCGACGACGGCGCCTGGCTTTGCTGCGTGACCACCGGCTCCGGGCATGAGGGGGCCGCGGGCCAGCACGTGGTCACGCGGCGCAGCACCGACCGGGGCCGCACGTGGTCCGAGCCGGTGGCCGTCGAGCCCCCGGACGGTCCCGAGGCCTCCTATGCCGTCATGCTCAAGGTGCCCTCCGGGCGGGTGTACATCTTCTACAACCACAATACCGACCGCGTTTCGGAGGTTAAGCGCCACGACGGCAAGGGTGCTTTCACGCGGGTGGACTCCCTGGGTCACTTCGTTTTCAAGTTCAGCGACGACCACGGGAGGACCTGGTCTGCGCGGCGCTATGACGTCCCCGTCCGGGAGTTCGCCTGCGACCGGGAGAACGTCTACGGCGGGATGCTGAGGTTCTTTTGGAACGTCGGCAGGCCCTTTGTGCATGAGGGTGAGGCCTTCGTCTCCCTGCACAAGGTGGGGAGGATGGGCGAGGGCTTCTTCGCCCAGTCGGAGGGAGTGCTGCTTCGCAGCGATAACCTCCTCAGCGAAGGTGACCCGGAGAAGCTGCGATGGGAGACTTTGCCGGACGGCGACGAAGGCCTGCGCACGCCTCCCGGCGGCGGGCCGGTGAGTGAGGAGCAAAGCACCTGCGTCCTGAGCGACGGCTCCTTCTACTGCGTCTACCGCTCCGTGGACGGCTACCCGGTGGAGGCCTACAGCCGCGATGGGGGACACAGGTGGACGGAGCCGCGCTACAAGAGGTACGCCGACGGGCGGGTGATGAAGCACCCGCGGGCGGCGAACTTCGCCTGGAACTGCGAGAACGGCAAGTACCTGTATTGGTACCACAACCACGGCGGGAGGTTCATCGGGCAGAACCCGAATCGGCTCAACATCGCCTACGAGGACCGCAACCCCGTGTGGCTGTGCGGCGGCGAGGAGATCGACACACCTGAGGGGCGCGAGATCGCCTGGACCCAGCCGGAGATCGTGCTGTACGACGACGACCCCTTCGTGCGCATGAGCTACCCCGACCTCGTCGAGGAGGACGGCCGCTACTACCTCACGGAGACCCAGAAGAACGTCGCCCGTGTCCACGAGGTCGAAAGCGGTCTCCTGCATGGCCTGTGGGGGCAGTTCACGGACGCCACCGTGGCGACGGAGGGTCTGCTGCTGCAGGCCTCAGACCCGGTACCCACGGGCCTCCCGCTGCCGCCCTTGCCGGCGTTTCTCACCCGTGACCACGCCCGCCCGGACTACGGCACCCGGGACCTCCGCGCCGGGTTCACCGCGGAGTTGTGGTTGCGGCTGAGCGAGATTGCGCCCGGCCAGATGTTGCTGGACGCCCGGGACGAGACCGGCCACGGCTGGGCGCTCACTACTGCGGAGGGCGGTGCAGTGCGTCTCGAGCTGAGCGACGGACGCACGGAGTGCTCCTGGAGCTGCGATCCGGGCATGCTCTCGGCGGGGGAGCCGCGTCACGTGGTGGCCATCGTGGATGGCGGGCCGAAGCTGATCTTGTTCGTCGTGGATGGGATGCTGTGCGACGGCGGCGAACACCGACAGTTCGGCTGGGGGCGGTTCAGCCCAAACCTGCGGGATGTGGGAGGCAGCCGGGAGCTGAGGATCGGACAGGGCGTGAAGAGCCTGCGGGTCTACGGCCGCGCCCTGCGCGTGTCGGAGGCGATCGGCAATCGGCGCGCCGGGAACGGCAACGGCGGGCCAACAGGATGGGCAGGATAGTGGCCGATGGCGTAGAGGCCGATGACGGCAATGGCCGCGGGACAGGATGACGAACCCGCCCTGCGGGAACGGAGGCAAAGCGATGAAGTGGGCCCCGATCGTGTTGGCGTGTCTTCTCACATCGGCCTGGGGGCAGGGTGAGCCGGAGCCGACGGCCGCGCGGCCAGGCTGGGCACAGAGGTACCTGCAGGCGCCGTCGGCGCGGTGGGACGCATGGCGAAACGCCCTCAAGCCCAGGGGCGAGCCGGCGCCGCCTTTGACCCTCGCCACCGAGGGCCAGACCGACTATGTCATCGTCATCCCGGCCGCGCCCAGTGCCTTCGAGACCCGGGCGGCCGATGAGCTGCAACTGTGGCTGGGGCAGATCACCGGCGCGACGTACCCGATCGTGCCGGATAGTACGGAGGTTCGGGAGCGGGAGTTGAGCGTCGGCAGGACGGCGCGGGCCGAGGCGGCCGGTCTGCTGCAGGCGGAGGACGCCGACGGCGAAGGTTACGCCATCACCGTGGACAAGGAGCGGGTGTACTTGCTGGGCTCCGGGAGCACGGGACCTCTATACGCCGCGCTGGCCCTGCTGGAGGAGGACCTCGGGGTGCGCTGGTACACCGCCCGGGGCATGGAGGGCGAGAACTGGGATGAGCGGATCGCGGACATGAACCGGGAGCTCAACGCCGCCCGCTGGTCCGCGGGGGAGCCGGGCGACTGTCGAGCGCCGCACAGCCCGACGCTGAGGTTGGGCATCGTGCCAAGGATTAGTAGCCCGGCCGTGCCGCTGCGGCACTTTGACTTCAACCTCTCCTCGATGCCGTGGGGCGTGAGGAACCGCGTCAACGGGGGCTGGGCCGCGCAGTATGGCCAGCACTGGTACGTGCACGGCGGCGCCTTTTGCCATACCTTCCACTGGCTGGTGCCGCCCGCCAAGCACTTCGCCGAGCACCCGGAGTATTACTCCCTCGTGGGCGGAGAGCGCCGCTGGGAGCAGGCGCAGCTCTGCCTGTCCAACCCTGAGGTGGCACAGGTGGCGGCTCAGACGGCGCTCGAGGCACTGCGGAGCGCCGCCGGGACGCGGCGCATGGTGAGCGTCTCGGCCATGGACTGGGGAGGGCATTGCCAGTGCGACGAGTGCAGGGCTCTGGAGCAGGAGACCGGCGCCTGGAGCGGCGTGCTGCTGCAGT
>CAZXDD010000082.1:17349-18651 GCA_964639415.1 uncultured Armatimonadia bacterium
CGTCAACCGCGTCGCCGAGCTGGTGGAGGAGGAGATCCCCGACGCCACGATCACGACGCTTTCCTACTGGGACTCCAACCGCCCGCCCACGGCGGACGTTCACGCCCGGGAGAGCGTCGCCATTCGCTTCTGTCTGGACTGGGGCGCCAGCTTCACCTGGCCCTATCACTCCTTCTACGATGCGACACTGTCCGCGGCGCCCGCGCATGAGGGGAACAAGTGGACCCCGCAGCGCCAGAGCTACGCGCGCTGGCGGGAGCTAAGCCCGCGGATGCACCTGTGGATGTATCCGTCCCAGTACCGGCACACCTACGCCCCCATGCCCAATATCCGCGCGGTGGCCGAGAACATCCGGTACTTCGCCGAGCAGCAGGCCGAGTCCATCTTCATCCAGCCCGGCGGGTCGGACATGGCGCGCCGCGCCATGCGCAACTGGGTGTTCTCAAAGCTCATGTGGGACCCGACCCTGGACCCCGACGAGCTGATGCAGGACTTCATCTGGGGCACCTACGGCGCCGCCGCGCCCGCGGTGGCCGAGTACCACGAGCTCCTGTGGGATCACTGCGCGCGCTACACGGACTTCTCCCGGGAGCGCGACTGGATCCACGCCATCCACGATGAGGGGATGTATCTCCACGGCTTCGTGGAGAAGGCCCGGGAGGTGCTGGACGGGGCTTTGGCCGCCGCCGACAACGAGGCACTCCGCAAGCGTGTGGGTCTGCTCAAGCTGGGAGTGGTCTACGTCGAGGCGCTCCAGCTCTACATACACATGCGCGACGACGCCGCCCCGCCTGACGTGAAGCGCTACGGGGCCGTCGTCGACGAGCTGGAGGCCCTCTGCGAGCACCTGGAGATCGAGGGGCTCGGCCTGTATGACGGCAGTCGCACCATCGGCAAGGTCGCCGAGTGTCTGGAGGAGATGCGCAGCGTCTGGGAGCGGCGGCTGGACCGGCGCTTCCTCCAACCGGAGGCCTGGGGCGAATGGACCTTCTGCTGGGACCTGGAGGACCGGGGCGTGGCCGAGGAGTGGTTCGGAACGGAGTACCGCCCGGAGCAGCCCTGGACGCCTGTGGCGGTGCCCGCCTTCCTGGCCAATACGCAGGCCGGGAACGAGACCGGCTACGGCTGGTACCGAACGACGTTCACGCTTCCGGCGGAGCACGCGGGCAGAGCGATCGAGCTGGAGTTCGACGGGGTGGATGAGCAGGCCTGGGTCTATGTGAACGGGCAGCTTGCGGGCGAGCACACCCTGCGGTCGGAGTTCATGGTGGGGCAGGAGATCACCGTCGAGGACCTGTGGAA
>CAZXDD010000083.1:0-18619 GCA_964639415.1 uncultured Armatimonadia bacterium
CAGGTCCGCAGGACCGCGCGGCGCCGCGCAGCGGCGCCTCCCAGGCCCGGACTTCAGTCCGGGCATCTGGGCACGCACAGACATCTGCGCCCGCGGGGGCGCTGAACACACGGGGGACCCCCGGCAGGTCTCATTCCGCCTCCCCCCACACCTCCACATCCGCGATTGCCAGCTCCCCCGCTCCGGCGGCCAGGCTCAGCCTCACGCAGGCGGCCTGCCCGCTGAGAGCCACCTCCACCTCGCACACATCCCCCCCCGCCGCCTGCCCCGGCACCGTACCCAGGGGGCGCCAAGGTTCGTCCATGCTCTCTCGTCTTTCGATGCTCATCTCCGGCAGCGTCCCGGAGTACCAGAGGCGCAGGCGGGTCAGCTCGCGAGGGGCGGCCAAGGCGAACTCGATGTGCAGGCCGGCGGACATCGCCTCCGCGCTCCAGCGGTCGGCCCAGTCCGCCTCGTTGTAGGGGTCTTTGGCCGTGCCCGACGCATCGAAGGGGCCTCTCGTCGCCAGGGCGCGATTGGTCAGGTTGCCCTCGGCGAAGGCGATCTGCCCCGTGACGCGCTCGGGCGACAGGTTCGGTGCCACGCTGAGCGTGTAGCTCCCGGTCTGCGGCTCATTGGCTCCCAGGTACACCCCGTTTTGGCACATCACGTAGCTTTGGCCGGTGAGACAGACGTCCCGGGGCGCCTCCGCCTGCACCAGGGCCTCATCGGGGATCCGCAACTGCCAGATGCTCAGGTCCATGGGCACCCCGCAGCCGGAGAGCACCTGACGCCACCACTCGTGCCAGTCGGCGTCCTCGGAGACGGCGGCCGCACAGAACACGTCGCCGCCGAACAGGATCACCCGGCCGCTTCCGTGAGCGACGGAGGTCGCCGCCGCGGCGCCGTCGGGCCAGGTGGCGATGATCTCCGTGGCGGCGGAGGCCGGCTGGAGGGGGAAGCAGGCCTGCCCGTGGCAGCGCAGGGTCATGGGTGAGGGCCAGGTCACGCTGAGGCTGCGTTGCGGCGCCCGTGGCTCACCGGCCGTGGCCCCGAGGAACTCCGGGGTCGCCAGATCGGCGCCGGCGGTGCTCTTGCCCAGAGGCGACGGTCCGGCGAGCACCAGCGTGCCGCCCGCCGCCACGTACTGCTCCAACCGGGCGTACACCTCGGCCCGCTCGTAGGGGATATACGGCGCCACCAGGACCCTGCATCCGCCCAGGTCGGCCCTGCCCCGGGCCAGGGCGTAGGTGTCGATCATCGTGGGCCAGGCAGCGAGCCGCGGGCCCAGTACGGAGTAGGCCGCCAGCAGAGGACCGTCGGCCTGCGCCGGGCCCAGAGCCTGGTGGGAGGGCGACGAGAAGACGATTCCCAGCGACCGGTCCTGTGGCGTCGCCACCCGGCTCTGTGCCATGGTGCGAAGCAGGTTCTTGATGGTGGCCCAGCGCTCCGGGGCACTGTAGCGGTGGTGGCTCAGCTCCCGGTCGAACCACTCCACCGCGATGAGCATCTGGCCCTCGCCGCCGTTATGGAGCACCTCGGAGTACTGCCTTT
Organism: uncultured Armatimonadia bacterium; assembly: GCA_964639415.1. GTDB lineage: Bacteria > Armatimonadota > Zipacnadia > Zipacnadales > JABUFB01 > CAYRFY01. The sequence continues at coordinate 1,534 of CAZXDD010000083.1, forward strand.
GCACCTCCTCGGGGGACGGGCAGCCGGAGTACCGCACGATCTGAGTGGCGTTGTGCACGGGCCTGCCGGTCATGTCGCGGACGGCTTTCGTGGTCCAGCCGGCCACGAACTGCCGGGCGCTGCCGCGGGAGTAGAGGCTTTGGCCGGTGAAGACGTCCACATACTGAGCCAGGTCGCACCAGGGCAGGGGCTGCAGGGTGCCCAGCTCGTCCGGGCCCAGCAACTTGGCGCCGCAGCCGCTTTCGTCGATGACCTGCCGCAGGCGGGCGAAGGTCTCCGTCCAGCGGTCATTGGCCCAGCTCAGGAAGGCTATCCAGCGGTACGGGTCCTTGTCGTCGGGGTCCTCCGGGAGCCCGAAGCGGCCGTCTCCGTAACCGCTGCGCACCTCCTCCTCCAGGCGGTTCCAGAATTGGGTCGAGACCCGCTTGTCCGCCGGTATCGGCCCATGGGCCCAGCGGCCGAAGGATTCGTCCTGGACGAACACGTAGGCCAGCCCGGGGCTTTCGCCCAGCCTTTCACACGCCCGGCGACAGGCCTCCACGTAGCCGTCGTGCCAGACGGGGTCCAGCATCGGCGCGATGTCCTCGGGGGGATTGCCGCCGTAGTGGGCCTTGCGGTACGCCTCGGCCCCGGAGTGCAGGTACACCACCGCCGGGACGCCCTCGCGGCGCAGGTGCTCCACCGAGCGGTCATCCGACCACAGCCCGATGGCGCGGCTCTCCTTGGCCTCGGCGAACTGCTCGGCCAGCACGTAGTGCCAGCCGTACTTGAGGCCGTACCTGCGGAAATGCTCGGCGCCGTGGTTGTACTGCCAGGCCGAGAACCACAGGGGCTCGGAGCGCCGGGATGCCAGTTGATCCCACGTGTTGGGCTCGGGCTCCGGGGCCTGTGTGGTCTGTACCGAAACGTCGTCCACGCACACCTCGGAGGCGCCGCTCTGGTTGATCTCGATGGCCAGGGTCGCGGCCGAGAGGGGGGTCTTGACCGGGAGCCGCTCGGACGCCCAGCGGTCGAAGGTGTCGAGAAACTGGGCCTGGGCCGGGTAGTCGACGAAGCGCCCATTGGCGTCGCGGAAGGTCAGGCGCAGAAAGCCCATGGTGCCGCCGTTGTCGCCGTTGGGTCCGGCCAGGTAGCGGCAGGTCACCTCGTACCATTCCTGTGGCCGCACCGGCACGCTCTGGCTCAGCATGACGCGCGAGCCCGCAGAGCCCAGGAGTCGGGCGCACTTGCCGTGCCCCGCCTCCCCCGGTACGAAGCTCACCGCGGCCCCCTTGCTCGCCACCCAGGTGCTCCAGCCCTCGGCGTCCGCCTCGAAGCCGGGATTGGTCAGCGGAGCCTCCTGGGCGCGCAGTCCACAGGCGAGCAGGAGCCAAAGCAGGGCGATCCAACGCGGCATGGGAGACCTCCGGAAGCACGCAAGACCGGGGCCCCCGGCGGCCCCGGTCTTCCTGTGGTCGATCAGTGGCTCATCTCAAACACGACGCCCAGGATGCCGTCGGGGTCCTGCATCATCTCATCCACGGCGGTCCTGGCCTTCTCCAGCGGGACGGTGTGGGTGGTGAGGCAATCCACGTTCAGTCTGCCCTCGGAGATCAGCCGCAGGCACAGTTGCAGGTTGCTCTGCGTCGTCCAGCGCATGAACACCGGCGGATAGGCGGGGCCGTACTCCCAGGCCTCATCATGGTAGCCGGGCCCGGTGCGGCTGGAGCGGCGGATGTCGATATTGGTCGTATTGCTCGGCACGGTATAGGTCGCCCCGCCGACCACCACGATGGCGCCCCAGTGGTGCCCGTCGGGTGAGAGCTTCATGCAGCGGGTGAGGCCATCGAGGGCCTTGTCCGCATTGCCGCCGAAGGCGATGACGGCGCTGTCCAGACCATGGCCGCCGGTGAAATCCGCGGTGGCCTGCACCTCGTCCTCCGTGCCCACCTCCACCGTCCCGGCGATGCCCCAGCCCCTGGCCACCTCCAGACGCATGGGGATCATGTCCCAGCCGATGACGTAATTGCCCGCGAGCTGGTAGAGCATGGCGGTGAGCTGGCCCACCACGCCGAGGCCGGCCACACAGCAGAACTCGCCGAACTCCGGCTGCCCGCGGCGCAGGGCCATCAGGGCGGTGGCGGCGAGATGGTTGTACGCCCCCTGGGCGAAGCTCACGTTGTCGGGAAGGGCCACGCACAGGTGATGCGGCACCACGGAGTAGTTGGTGTGCAGGGCGTAGCCCCCGCCCATGCAGGCCACTCGGTCGCCGGGCTTGAACTCCTCCACGCCCTCCCCGACCTCCAGCACGATCCCTGAGTTCTGATAGCCGAAGGGCCGCGGCTTGGCGTCCGGGTCCGGGTTCTCGGCCCGGGCCTTCAGGTTGCGCCACCCGCCCAGCTCGGTGCCGGGACTGACCAGTGAGGCGTGGACCTCCACCAACACCGCCCCCGGCCGCAGCTCGGGGACATCCTGCTGCACGAGATCGATACTGCCGTCGCCCATGAGGGCTGCGACCATGCGTTGCTTTGCCATGTTGGGCTCTCCCTCCGGTGTTCTGCTGCGACAGGGTTCCCCGGGACACCGCCGGCGTCCTGCGTGACCTTCAGCGCCCCTCCGACCCTTGAGGCTGTGACGCGTTTGGGGCCTGTGATGCGTTGTGACAGCGGAATGGGCAAACTCCCCTTCACGAGGGGGACATGCCAAACTTCACCTAAAAACGTGTCACCAACCCGTCACTCCCCCAAACGCGTCACAGGGGGTGTTCCCCAACCGTCGCAGCCGCTTGCTCAATACGGGGAGCGGCGGCGCCGCGCCTGAAGGGTGGACGTCTCCGGCGGTCGGTGGGGAAGAGGTGCTGCCGCTGGGGATCGAACTGGAGGCCATGCGCCGCCCCGGACGTGGGCGAGTGGAGGTCCTGTCTGGACCGATCGGTCTTCATGCCGCTGCCCGAGGACGGTGTCGTGGACCGCGAGCCGGGGCCCTGCCGAACCGCCGCCCGCGGTGCGGCTCGCGGCGGGCGGGAGCGCCGGCGTTCACCGGTCTCCTACTCCGGCGGCTGCTGCCCATCACCCGGTGCCGCCTCACGCCGGGCCTTCTCCCGCAGTGCCTCGGCCACCGCCTGTGCCCTGCGCAGCGCCTTGTCCGGCACCTGGGCGATGATCTGCTCCCGCAGCTCGGCGATCCTGGCCATGAGCAGATCGGTGATCTCCTGCAGTTGCGCCTTGGAGAGCCGCTCCCCCTCGGGGGGAGTGGGGAGGTGGAAGGGCTCGCCGAAGCGGACGTAGGTGGGGCTGCGGTGGAAGCCGCCACCGCGGGGCATGACCATCTGCGTCCCCCAGACGGCGGCGGGGATGATGGGGGCGTTGGCGCGGGAGGCCACGTAGACGGCGCCCGGCTGACCGGCGATCATCTCGCCATCCGGGCTGCGGGTGCCCTCGGGGAACATGACCACCAGCTCGCCGGCCTCGAGCAGCGTAGTGGCCAGCCGTATCGCCTGGCGCCCGCCCTCGTCACGGTCCACCGGGTAGGAGTACACGCTGCGGATCACCGGCCCCAGCACGGGCACCTCGAAGAGGCTCTTGCGGGCCATGAAGCAGCAGCGGCGCTTGGCGGCGATGCCGATGGCCGGGGGGTCGAGGTACGAGATGTGGTTGGGGCAGATCAGCGCCCCGCCGGAGGCGGGGACGTTCTCGCGGCCCGAGACGTGCCAGCCACCGGTGCTGTGGAACAACGCGGGCCCCAGCACATAGGCGCACATGTTGTACTGCAGGACGGTCCGCTTGCCTGGAAGACGGATATCGCTGGACAAGGTGCTCAGAGTGCCTCCTCGGCCTGCCGGATGATCTGACAGATGGTGGCGACCACCTGAGCCTTCTCCATGCCATCGCTGACGATCTCCACCGCCCCTTCGGACCGGCGCAACGGCGCCACGTCCCGCGTGCTGTCGCGATGGTCGCGCTCCTGGATGTCGGCGAGGATCTCGTCGATGTCCTGGTGGACCCCTTTCTCGGCGAGCTGCTTCATGCGCCGCCGCGCCCGCTCCTGTGGCGTGGCGGTGAGGAAGACCTTCACCCGGGCGGCGGGGAGCACCACGGTGCCGATGTCCCGCCCCTCCATCACCACACCGCCGGCCTGTGCCATCGCCCGCTGGGCCGCCACCAGGTGCTCGCGAACCGCGGCAATGGCGGAGATCGGGGAGGACAGATTGCCCACCTGAGGCGTGCGGATCACCTCGGAGACATCCTCGCCGTCCACGTGGAGCCTGCGCTCCCCGTCCGCCTCGCGAAACTCGAAGGCCAGCCGTCCCGCCAGCTCGCCGATGGCGGCGGCGTCCGTGTCCGCGTCCAGGCCTGCCCGCAGGGCGCGATAGGCCACGGCGCGGTACATGGCGCCGGTGTCGATGTAGACGTAGCCCAGCTCGCGGGCCACGTCGCGCGCCACGCTGCTCTTGCCCGCCCCCGCGGGCCCGTCGATGGCGACCTGGACTTTCGCGGACAAGGGATACCTCCTGTTCTCGGTCGATGGGGCCGCCATCTGCCGGGTGCGCAGGCGGGGCGCCTTGTGCCCCCGGTCAAGGGTGGCGCGGTACAGGTCCGCGCCCTACAGAACGGCAGGCGCTCGCGCGGTTGCCGTCGTCGCCGCTGATGCCGTTGCGCGCCAGGAACCACGCGCCACGGTCGCTGCCGTTCCTCCGTCCGCCCCTCGCCCGCGGGTGTCTGCGGGCGTCTGCGGGCGTAGGAAAGCGGCGATGGGGGGTGAGGCAGTCGTTCGCCGTAGCCATCACGCACCCCCACAACCGTACAAGGGGGCGGGGTACCTGACGCTCAGCCCACCTCCACCGCGCCCCCCAGTCGCCGCAGTGCCTGCGGAAACTCCGGGAAGGACGTCTCAATGCTCTCCGCGCCGGTGATGACCGTCTCTCCCGTTGCCACCAGACCGGCGACGCAGAAGCTCATGGCGATGCGGTGATCGTGGGCGGCGTCGATCCGGGCTCCCTCAAGCGGCGTGGGGCCGTGGATGACCAGCCCGTCCGGAAGCTCTCGCACATCGGCGCCCATCGCCCGCAGGCCCCGGGCCATCAGGGCGAGGCGGTCGCTCTCCTTGACCCGCAGCTCCTGCGCGTCACGGATCTCCGTGGTGCCCTCGGCCTGAGTGGCGAGTACGGCCAGCAGCGGCACCTCATCGATCAGCCGCGGCACCTCGTCGCCGGCCACCGTGGTCCCCTCCAGCGCGCCGGAGGTTGCCGCGATCGTCCCCACCGTCTCCCCGGAGCATTCGGCCTGGTCGGATACGGCGACCTGAGCCCCCATGCGAGCCAGCACGTCCAGCAGCGCCGCCCGTGTCGGGTTGAGGATGACGCCGGCCACGGAGACCGCGCTTTGCGGGCACAGCAGCGCTGCGGCGACGAAGTACGCGGCCGAGGAGAAGTCGCCGGGGACCCGGACCCGCCGTCCCCGCAGCCCGTCTTGGCAGCCGCGGAGGCTCGCCACGGGACGGCCATCGGCGCCGGTGCCTGTGGAGAGCTCCGCGCCGAAAGCCGCGAGCATGCGCTCGGTATGGTCCCGCGAGAGCGAGGGCTCGGCGATGGAGGTCACGCCCTCGGCGTACAGCCCCGCCAAGAGCACCGCCGACTTCACCTGTGCGCTGGCCACGGGGCTGTCGTAGTGGATCGCCGCGGGCTTCCCACCGTGCACGGTCACCGGCGGCGTGAGCCTCTCGCCCTGCCCCTCCACTCGGAGGCCCATTTGGCGGAGCGGAGCGGCGATACGGTCCATCGGGCGTCGGCTCAGTGAGGCGTCTCCCGTCAGCGTGGCGGAGAAGCTCTGCCCGGCCAAGATCCCCAGCAAAAGGCGCATGCCGGTGCCGGAATTGCCCATGTCCAGGGGGCCGGCGGGTGGGTGCAGACCGCAGAGACCCACGCCCTCGATCTCCATCCGCGGGGTGCCGAGACCCTCCACCGGGACGCCCATGGCTATCATCGCGCGCACCGTATTGAGCGTGTCTTCCGCTACAAGGAAGCCCTCGACCTGCGTGGCGCCCTGCGCGATGGCCCCCAGCATCGCGGCCCGGTGGGAGATGGACTTGTCGCCGGGGACGTCAAGAAGGCCCTCCAGGCGGGAGCCGGCAGAGCAGCGCAGGGTCCGGTTCATGGGTCCAGGCTCCGGCGGAACCCGCGCGCCTTGTCCAGCAGCCCCTCGAGGCCCTCGGCGTCCTGGGCCTCCATGGCCTCGATGTAGTGGAGAATCTCGTCGGAGAACAGGCGCAGCGCGGTCTTGAGATTGTCGCGGTTGTCCAGCAGAATGTCTCTCCACACCTCGGGTGGCCCCTTGGCGATGCGGGTGGCGTCGCGCAGCCCGGCGCCGGTGAAGGGCCGGATGTCTCCGGTGCGTGCGGCCAGGTCTCCCAGGGCCCCGCAGAGGGCGGCGGCCACCAGGTGCGGGAGATGGCTGGTGGCGGCCACGAGCCGATCGTGCTGTTCGGGCTCGGCCAGAACCGCCACGCCGTCGATGGCGGTGACGATATCCCGCATGCGGGCCAGTGCCGCCACCGGGGTGTCGGCCGTGGGGGTGAGGATGTAGGTCTTGTGCTGGAACAAGTCGGCCCGCGCCGCGGCCGGACCGGCCAGGTCCGAGCCCGCCATGGGGTGTCCGCCCACGAACACACAGCGCTGGGCCAGGTACCTGTCGGCCAGGGCCACCACCGCCGCCTTCGTGCTCCCGGCGTCGGTAACCAGTGCCTCGGGTCGCAGCGCCGGAGCCATTGCCGAAAACAGCGTCTCGGTGGCGCGCACGGGCGCCGCGACGTAGACCAGGTCGGCCTCGGCCACCGCCTCCGCCGGGTCGTGGGTCACCTCGTCGGCAATGCCGCGGTCGAGGGCCACCGCCAGGGTCTCCGGACTGCGCGCACAGGCCACCACGCTGCCCACCAGGCCGCGCTGTCTGGCGGCCAGGGCGAAAGACCCGCCGATCAGCCCGACGCCGATCACGGCAAGGCGGCGAAAGTCTCCCCCGGGGTCCGTGCCCTTCATATCACCCGTCCCACGGCCTCCGCCACCCGGCGTGCATCCGCCATGAGCTGCGCGAAGCGGTCCGGCCGCAGCGACTGCGGACCGTCGGACAGCGCCTTGTCCGGGTTGGGATGCACCTCGATCATCAGCCCATCGGCCCCGGCGGCCACCGCCGCCAGTGCCATCGGCGGCACCAGGGCGTGGTTGCCCGTGGCGTGGCTGGGGTCCACGATCACCGGAAGGTGGGTCTCCAGCTTCATCCAGGCCATGATCCCCAGGTCCAGCGTGTAGCGGGTCTGCGTCTCGAAGGTGCGGATGCCCCGCTCGCACAGGATGATGTTGAGATTGCCGCCGGCGGCGATGTACTCCGCCGCCCGCAGCCACTCCTGAGCCGTGGCCGCGAAGCCCCGCTTGAGGATGATCGGCTTGCTGGTGTGGCCGACCTCCTTGAGAAGATCGAAGTTGGCCATGTTCCGTGTGCCGATCTGCAGGGCATCGGCCACCTCGGTCACCAGCTCCACCTGGCGCACGTCCATGACCTCGGTGATGATCGGTAGGCCCACCGCATCCCCGGCCGCCTTCAGATAATCCAGCCCGGTCTTGCCCAGGCCCTGGAAATCATAGGGAGAGCTGCGGGGCTTGAACGCTCCGCCCCGGAACACGTGGGCCCCGGCGGCCCGGCAGCCCTCGGCGGCCTCCAGCGTCTGCTCGGCGGTCTCCACCGAGCAGGGGCCGGCGATGACGCCCACATTGGCCCCGCCGAACCGGGCCCCACCAATCGTCACCGGCAGCGTCTCGGGAGCATGCTCGCGGCTCACCAGCTTGTAGGGCCGCAGAATCGGCACCACACGCTCCACCGCCGGGATCAGCCGGAGCTGCTCGGCCACCATCTCCTTTTCGCCCTCGGGGGCGCCGATGGCGCCGATGATCGTCCGTTCCACCCCGCGGGAGATGTGGTGCCCGTAGCCCCGCTGCTCCAGGCGGTCGATGACATCCAGTATGTCCTGCTCGCCGGCGCCCGGCGCCATCACAATGATCATCGTCGTGCACTTCCCTTATCAGTACCTGTGCGGCCCGTGAAGACGTATGCGTGCGGCCCCTGCGGTTCTCCTCCGTCCACCGGCGAGGGCGCCCCGGACACCCCTACCCCTCCGCGATCGCCTCTTCCAGGGCGGTGATGAAGCGGCCGTTTTGCTCCCGCGTACCGATGGTGACCCGGACCCAGGTGGCGTAGCCGAAGATGTCGCCGGTGCGCACCGTCACACCGCGGCGCATGAGCCGGTCGAAACACACGCGCGAGTCGATCCCCGTGTTGACGAAGATGTAGTTGGCCTGAGTGGGCAGGTACTGCAGGCCGAGACGCTCGAACTCGGCGTACAGGTACTGCTTGCCCTCCCGGTTCACGGCCACCGAGCGCTCCACGTGCTCCCTGTCGCCGAGGGCCGCCTCGGCGGCGGCCAAGGACAGCAGGCCGACGTTGAAGGGCTCGCAGCTCAGGCGGATCGCCTTGGCCACCTCCGGGTGCGCGATGCCGTAGCCCACCCGCAGCCCGGCGAGCCCGTAGGCCTTGCTGAAGGTCCGCAGGCTGATGCAGTGGCGGCCCTCCCTGGCATACTGCAGCGTATCGGGATAGGCCGGATCGTCCACATACTCGTAGTAGGCCTCATCGAAGGCCACCAGACAGTGGTCGGGGACCTGATCCATGAACCAGGCGATGGCCTCGGCGGTGAGCATCGTCCCCGTCGGGTTGCACGGGTTGGCGAGAAAGATCAGCTTCGTTCTGTCGGTGATCGCCCCGGCGATGGCCCGGATGTCGTGCTCGTGGTTGGCCGAGGGGATGCAGCGGTGCACACCCGCCATGAGCGTGGTGGTGAACGGGTACAGGGCGAAGGCCGGCAGGGAGTAGATCACTTCGTCCCCGGGGCTTATGAAAGACAGGCCCATCATGTGGATGATCTCATCCGAACCCCGCCCGATGATGATGCCCTCGGGGTCCACAGCGTAGAACTCGCCCAGAGTCCGGCGCAGGTCCACCCAGTTGGGATCGGGGTAGACGTATACATCCTGCAGGGCTCTTTGCATCGCCTCGATCGCCTTCGGCGATGTGCCCAGAGGGTTCTCATTGGAAGCGAGCTTGGTGACCTCCTCGATCCCCAGCTCCTCCATGACCTCCTTGGACGACTTGCCCGGCGAGTACGGCGTGATCTGACGAACACTCTCACGAACCAGGGACCAGATGTCGGGCACTGCGCTCAGCCTCCAGAGGGACAACTTGATCGTGTAGTTCTATCACAAATGCCGAGACGTGACAATCGCCGCAGGGCCAGGGGGCGGGGTTTTCCGTGAGTGGGCCGGGTTGTCGCGGCGTCCGGCAGGACGGCAGGCGGGGCCCCGGCGAGCCTGCCGGCAAGGTCCGTTTGCATCCTCGGATACGCGCGGGCGAGTGACTACCCGTGGGTAGGCGCGTCCTCAATGCGGCGGCAACACATGCCCAATACTGTGACGACACTCCTCCCGAGCCCTTCGGGCCGGGGCAACCAGGCATGTAGGCGGCCCCATTGACCCGGCCGAGGGGCTCCCGTCGCCGCCGGTGCCCTCGGGCCGCCTCGTCCGCCTCGTCCCTTGCCGTCCCCCCCGGCCTGCGCTCACTTCGCCTCTTGCCGCCTCTTTGCAGAATAGGTTAACCTGTTGCAGCCGGGCGCGATCGCCGACCCGGCCGTCTCCGAAGGGCGGACGACCGGCGATCCGAAGACGCCCGCGATAGGGCGGTCCAGGCGGTGCGGCCGAGAGCTCTGGCCGGCCCGGCTGATGTCATCCTGATCGCCCATCTCGCGCAGCGAGATAGCGAAGGATCTCGGTGAATGTCAGGAGATTCCTCGAGCTGGTCTTGCCGGGAGCGGACGCTCTGGGAATGACGTTTCCGGCGAGGCGGGGTTCTGGGCCGCACCTCTGGGTGCCGTGTCGAACGATAGGAGCGACTCCGCAAAGGGGGGACATTGACAACCTCTGCCCGCAGGCCACGCTGCCGCTCGGCGCCACACCGACATCGGCCGATGTTGAGCGCGAAGCAGTGGTCATCTCCACTACCGCTGGGAGGGTATCCGGTTGACCTACGAGCAGATGCAAGGCAAGCAGTTGAGGTTAAGCGCGGTGCTGGCAGTCGTGTTCCTGGCCAGTGTCTTCGTTGTGCCGTTTCTCAATAGTGCCCTGCCCGACGCGATGCTGATGCCGGTCATGGGCATCCCGCTGGTTTGGCTGTGGGTAGGCATCGTGTTGCACCTTGAGTTCTGGGCCATCGCGATTGTGTACACGCTGTGCTCCAACAAGTGGGAAGGGGAGATCGGCGATGGTCGTTAGTCTCCCTCTGATCGCGGCGGTGCTCGTGTTGGCGCTGACGATGGTCATCGGGCTTCTGTCGGCCCGGAAGACCAAGACCCTCAGCGACTACTGGGTGGCGGGACGTTCGGTGGGTGTCTTCACCAACGCCTCGGCGATCTCCAGCAATTACCTGAGCGCCGCCTCCTTCCTGGGTGTGGCGGCCTTCGTCTGGGCCAACGGCTTCGACGGCGTCTGGTATTCCACAGGCTTCGCCGCGGGCTACATCCTCCTCTTGCTGTTCATCGCCAGTCCCCTGCGCCGCTTCGGCCAGTACACCATTCCCGACTTCTGCCAGGGCCGTTTCTTCTCCACCCGACTGCGCAAGGCGGGCATCGCCTGGACTTCGGTGATCTCGGCGCTGTACATCGTCGCCCAGATGGTGGGCGTCGGTACGCTCATGGAGTCGGTGACCGGGGGCAGCCTCCCGTGGGCCACAGGGGTCATCATCCTCGGCGGCGTGATCACCCTGTACGTCGCTTTCGGCGGCATGACCGGTGTCACTCTGACCCAGATGCTGCAGTTCTGGATCATGCTCACCGCCATGATCGTTCCGCTGGTCATCCTCCTCTCGCAGCACAGCTACACTGAACTGCTGATGCATGCCTATGAGGACAGGGGTGCCATCAGTGCACCCGCGGAGACCGGGGTGGCCGATGGCGGGACGACGGTCCGGGGCACCGCGGCGTTCAGCTCCGCGGAGCAAGAACGGCTGCCCAACGGTTACGCCTGGCTCGGGCCGTTCAAGAAATGGAAGCTGTTTGACAGCCTCTCACTGCTGATCGCCCTGGTCTGCGGCACCGCCGGCCTGCCCCACATCCTCGCACGGTTCTACACAAACCCCGACGCCGCCAAAGCGAGGTGGTCTACCGTCTGGGTGCTCATCTTCATCGGGGTCTTCTACATCACCACCCCGATCTGGGGCACCTACGCCCGCATGGTGCTCGGGCCCGAGGCCGTCCTACAGAACGCGGCGGGCCAGCCCAACCCCAATACCATGATGCTCATCACCAGCGCGGAAGCCGGCGAATGGGCCAAGGCACTGGTGGCCGCCGGAGCCATCGCCGCTCTCCTGTCCACCGTCTCGGGCCTGCTCATCGCCCTCAGCTCCGCCTTCGCCCACGACCTGTATGGCGAGATCCTGCGCCCCCAGGCCAGCGACAGGCAGAAGATCCTGGCGGCCAAGATCGCCGTGCTGGCCTTCGGCGCCCTGGCCATCGGCATCGGGCTCACATTCCGTGACAGGAACATCGCCTGGATGGTCGGGCTGGCATTCTCCGTGGCGGCCAGTACCTTCTTCCCGCTCCTGACCTGCGGCATCTGGTGGCGGAAGATGACAGAGCAAGGCGCCCTGGCCGGGATCACCGTGGGAGGCCTCATCTCGGCGGTGATCGTCGTCGGGACGCTCGCCAATCTGTGGCAGTTCGAGCAGCCCGCCGTCATCAGCGTCCCCATCGCCTTCCTGGCGATCTTCTTCGTCTCCCGACGAACCTACCCCAAGCTCAGCGACGAGCAGACCGGCGCCCTGAGCCGGGCCTTCCACGCGCTCCATACTCCCGAGCATCTCCGGGAGCCCGACCCGACACCGGAGCCTCCACAGCTCCGGGAGCAGACGGGATAGGCGCCTGACGTCCATAGGTCCGGCCCAAGAGTCCGGCTGGCTTGGCTCATGTCATCCTGGGCGTCCATCTCACGCAGCGAGATAGCGAAGGATCGCTTCCTGGCCCCTGGAGATTCCTCGGGCTGCTCCCTGCGGGAGCGGGCGCCCTCAGAATGACATCCTCGGCGAAGCGGGGTCTTCGGCCGCGCCTCTGTTGCCCCACCCGCCCCAAACAAACGGGCGCCGCTCCCCCCCCGGGGGCGGCGCCCGCCTATTGTCCGCTGCCCCAACACAAACAGGGGTTCTTCGTGGCCCTCACCGTGCACGAGCACCTGGCCCGGTCACACTCCGACAGGTCTGTGGTGAACTCATAGCCCAGGGGCTCCAGGACGCGACTGTACAGGACCGGGCAGTGCCCGCAGTAGTCGTCATACGGCTCCATGTGCGTAAGCGACAGGAGCATGCCCTTCGAGGGGCAGTCGTACATGATGATCCGGAACTCGCCCGTCTCCTCATCCAGCTCCATCTGGAAGTCCGCGGCCTCCTCATTGAGCGTGCGCATCCAGTACAGCCAGCAGCCCCGGATGCCGTGCTCCTCCACCAGCTCCCGCAGATTGCCCAGGAAGTTGTCGGCGATGTAGTGCCAGAAGCCCACGACGGCCTGCTTGCCCCCGCGGTGCTCGAGGTACCCAAACAGCTCGCTGTAGGCCGGGATGAAGTCGGTGCAGGGAATCATCGGCTCGCCCTCCTGGAGAACCGCTGGACGCTGCGGCCCGTCTGCTCGTCATACTCCAGCAACTCGGCCGTGAACTGTGAGCCCTCGCACAGCGCCTCGTTGACCGTCCTGGTCGTCTCCACGAACAGCCGCGCCACCGTGTAGCCGTGCTCGCGCATGTGCATCACCGCCGGGCAGGCCGCGACGCGGACGGTCAGCTCGTCCGCCGTCTGCTCGAACTGCGCCTGCCCCCCCTCGATCTGGTAGATCCGCTCGAAGTGCTCGCGCAGGGCGGGCAGGCCACGCTCCTGTACGTCGCGCTTGACCGGCGCGTAGAAGGTATCGGTGAAGCGGCGCAGGTACTCGATGACGGCCTGTTCCCCGTAGGTCTTCTCCAGGTAGTCAATCCCGGTGCTCAGGGCGCCGTGGAAGTCCTTGTGCAGGTACTCGTTGTCCGAGGCCTGCCGTCTCATGACTTGCTTCGACATTTGCCAAACCTACCATGCTGCGGCATGAAATGGCGCCCCTCAACGGGGCGCAGGACGGGGACCGCCCGCCCCCGTCAGGGGTATGGTTCCCGCTGGGAGGCGCCAAATCCTCCGGGCAGACCTGCGGGGGGCGGCGCCGCCGTGGCCAGACGACACACGGCCTGCCGCTCCGCCGGGGAGCCGCAGGCCGCATCATCATCGTGCTCTGACGGTGGCGGGATTACAGCTCCGGCGGCGGGCCGCTGGTCAGCCACGAGGCCGAGGTGTTGGTGGGCCAGCGGAGCTCCGGATGCGCGGCGATCTCCGAGCCCTTCATCCACTTGACGTGACCGTCGCAGTAGGCCAGGACGGCCCCGCTGTTGTGCCGGGCGTAGATGCGGTTGGCCCGGTCGATCCACTCGTAGGTCGAGTCGGCCACCATCAGCGTCTCGGCAGGCACGGTGAGCAGAGCCAGCCGCAGCGGCGGGACGCCCGTGCTCAGGGAGCTGTTCATCGCGTAGTCGTACGCGAACCGCTCGGCATCATTGGTCCGGTTGGATGAGGGACACATGAACACCTGCTTGTTCTTGACGTACGGCATGACCAGGGGTTGGTAGTTGGCGTAGGTGGTCCAGGTGACGGTGCCGTCCGCGTACCAGGGGATGGCGTCGATCCCATCGCGCTCCGGGGGGAACATCTCGTCATAGTCCTGGACGTACATCATCACGCCGGTGGCGATCTGTTTGAGGTTGCTGGTGCAGGACGACTGTCTCGCCTTCTCCCGTGCCCGGGCGAATACCGGGAACAAGATGGCGGCGAGTATGGCGATGATCGCGATGACAACGAGCAGCTCGATGAGTGTAAAACCGTTTGATCTGCGCATGCGCTGTGACCTCCTTAGGCGCTGGGCGCCGGCCCACTGTTGTACTTACGACACAATTCGCCATCACGATCTGGGTCTCCTGCTTCGCGGCGCCGTTAGTCGTTGCCGTAGCCCTCTCCTCCCGTCTCCGCAGTCGTATCGCGGAGTACAAGCGGCTCGGAGAGACGCCGAGAGGGGGCAGGCCGGAAGGGCCGGGGGTTAGGCGCCGTTTGCCGTTGTAGGGCGGCGACCTGTGCGCCGCCGCCGTTGGCCGTTGCTGTTGAATGGCCCCCTCGGCGCGGTACAGGCCCGTGCCCTACAGAGCGGCGGCGCCGCGTCGTGGGCCGTTCGGCGCCACGGCCGTTCGCCGTTCACCCGCTCGCCCTACCGGCCAGACGTCAACGGCAATGCGGGCGAGACGCCCGCGCTCCCAGGAACGGCAGGCGCCGTTGCCTGCCTCGAGTTCAAGGCACACGTGACGCGGATGGCGAATAAGTGGGTGAGCTCCCCGGCACAGGGAGTGCCGGGAGCCACGCTCACCTCGCGTGAGCGACTGCCGATCGGGGGGATGGCGATGTGTACGTTGCTGCGTGCCGTGCGGCCGGGACTGTTGGCGGGTGTCGCGTTGCTTCTCGTTGGCTGCAGCGGGGGCTCCCGCTTGACGGAGGAGATCATCGTGGACAACCGTGATGCCGACTGCACCGTCGTCTCAGGCGGTTGGGGTGTGGCCGACAGCGGCGACGGAAACGGCTGTTGGGGCCCTGACTTCCTCTATCTGCACGCCGGCGAGCCGGCGGGTGTGGTGCGGTTCGCGCCTCGTGTGCCCGCAAGGAACGCCTACGATGTGTACATCTACTGGTCCGCTGCCGCCAACAGGACCACCGAGCAGCCTGTACTCGTCCAGGGCGCTACGGGGGCCGCCGTCACCTACCACGTCAACCTGCAGCGGGGCGGCAATCGCTGGTACCACCTGGGCCGTCACACGTGGGAGACGGGGATCTCCTACATCGAGTTCTCCAATGCTGCACCGTCCGGGTACTGCAACGCGGACGCCGTACGTTTGACGCGCTAGAAGTCCGGCCGGGAACCCCACTTTCGCCGGGAATGTCATTCTGGGAGCGTCCGCTCCCGGAGGGAGCAGCTCGAAGAATCTCCTGGCGTTCAGCGAGGTTCTTCGCCCAAGCGTCGCAAGCTCGAGCTTGCGACGCCGACGCTCCAGAATGACAGGAACCGGGCCGGCCGGACTTCTCGGCCGCGCTTCTAGAAGGGCGGGCCGACGAGGGGCAACGCGGCGGCCGCCCGCCGTTCCGCGCCGTCGCCCGTTCACACCTCGCCCTAAGGGCCAGACGTCAACGGCCAACGGCAATGCGGGCGAGACGCCCGCGCTCCCAGGAACGGCAGGCGCCGTCCCCGCCGTTCACGCGCCACGCGCCACGGCCGTTCGCCCTCGGCCCCCGCCGCCCTCGAAGGTCCTCCCTCCGCGTGCAGCGAATACCCCTGCCCACCGGCGGCGAGGACGCTCGCGATGCCAAAGCACGCGGCCCCCCGCAGACCGCACAACCGCATGGGAGGACCTGACGACATGGGCAAGATACCGATCGCCTTGCAGCTTTACTCGATCCGCGAGGACTGTGCCAAAGACCTGCCGGGAACCCTCAAGGCCGTGGCCGACATGGGCTACGACGGCGTGGAGTTCGCGGGCTACCACGACTACTCCGCCGAGGACCTGCGCAAAATGCTCGATGACCTGGGCCTCAAGGTGGCCGGAGCCCACCTGGGCATCGATACGCTCCTGGGCGACAAGTTCCAGGAGACGGTGGACTTCAACAAGACCATTGGCAACCGGTTCCTGATCGTGCCGGGCCTGCCGGGGGAGTATACCGCGAGCCGCGACGCGTGGCTCAAGACCGCCGGCATCTTCAACGAGATCTCCGCCAAATGCCGGGCCCTTGACTGCTGGACCGGCTACCACAACCACCACACCGAGTTCACCGAGCTGGATGGCGAGATGCCCTGGGACACGTTCTTTGGCAACACCGACAAGGACGTGGTCATGCAACTGGACACCGGCAATGCCCTGCACGGTGGCGCCGACGTGGTGCCCTTCCTGGAGCGCTATCCGGGCCGCGCCCTGACGGTGCATCTCAAGGAGTACTCCGCCACCAATGACAAGGCTCTCATCGGCGAGGGCGATGTGCGCTGGGACGTGATCTTCGACCTGTGCGAGACCTCCGGCGCCACCGAGTGGTACATCGTGGAGCAGGAGAGCTACGCCTATCCACCTTTGGAGTGCGTCGACAGGTGCCTGAAGAAGCTGCGAGAGCTTGGCAAGTAGGCCGCCTGCACGTTCCCGGAACCACAGACGCCCCGGCCGCATGATGGCCGGGGCGTCTTCGTGTGTCTGGCCCGCCGCGCCACTTTCGGCAGAGGCCGGCGGGTGGAGGAGGCGACCCCGATCAGCGGATCCAGGCCTTCCAGGGGGCGTCCTTGACGGACTTGACGTGTCCGTCCACGTAGGCAAGGTTCACCATCTCATTGTGCCGGGGGTCCCAACTCGGGCAGGCGGTACCCTCGGCGGGGTACTTGCTGCCGGGGCCGATGTTCACGCAGGTCGAATCACCGGCGAACAGGGTCTCGGCCGGTGACTCTATCGCCGACAGCTTGGCGCCCATGGGGCCGTACCAGTTGGGCATGCGTCCGCCGGCGGTGCTGCCGCAGTTGAAGCCATAGCTCAGGTAGCGGGGCAGCTCCAGGCTGCCGCAGGTGCAGTTCTTCGGGCCTGCCGAGCTGTAGCTGGGGCACTCGAAGATCTGCAGGTTCTTGATATACGGCTGCAGGAGCGAGGCGGTGTATGCCGTACCCGCGGGGGTGCCCATGGACATGGGGACGAACCGCTCATCATAGTCCTGCGAGTACATCTGTGCGGCAATGGCGATCTGCTTGAGGTTCGACTGGCAACTGGCCTGACGGGCCTTCTCTCGGGCGCGAGCGAAGACGGGGAAGAGAATCGCTGCGAGGATGGCGATGATCGCGATGACAACCAGCAACTCAATGAGCGTGAAGCCACGACGGGACATAC
>CAZXDD010000084.1:0-18578 GCA_964639415.1 uncultured Armatimonadia bacterium
AGACGGGAGGAGGGGGGAGAACGGCAGTACTTCGACCGCTCCGGACGCGGGAATGGCCAAATGTGGCCCCAGTGCGTTCATGCACAATGTGAGAAGGAAGACCGCGGGCACGGAGGATACCGACTCGGGTCTGCGATCTCGACACACGCTGGGCGCAGGCAGCCGTTGCCTTCCTCGTTTCTCCCGCCGTTCCCCGCGTCTCTGTGTCTCTGTGTCTCTGTGGTGAGACGTTCGCCGTTCTCCCTCACCCCTATCCCCGCTCGGCGGCGAACCTCCCGGCGAACTTCTCATCGGCGTGCGCGGCCAAGACCTCGCCGAAGAAGATGCGGTGGAAATCGCCGCCGCTGTAGCAGCCCTGAACCACGTCCTGTGCGGTGTTCTGGGGGATCATGTCATTGAAGTGCACCACGTCGCACTCGTAGCACAGGCCGCATTCGGCGATGTAGGGCGAGGCGATCTCTCCCGACCGCGCGGGCATGGCCGAAAAGCCGCAGGCCGCGAACTTGTCCACATCCCGCCCGGACTTGCTGCCACACAGCATGGCCTTGTCCGCCTGCGACGGGTACGGGATGTTGACGGTGAAGTCGCCGGTGAGGTTGCAGCAGTCGTAGGTGTAGCGCGAGGGGCGCACGAGGACCGTGCAGATCCAGCGCCCCCAGATGACACCGAGCTGCGCCCAGCCGATGGTCATCACATTAGGCCGCCCATCGGCGTCGTTGGAGACCAGCAGGGCCCCTCCGCTCTGGAGCGAGTGGCAGAACTGCTCGAAGCACTCATCATTGGTCACGGTCACGCGAGACATTGTCGACCTCCATTGGGTTCTGCCTGTGCCCCGGACCATCGGCGAGCGTCCCGGTGGGGCGTTCGGCGGCGGCTCGCCACAGCCCGGACGGCGAGCCCGGCATTACAGCGATAGCGAAGCTCCCCCTCAAACCGACGAGCACGGCACGGAGGTTCGCCTCGGGTCGATGCCACGGCCGGGCCGCGATCCGCCGAGCGGGATCGCCGAGCCGGGCTGGAAAGCCCGACCTACGCGTTCGCCAATGGCACGGGCTGCACCCGCCTTCAGTCCCTCAGTACACCCCCACCTTCCTGCCCTCATCCAGGATGGCCAGAAAGTTCTCCACCGGGATGTAGTTCGCCACGCTGTTGCCCGAGCCCAGGGCGTACCCGCCGCCGGGGGCGCAGTCCTCGACGACCCGGCGCGTGTAGGCCCGCACCTGCTCCTCCGTCCCCCGGGCGAGCATGTCTACATCAATGCCACCCAAGGTCGCCACCCGGTGCCCGTACAGCCGCTTGAACTCCGCTACGGGCTGGATCGCGTCCTCGAAGGAGTGCTTGGCGTCGATGCGCACATCGTCGATCAAATCGTCGATGACCTCGCGCAGGTTCCCACAGGCGTGGAGCATGACCAGCTTCCCGTGGGAGTGGGCATAGTCGATGAGCCGCTTGTGCCAGGGGAACACAAACTGCCTCAGGTGAGCGGGCGAGATCATGGTCTGGGTCTTGAAGCCCAGATCGTCATTGAGCCACAGGGCGCCGACGTGCTCCATGTCGCACAGGACTCTGTAAAGCGCAAGCTCGCCCTCGCCGATCCTGTCGACGACGGCCTGCACCAGGCCGGGGTCGTCGATGAGCGCCATGCACAGGGGCTCATAGCCCATGAGGCGCGACAGGTTCTCGAGGATGCCGCCGGGCAGCGTCGCGGTCACCTTCATGCCGTCGGGCAGCATGGGCGCCAGTTGCTCGAGGTCGTCGAAGCTCGCCTCCTCGATCCGCGGCCAGGGGTACTTGTCAAGCTGCTCCCAGTCCCCAATCGGACCCCGGTGCTCGTCCTGCCAGCCCCGCTGACCCCCGCCCCGCTCCGCGGTGTCCGCCGAGATGAGCGCCTCCACCCCCGGGAACCCAAAGCTGTGGTACCCGTTGACGTAGTCATATCCAAGCGTGGACATGAACTGGATGCGGTAGGTGCGCCACGCGTCGGGCTCCTGAGGGATCGGCGTGCCCATGGCGGCCTCGATGATCGGGCCGTCGTGGAAGAGCTCGAAGAACGGGACGCGGTCGGGCTCACCGTCGCGGCGCAGGACGGTGAGCATGCGCGAGAAGTCGGGCTCCCACAATCCGGTGCTCATCAGAGTAGTCCCTCCGTGGGGTCTGGTCTGGGCCGACGAAGACTGGAAGACGAATTGCGGAGGGGTCAATTGGGCGTCTTTGGCCTCTTGACCTGCATGGACGGAGGCCCGGTGTGTGGCCGGGTGTGTCCGCGCCCCGCGGCGCCCGGCGGGGCCGGGAGAAGACAGGCGCCGCTACTTCACCTCATCCAGCCGCACCCGGCGTCCCTCCTGCAGCGAGGCGTCCAGGGCCAGCAAGGTGCGGGTGACCTCCCTGGCCTCCGCCGCATCGGGGGAGGGCAGATCCTCGGTGGCGATGGCCTGGAAGAAGGATCTTGTGGAGTCCTCCCACCAGCCGCTGTAGTGGCCCGCTCCGGCGACCACGTCCATGGAGTAGTCCTGCACCATCGCATCGGTATGGCGGTGCAGGGCCAGATCGTGCGGGAACAAGTCGGCCTGGATCGCGCCGTCCTCGCCGATGATCTGCAGGGCGAAGTCGATGTTGCCGAAGTAGCCGTCCGGCATGGTCCAGCAGCTCTCGAGGTTCACGCACACGCCCGAGGCGGTGGTGCCCAGCGCACTGACGATATCCGGCACCCCCGGCGCCGTGCGGGCCACTACTCCCTGCACCGAGCGGGCCGAGACGTCCACGAAATCCTCGTCCAGGATCCAGCGCACCAGATCGACGCAGTGCGACAGCAGGAACCACACCGGCGACGTACGCTGCAGCCACGAGATGGTGAGGGTCTTGCACAACCGCTCGTTGAGCCGAATGTACACGTGCTCCACGCGGCCGAGCTTACCACCCAGCACCAGCTCCCGCACGCGGCGGGCGTTGGCCCGATGCCGATTGCCGAAGTTGACCATCACCGGGACACTGTGGGCCCGGCCCGCCTGGACGATGGCGTCGGCGTCGGCCAGTGTGGTCGCCAGGGGCTTTTCGCACAGTACGGGCACCCCCGCCGCCAGCGCGTCGCACACAACCTCGCGATGGGCAAAGTCCGGCGTGGCCACCACCACCGCGTCCAGCTTCGCCGTCCCCAGCATGTCGCCGTGATCCGTGAACACTCCGCCGGCGCCCCACTCTCCGGCGCACTGCCGCCCCCGTGCCGACTCGAGGTCGCACACCGCCCCGAGCCGGCAGTGACCACAATCGGTGATGACCCGGGCATAGTGATGGCCCATGACTCCGCAGCCCACGAGACCCACGTTCAGAGCCGTCATGCTCCTGCTCCCGCGGTTGTGACGTGTCGCCTCAGTCGCTCGCCGGCACTGCAGACCTGCGGGCCGTGCTCGAGGCTCCGGCCGCCCGCACACCATCACTGCCCGGGGGTGCGCCGGGCACCAGACCGAGCGCGCTACCCGCCCCCGCGGGCCTCCTCGACCGTCCTTGGCACCGGCCGTCGACTCGATCCGTGCTTTGGCCGCTCGTGGCAGTCGAAACACGCCACCCCGCGCTCGGTGACGGTGACGTAGTGCCCAAGCGATGGTAGCGTATCGAACTGCTCGTAATCCCGGGCGGACATGTGCTCCAGGCAACGCTCCCGGGGCGCCTCCATCCCGCCGGAGTAGACCGTCCCGTGGCAAAGCAGGCAGTCCTCACCCGCGGGCCCCAGATCATCGTGGGGCAGACCGCCCTTCCGGATGCCGATGGGCCGCGGGTGACAGTCGGTGCATCGCTCCGGCGAGGCGGATGCGGCCATGTCCGCGTGATGGCACAGGGCACAGGTCTCCCGGGCCGGACCCGGCGCCGGGCTGTGGGCCGACCTGGGGTGGCACGAGATGCAGCTTAGCTCCACCGTCTCGCGCTCCGTCTCCAGGTGCCGCCTGTGGTCGAAGGCGAAGCCGCCGTCCTGGAGTGTCGTCTCGCGGGGGGTGGCGTCATGGCAGCCCCCGCGGGTGCAAAGGCCGCTGTCGGTGGCCATCTGCTGGCCGGTGGACCCGCCAGCGGCGAACCGCCCGGCCGCCTGCAGACATGCCCGGGCCCGGCCCAGAGGGTCGCGCGGCACGCTCACCTCGGCGTGGCATTCCAGACAGTGGACCTTTCGGTGCGAAGAGGTGCGCCAGGTGCTCACCGCGGGCCGCGTGTGGTGGCACGAGGCACACATGCTTGGGCTCGAGACGAGGTAGGGCCCCCCTAGCACTCCCAGCAGGAGCGCGGCGGCCGCGGCAGCGACCACTGCGCGCTGGCCGCGGCGGGAGCGCAGGAGTGCCACCCGGCGGTGGTACCGCTCACAAACCCGCATGGGCCAACTCGTCGCCATCGAGCGCGGCCCTGCCGCCGCCGCGTGAGATCATTCCGTGTCGCCTTCGCCCTCCGGCTTGGCCCCGCCCTCCTCGCCCTCCGGCTTGTCCTCCGTCGCCTCGGGGTCCGTCTCCGGCTTGACCTCGGGCAATGGCAGGCGCACGAACTGCCGCGCCTGCTCGGCGGGCAGCCACTTCACCCGCCCATCGCAAAACAGCACATTGTACCCGCCCAGATGCGGAGGCGGCAGGCGCGGGTCGATGATATTGGCGTCCGTCATCAACCACGTCATCGAGGGATTGGGCACGTTGTCCAGAAGCTGCCCGCTGAGAGCGTCATTGTAGATGTAGGTCAGCCCCAACTGCAGCCACCCCTGTGGGGCCGCCGGGCAGATGAACAGCTTCCGGGTGGCGGCGTCGCGGACGCCCAGGGCATTGGTGAGGATGAAGGGGTCTGCCGCATTCTGGCGCCAGGGGAAGCACCACGCCCTGGGCAGCCGCCCATCATTGTCGTCGGTGTACATCTGGATGAGCCTGTACGCCTGCTGCAACTGCATCTGGCACTGGGTCCCCAGCGCCTTGTTCTGGACCTGCAGGAAGGCGTTGGAGCCTCCGGACATCGCCGAAAGCAGGCCGCTGACTACGGTGATCTCCACCAGCGATACGCCCGCGCGCCATCCTCGACGTCGGAATCTGCCCATGCTATAATGCCTCCCGTTTCCAAAGGTGACGGCCGAAGGCGGATACTCCCGGAGGGCAGACGGTGCCGCCGCCCGCACGGGCATGGGGTGCGACCGCGCTGAGATGACCGACCATGCCATGATACCGCGCGTGCGACAGGACCGTCAACGCCGGGCCGCCCGGGGCATCCGGCACGCCGGCTACCCGCTCCTGACGGCACTGCTCTGCCTGGCGGCGCTTCCCGCCTCGGCCTCTCGGCTCGTACTGACCGATGGTGCCTATACCCCGATCCGAGTAGGGCCAAGCAAGGCGCATCCCCGGCTGACGGAGCTGCCGGAGGGCGTGCCGCTGTGGGCCGAGGACAAGGTCGGTGGCTGGTACAGACTGCGGCTTGCCCGGGACCTGCCGGCCTACGCCCACGAGGTGAGCGTCCGGGCTCTGGAGCCCGGCGCGCCGCCCCCACCGGGCCGGATGGCCCTCGTGACGGTGGCCCCTTCCGAGGCGGGGGTCCGCATAGTCCTGTCGGTCGGGCGCCGGGTGCCCTTCCGCGTACGTCAGTTCGTGGCCCCGCAGCGGCTCTGTCTGGACCTGTTCGGCGCCGAGACGGCGGATTGCCGCTGGCGCTGTCTGCCGATCGAGAACTTCGTGGGCGGCATGCGACTGCGGCGGCTCGCGCCCGATAGGACGCAGCTATGGATCGAGCTCGCGGGCGCCCAGCAAAGAGGCTATGAGGTCTCCTACCCCGACGACCACAGCCTGGCCCTGGACATCCGCCGCCCCTATGCCTCTGCCGGCCTGCGGGGGAAGATGATTGTGCTGGACCCCGGCCACGGCGGCCGCGATGAGGGCGCGGTGGGCCCCTCCGGCCTACTGGAGAAGGACGCGAACCTGGCCATCGCCCGGGAAGTCAAAGGCCTGCTGGTGGAGAGGGGCAGCCGCGTAGCGCTCACCCGGGAGTCCGACCTCCCGCTCACCGAGCCGGGCTCCACAGCGCGCACGGAACTGACGGCACGCGTCATCCGTTCGAGATCATTGCACCCGGACATCTTCGTCAGCATCCACTGCAACCATCCGGGGAGCGACAACCGACCCGATGTCGCCGGCACCGAGACCTACTACTGGTCGCCCATGAGCGCGCAGCCGGCCTATCTGATCCAAAGCGCCCTGTGCCGCGAGGTGGGGACCGCAAGCCGCCTCGTCGCACCCGGGCCATTCCGCGTCCTGCGCGAGACCGACGCCCCCAGAGTGCTGGTGGAGTGCTGCTACATCTCGTCCCCGGCGGAGGAGGCGCTGCTGCGGGATGGCGAAGGGCGGCGGCGAATCGCCGCCGGCATCGTGGACGGCCTCTGTGACTACTTCCGCGTCGCGGCCCGCCCTCAGGGCCCCACGACGCATCGATAGGCAGTGAGGTTCATGTTCAAGCTGCGGGTGCTCAGCGGCGACATGAAGGGCCTGGAGTTCCCTCTGGACGCCCCCGAGGTCGTCATCGGCCGCCGCAAGGACAGCCGAATCTGTCTGCCTTTGGACCTGCGCATCTCCCGCGTGCACGCCCGCATCTATCACCAGGACGGTGCCCTGGTGCTCGAGGACATGGCCAGCGCCAACGGCACCTTCATGGGCAGACGCAGAATCTACAGCCCCTCGGTGCTGCATGCGGGCGACCAGTTCCGAGTGGGCCGAACGTGGCTGGAGCTGGTGGAGGAGACAGCGAACGGCGCGGCGCAGCGGGTCGCGGAGCAGGTTCAGATCATCGACAGCGACAGTGAAGCCGCCATCGACGCGGCGGAAGTGACCCGCGACCGCGACGTGGTGTTCGCCGTCAGCGCCATCGACCCGGCGGTACACCGCGTGCCCGATGACGCCGAGGCCCAGCAGCGCCTGGCCGTCATCCTCGACCTGGGCCGGGCCCTGGGCACCACCCTGGAGCTCCCGGTACTGCTCCAGGTCGTGGTGAACCGCATCTCGGAGCTGCTGCCGGTCGAGCGGGCGGCCCTGCTCCTGGTGGACGCCGAGACCGGCCAGATCACCCCCCACGCCACCCACTATACGAACCAGGCGGCAACCGACACCAGGCTGGCCATCAGCCGCAACATGGTCACCCGGGCCCTGCAGGAGCGCGTCGCGGTGCTCACTACCGACGCCACCGCCGACTCCCGCTTCAAGGGATCAGACAGCGTCCGAGACCTCAAGATCCGCTCCGCCATCGTGGCGCCCATGGTCGCCGGCGGCGAGCCCGTGGGGATCATCCATCTGGCCACATCCTCCGGCACCTACATCTTCTCCGAGCAGGACGTCCATCTGGTGGTCGGCATCGCGGCCCAGGCCGCCGTGGCCATCGAGAAGGCCCGGCTCTACACCGACCTGCGCCGTGCCTACGACGAGCTCAAGGCCGCTCAGGAGCACATGCTGGCCTCCGAGCGCACCGCCACCGTAGGCCTGCTCTCGGCCAGTATCGCCCACGACATGGCCAACATCGTCTCCCCCATCCGCCTGTTCGTCAAGATGCTCCTGGAGGGCAGGCCGCTGGCCCAGGACGCCAAGGAAGCCCTCCAATGCCAGACCGAGCGCCTCACCACACTCACCGAGCGCCTCCTGGCATTCTCCAGAGGGCGCTGCCCCGACCTGCAGCCCACGGACCTGAACCTGTCGGTCCGCAATGCCCTGGAGCTGGTCGGGACAGAGCTGACCCACCGCCACGTGACGCTCAATCTCCAACTGGCCCCGGAGCTGCCGCCGGTGAACGCCGATAGCGCCCAGATCGAGCGGGCGCTGCTCAACCTGCTGCTCAATGCCGCCGAGGCCCTCGAAGACTGCGACCCAAAGACCGTCACCGTCAGCACCGAAGCCGAGGACAATGAGGTCGTCATCGCCGTCTCCGACACCGGCCCGGGCATCCCCGAGGAAGTCCAGAAACGCCTCATGGAGCCGTTCTTCACGACCAAAGAGACCGGCACCGGCCTGGGCCTGTTCTCTTGCCACCGCATCGTGGAGGAGGAGCACGGCGGCAGTCTGGAGATCGACAGTCGCCCCGGAGCGGGGACCACGATCCGCTTGAGGCTGCCGGCGCCGGCCGCCGGTGGGCAAGAGGAGGGCTGAGATGGCGTCCGGCGGCGGACGGCCCATCACCGCGCTGTCGCTTTCCGGGGCCGCCCTGGGATTCACGGGCCTGGCGGCGGTGGTTGTTGCCGCGGCACTCGGAGACATCCGCACCGGCCTGCTGGTGACCATGTATCCTTCTCATCTGCCGCGATCCGCGGTCATCGCCGCGGCCGGAGTGCTCCTGGCCTGGCTCGCCTTCGCGGCCGCACTCCACCTCCTCGGCCGTCGGCTCCGGCCCGGACCCGTCGCGGCGCTGGGCCTCTCCGCCCTCGCCCGCACAGCTCTTCTGCCTCAGCTTCTCGTCCTCCCCCTGCTCGCACGGCGACTGGCGAAGGTCGAGCTTAACTTCGAAGCCGCCTTCCCGCTGAAGCTCGCCTCCTTCGCCCCGGAAACCTGGGGCCTGATGGCGGCCTACACCCTGGCCGTCATCTTCGCTCTCTGGGCCCATGCCACCGTCTACCACCAACCTCACCAGAGCCAACGCTTCGACACCGGCGGCTTCCTCCTGGTCTTCCTCGCTGCCGCCGCGGCACAACACGCGCTCCTGTGGGGCCTCTGCCGGCTGGTGGGATAGAGGCGCGGCCGGAAAGTCCGGCCGGTCCGTTTCATGTCACCCTGAGCGTCCATCTCGTGCAGCGAGATAGCGAGGGATCTCGCTGCATGCCGGGAGATTCCTCGAGCTGCCCCCTCCGGGAGCGGACGCCGGCAGAATAGCGCTCCCATGGCAATGTGGACTTCTCCGCCGGACCTATAGGGCGTTGCCGCGATCTCGGGGCAGAATCAAGCGGCCCCGCCACCTTTCGATGGCGGGGCCGCATTCGTGTGCGCCGGACGGGGCCGGCGTCGCGTTTCGGCTAGTCCGTGCTCGGGGCCGGGACAGCGATCTCCTCCTTGGCGGGATCGCCCTCGGCCGCTCCGGCGCCCGGCTTGGTTGCCGGTGGTGTGACTTCCTCCTTGAGGTCGTCGACCTTCTCCGGCAGGTCCCGCACCACCATCTCGCCGATCTTGTACACCTGGTTGCTCTCGGAGGTGCTGCAGTAGTACTGCGGCTCGCCCGAGCCCTCCTGGGCCACCTTGTCGCCGATGTTGATCTTCAGCTCCTTCTTGCCGCGGAGCTTGAGTGTGATCACCGTACCGGGCACCGCCAGACCGATGGCCTTCAGGTCCGCGGCCTTGTCCACGTACTCCCGGGCCTCCAGGTCCGTCAGGTCCCAGAGGATATCGTCGATCTTGGTCTGCTTGGCCTTGGTTACTTGCGGCGTCTGCAACGTCCAGGTGTCACCGGTGCGCTGTGCCGAGAAGCTCAGCCCCTCGCGACGCTTGACATCCAGAGCCAGCACGTCGTCCCTCTTGAGGTCGATGATCTTCTTGTCCCGCAGATCCATGACGCCCTTGTCAAGATCGGTGAGCACAAGCTTCTCCACCAGGAGCACTTCCGGCCTGCCCTTGCGCATGGCGTAGACCAGGTCCTGCTCTTCCTCGGTGGGGCTGCCTTCGTAGGTGGGGAGCTTCTTTTTGATCTCCTTGCCGAGCGAAACTTCCACCGACTTGCCGTCCTTGAGCTGCACGGTGAACCGGACCCTGGGCTTGTCGAGGCCGTACTCCTTGAGCTCCTTGGGGCTGCCGATGATCTCCTTGGCAACGGTATCGGCGACACGGTTGATGCCCGAGGAGAACGCCCACTCATCACCCCTGTAGTCGCCCGGGCTGGTGATGGCCCACTGCACCTTCTTGTCGGTGCCGGTGCCCTCCTGCTTGCGGGAGGCCACGACGGTGCCCTTCTCGCCGACGAAGGTGGCGCCCGTGACGTCGTCCTTCTCAAACCGGGCGAGCTTCTTGTCCTGGAGGCTCTCGGGGGTCTTGTCCAGGTCGGTGCGGAACATGGAGGGCACCATGTACAGCCCCGGCCTGTCCGAGATCTGGGCGTAGATCTTGGCTCCCACCTGGGTGTTCTTGCCCAGCGAGATCTTCAGTTGTTTGCCGCCCTTGAGCCTGGCGATCACGTCCAGCTCGGGCTTGTCCAGGCCGAACTCCTCGGAGGTGGGCGAGACGTCCTGCTGGACGTCGGGCTTGAGCTCCACGATGGCCTTGATCATCTTGTCCACGGCCTCGGGATCGGCCTGGCCCTTGAGCGGCTCCATCAGGCGCCACTCGTCGCCCTGCTTCTCCAGCACAAGACGCTTCTCGGCCACTCGCGACGGCTTGTCGCCTTCGGCCTTCGCCTTGTCCTTGGCGCCCGTCTTGTCGGCGGCGTCCGCCTTACCCTCCTCGGCGCCGGCCTCGCCCGCGGCCTGCTCAGGCTCCGCCGGAGCGTCCGTCCAGGTCACCACCTCGATGCCGGTGACGTCCTCGGCCCGGGTGATCTCACCGCGGAACACCTCGTCCTTGTGCGCCACTCGCCCGCGTTCCTTGGTCAGCACCCAGACCAGCATCCCGGCGAACACGAAAAGTGCAACCAGCGTGACTGCAAATCTGCGCATGCGGCCCTACCTCCTTCGGCGCCACCAGACGAAGCCGCCGGCCAGCACGACGAGCCCCGGGATGATGAACAAGGCCGTCACCACGGCGATTGCCTTCTGGGAGCCGACCATGGTCAGATAGGGGACTTCCTGCTCCTTGGGCGGAATGGAGATGAGCTTCTCATTCGCCACCAGCCAGGCGATGCTGTTGAGTACGAGGAACGGGTTCTGACGGAGCCCGGTGCTGTTGTAGAAGCCATCGGTCATGAACTCGGTGCTACCGATGACCACGATCATCGGTCCGTCCTCGCCGTCCTCAGGCTCCGGCGGCATGCCGGGCATCGTGGGCGGCTTGTCCTTCTTGCTCTCATCGATCACGGCGGCCAGTGCCAGCGGACCCGTCTGCTCGCCGGGGTCCTTGGTCTTGTTGGCCGGCGTCTCACCCTGAGGAACGTCGAGCCAGGCCTCGGCACTGCTCATCAGCAGCGCCTGGGCCTTCTGGCCGGGGGGAGGGGGAGCGCCCGGATAGCTGGGCGGCGGCTCGGGACCGGCGTCGATCTGCAGACCCCGGGCCATGGGCAGCACCAGCGCCTGCAGCTTCTCGGTGATCTTGTGGGGCTCCGGGTCCATGACCAGAGGCAGCGTCTTGTCCCCGAAGGCCTGATGCTCCGCGCCCGCCTCCAGCACCTGTCCCTTCAGCGGGGTGACACCCCGCTTGCTCAGGATGCCGGCAAAGTCCGGGGCATCCGGCGTACTGGCCAGAGTGATCAGCAGGCGGCCCGCCTGGTCGGCATACTTCTCGATGGCCGCCAGCTCCTTCGCCTGCAGCGGATGCTTGGCGCCGGCGATGACCAGAACCGCGCAGTCCTGGGGCACCACGGGATCGCTCTGGGACAGCAAAGACAACGTCTCTACCTCGTACTGCTGCGATTCGAGCGTCTGCTTGATCGTGGTGCAACTGTCGTCGGCGTACTGGGTGGGGCTGCATTCCCCGTGGCCCGTGAGGAAGTAGACCTTGGTCTTCTGCCCCGTGGTGACGGCAAGAATGGCGCTGGTGATGCGCTCCTCATCCCCCACCGTCACCGTCTCCTTGCGCTCCCCAGACTTGACGATGATCGTCCCGTCCATCGTCACATTGTGCTCCTGCGCCTGGGCCCGCTTGATGTTGGGGTCGTAGAAGGACAGCTTCACGCGGTTAGACAGCTTCTGGTACTGCTCCAGGCGCTGCCGCACCTCGCCCTGAGTGGGGTTCCTGTCGGTGTAAAAACCGATGATCTCCAGATCCTGGTTCAGCGACTTGACCACCTTGCGGGTCTGATCGGCCAGGGAGAACTGCTTGTTCTTCGTGGCGTCGAGCCTGGGCATGTTGCCCTGGTGGCGCACGGCGATGAAGTTCACCAGGACGATGATGCCGAACACCAGGGCCGCATAGACCAGGGTGTTGAGACCACTGACGGCGCGCCTCTCCCTGAACAGCCCCACGAGGCTCTTGAAGTGGACGACGAGGCCGAAGATCAGAAGCACACCGGCGAGGATCAGGAATACCATCGCCGGGACGACGACGATCTTGGCCACGATCCACCACAGCAGGCCGACGATGAGACACAGCGCGCCCGCCAGGGCGGCCACGGTGCCCAACATGCCCAGCATCTCCGGGGCCTCGGGCTGCTGCAGACGGGCGTCCCGGGGTGCGGCGCGGTGGGGTTCCGGCTGTTTGGACTGCTTGTCCTCGGGCATATAGCGTTTCACCTACCCGGCTGGATTTGCTCTGGGAACTTGCCTTGTGAACTGCAGAGCAAGCGTGACGTGGCATGGACTTCCGGTTCGCGTCTCCGGCTTCAGCGTTGCGGGCTGCTGTCGAAGCTCCGCCTCAGACCGACCAGCGGCGCCCCGAGGGCTCGTGGTCGTGGACGACGGCGGTTTCCGCTTCCGGGACCGACCCGGGCTGAGAAACCCGACCTGAACGCCTGCCAACGGCGGGATTGCAGCCCCCAAACGAGCCCCAAACGTCAAGACTCGCGCCCCTCTGGGCTGCCGGTCGGGCCCTACACCTGTCGGCGCAGCTCCAGCACCCGAACCGTCATGAACAGGAAGAACACCACCATGCTCAGGAAGTAGATGACGTTCTTGAGGTCCAAGATCCCCTTCTCGAAGTCGCCGAACATCTCGAACACAGAGATGTTCTTGGCCACCTGCTTGAGCCAGCTATCCTCCCCACCCACCAGATAGGACACCCAGCCGATGAGCCAGACGAACAGGAAGGCCGCCAGGCAGATGCCCGCCGAGGCCATCTGGCTCCTGGTCAGGCCACTGGCGAAGATGCCGATGGCCAGAAACGACATCGCCACCAGAAGCAGGCCGAGGTAACCCACCCAGGCCGGACCCCAGTCGAAGTCGCCCCACTTGGCGTACAGGATCGGGTACACCAGGGTCAGCACCAGCATGGCGGCGTACAGGCCCAGGGCGCCCAGGTACTTGCCCAGCGCCACCTCGTAGTCCTTGACGGGCTTGGTCAGCAGCAGCTCCAGCGTCCCACTGGCACGCTCCTGAGCCAGAAGCGACATGGTGATGAACGGAGACACCATCAGCGTCAGAAACACCATGCTCCCCAGCAGGCCCCCCATCTCCGCCCGCGCCTGCGGCTGCAGGATCGAGAACGTGAAGATCAGGCCGGAGAAGAACAGGAAAAACACCATCACCACGAATGCTGTGGGGGAGGTGAAGTAGGACCGCAGCTCTCTCCCCGCGATGGTCAGGATGTTGCGCATGACCTACGCCACTCCCCTTTCCTCGGTGGTCAACTGACGGAAGACCTCTTCAAGCGTCATCTCCACCGGGCGCAATTCCAGAAGGCCCCACCCCTTGCCCACCACGTACTGTGCCACCTCCGATCGGATGTCCGAGCCAATCTCGGTGTCCACCAGATAGGTCCCCGGGCCCGCGTCCCCGTGACTGCGCACCGAGGTGACCTGCGGCATCTCGCCCAGCAGCTTGGCCACCGAGGGGTCCGTGTCGCGGACCTTCACCAGGATGGTCTCGACCTCCTGGATCTGAGCCGTGAGGTTCTCCGGCGTGTCCTCGGCCACCACGCGCCCCTGGTTGATGATGATCACGCGCTCGCAGGTCATCTGCGCCTCGGGCAGGATGTGCGTGGAGAGCATCACCGTGTGCTTGCCGGCCAGGCCCCGGATGACCTTGCGTACCTCGATGATCTGGTTCGGGTCCAGACCCACGGTGGGCTCGTCGAGGATCAGCACGTCCGGGGAGTGGATGAGCGCCTGCGCCAATCCCACGCGCTGGCGGTACCCCAAAGACAGCGTCCCGATGATCGACTCCCGCCGGTCCTGTAGACCGCACACCTCGGTGACCTCATCCAGCCGCTCGCCGAGCTCCCCCCGCTTCATCCCGTGCAGCTTGCCGCAGTATTGCAGGTACTGGTACACCCGCATCTCCGGGTACAAGGAGGTCGTCTCCGGCATGTAGCCGATCCGCCGACGAGCGGCGATCGACTGCTCGTACACGTCCAGGCCCCCGATGCGACAGGTGCCGTAGGTCGCCGGCATGAAGCCTGTCAAGACCCGCATCGTGGTCGTCTTCCCCGCCCCGTTGGGTCCCAGGAAAGCGACGATCTCGCCCTCCTTGACGGAGAACGAGACGTCCATGATGGCGGGGACCGGGCCGTAATACTTGGTTAGCCCCTCCACTTCAATCATCGCGGTTCCTCCATCTGCTAGGTCTGCTGGGTACAGTCCGTGCGGCCTCCCACGGCGGCCACACCGAGGGCGAGAAGCCACGGCGCGCCCCGACGGAGTCGGCGCGCCGTGACGTCTCTCTCACACATCGCTCCCACGCCCCCCACAACCCGTGGGGCAGTGCTCAACTTTCATGCCCTTCACAACGCCGGTCGGGCACCAGTTGGTTCCACAGCGCCACGACCTGCGCCCGCGTCTGCTCCGGCGAGCCGGAGGTATCGATCACATGGTCGGCCGGCTCGTCAAACAGCCCCAGCCGCTGGTGCAGCGCCATGCGGGCCGCGGCCTCCTGCGCCGTGATCCCGTCTCGCGCCTGGATCCGCGCCAGGCACTGCGCCCGCGGGGCGGCCACGCGCACCACCGCGTCCACAAGACCCCGGCCACCCATGTGGGTGAGGATCGCGGCCTCCACGGCCACCAGTGGCGGCGGGCAGGGCCCGTCACGCAACGCCTCAATGCGCCGCGCAAGCCAACACACCATCGGCCCGTGGAGCACGCCCTCCAGCCTCTGACGGGCGGCCTCGTCGGCGAAGATCAGCGCCGCCGTCCCGGCGCGATCCAGACTCCCGTCGGGGCGGAACACCCCGTCCCCCAACTGCTCCCTGACCGAGCCTAGTAAACGCACATCCCCACCGAGCAGTTCCCGGGAGGCATCGTCGGCACGCAGGCACGCGGCCCCCAGCTCGCCCAGCCATCCCAGCACGGCGGACTTGCCGGACCCCATCGGTCCCGTGATACCGATAACAACCAAGAGAGCACCCTCCCATCATGAGCCCGAGGCGCCGGAACCTGCCGAGCGGCCGGGCAACACCAGCGACGGCGCCCGACCGCGAGACCGCGGTCGGGCGCGAACAGGCCACACCAATTGGCGCCGACGGCAGGCAGTCGCCTGCACACACATCGGCACCCGGACGACGGCAATGCCTACTGCTCGCCGTCCTCTTCCTCGGGGGCCGGGGCGACCTCTTCGCTCTCCGGCTCCGCGGCGGCGGGCTCCTGCACGCCGCTGTCCCCGTCGGCCTCGAGGTCGGTCTTGACGCTGGCCAACAGAGCCCCGAACTGGTCGCCCAGGGTGGGACGCTCCGTGGCCTGCTGATCCATGAACTCCCGGTACTGGGCCCGCTCCTTCTCCTGCTCGGCGGCGGTGAGACTCAGCGTCATCCGCCGCGCCTCGCGATGGATGTCGAGGATCTTCAGGTCCACCTCTTGATCCTTGGCGATGGCGTCCGAGGGCTCGGAGATGCGCTTGTCGCTCAGCTCCCGGATGGGGATGAACCCCTCGATGCCCGCCTCGATGAGCTGGGCAAAGGCCCCGGTCCGCACCAGACGAGTGACGCGCGCCTTCACCACGCTGTTGGGCCTGAGCTTGGCCGCGGCCTCCTTCCACGGGTCCGGGAGGATCTGCCGCATGCCCAGAGAGATGCGCTCGCCGTCGTCGGCGATCTCCAGCACCACCACCCGCACGGTGTCGCCCACCTTGCACACATCGGAGGGATGCTTGATCGGCGTCCAGGACATCTCCGAGATATGCAGCAGGCCGTCGACGCCGCCGAGATCCACGAAGGCGCCGTAGTTGGTGATGTTGCGCACCTTGCCCTCGCAGATCAGCCCCTCCTCCAGGCGGTCCATGGTCTCCGCCTTGCGGACCGCCCGCTCCTCCTCCACCAGGTCGCGGTGGGAGAGGATGACCTTCTTGGCCCGGCGATCGGCCTCGAGGACCTTCAGCCGCAGGCTACGTCCCACGAAACGCTCCAGATTGCGCAGATTGCGGGTGCCCACATGAGAGGCCGGGACAAACCCGGGGACGCCCACGTCCACGCGCAGCCCACCCTTGACACGCTCGGTCACCATGGCCTGCACGATGCCGCCGACCTTGGCCTCCTCCTCCAGCTCGTTCCACACCCGCTCATAGTCCGCGCGACGCTTGGAGAGACGGATCACGTCGTTCTCCGTGTCATAGCGGACAACGGCCACTTCCACCGTGCTACCGACCTCGGGCCGGTCACCGGCATTGGGGAACTCGGCCAACGGGATGAAACCCTCGGCCTTGGCGCCGATGTCGACCTGGACGCCGTTGGCGTCCACGGCCACGACCTCGCCCCGCACGATCTCGCCTTCCTTGACCACCTGAGGGATGCCCTCGATATCTTCCGCCCAGTCGGCGGGCAGGGCCTCCTCCTCGTCGTCAAGATCGCCGGCCGCGGCGATGGGCTCTTCCTGGGCCTCGGCGGCTGCGGGAGCCGCCTCGGCGGGCTCCGGAGCGGGCTGCTGTGGCACGGCATCGCTGTCGGTGTCTGGGGGCGGGGTCTGCTCGACCTCGCCGGCAGAATCGTTGCGCAGATCATCGTTGTCAGAGACGTATGCCATTGTGATGGACTCCCTTCGGCCTTCGTCCGGATCGTTAGTGTCTGCGTCCGCGCGAACGTACTCGCACGGCACATGCGGTGATGATGCAGACTGACTGGCTCAATACAGGACACTCATCTCGGTGAACCTACCGCGCCCGTCGCGCAGCGGCGTCGGACCCGGAGTCGGGCGGACTGTCAGAAACCGGTCCCCGGGACCCTCCGGCGGCCCCTAGACCGGCTCCAGATCGCGCCAGTTGACGCCCACCTTGCAGTCGACCACCAGTGGGACATCCAAGGTCTCGGCGCCCTGCATCACCTCCCGGACCAGCGAGATGGCCTGGGATAGACCATCCCGGGCGACCTCGAACACCAACTCGTCATGAACCTGCAAGAGCATGGTGCAGCCGGGTGCCTCCTGCGCCAGACGCGGCGCCAGGCGCACCATGGCCACCTTGATGATGTCCGCGGCCGTGCCCTGCAGCGGCGCGTTCATCGCCGCCCGCTCCGCATAGGCCGCGATCCCCTGATTCTTGGACTGTATGTCCGGAATCGGCCGGCGACGCCCCTGCAGCGTACTGACGTACCCGTCCCGGCGCACCTGCTCCACCATGCCCTCGAAGAACGCCTTCACCGCCGGAAGCGCCCGGAAGTAATTGTCGATGAACTCCTGCGCCGCCGCGCGCTGGATCCCGAGCTGCTTGCCCAGTGCCGTGGCGCCCATCCCGTACATCACCGCGTAATTCACCGTCTTGGCCGCACGCCGCATGGCGGCGTCCACCGCCTCCAGACCCACCCCGAAGATCGTCGCCGCCGTGCGCTTGTGGATGTCCTCTCCCGCGCCGAAGGCCTGTAGCAGGTTCGGGTCCTGGGACATATGGGCCAAGATCCTCAACTCGATCTGCGAGTAGTCCGCCGCCAACAGCACCCGCTTATCCCCTCCGGCCACGAAGCACGACCTGATCTCACGCCCCCACTCGGTGCGAACCGGGATGTTCTGCAGGTTCGGATTGCGGCTGGACAGCCGACCCGTCGCCGCCACCGTCTGCTCGAAGGTAGTGCGGATCCGACCGTCCTCGTCGACCAGCTTGATCAACCCATCCACATAGGTCGACTTGAGCTTGGAGTACTCACGGTGCTCCAGGATCAGTCGCGGCACCTCGTGCTCCACGGCCAGATCATCCAGCACTCCGGCCGCCGTCGACCACCCCGTCTTGGTCTTCCTCCCGCCCGGCAGCCCGAGCTTGTCGAACAGCACCTCGCCCACCTGCTTGGGGGAGGCGATGTTGAACTCCACCCCCGCCGCGGCGTGAATCCTCTTCTCCAGTTGGAGAACCATGCCCTGGAGCTTGTCGCCGATCTCGTCCAATCGCTCCGCATCCACCGCGATGCCCGCCGCCTCCATCTGCCCCAGGATCAGCGCCAGGGGCATCTCCACCTCCTCAAACAACGCCCTCTCGCCGATCTGCTCGAGCTGCTCGCGCAGGGGGATCGTCAGGCGTACCACCGCCGCGGCCTCGGCACAGGCGTGCAGCGCGGCTCCCGAAAGCTCTCCCTCCCCCGGACCGTCCGCCGGCGGCAGCGACTGCCCGAACTCAACGCCAACCAGCGCAGCCACCTCCTGCTCCGAGCGGTGGGGAGCGATGAGGTAGGCCGCGATGGAGGTGTCAAAACCGTAGCCCTTCAGCTCCAGACCCAGGGGCAGCAGCGCCCGGGCCTGGTCCTTGAGCCCGTGGCCAATCTTGGCAGTCGACTCTTCGCCCAGGAGCCGCACCAGGTCCGCCGGCCATTCGGGGGCCTCCCCACCACCAAACAGCCCTCCCGACAGCGGTCTTGGCGGCACGGGGACAAAGCACGCCGAGGTCTCGGAAGCGGCCAGAGCGATCC